>CAYMQZ010000027.1:3743-22624 GCA_964392705.1 uncultured Gemmatimonadota bacterium
CGGGGACGTCGGGAATCGGCACCTCATCCTGGTCGAAGGTCGGTGGGCCGGGACGCGGCGGCTGTGAGCCGAGACGAGGCCGACGTGGGCCGGGACGACCCGGGCGCGGACGGGGTCGAGGCGAGGGGGCCGCGGCCGGCGGAGGCGAGTCCGGCGCGGGGGCCGACTGTCGGCTGCGGGCCGCGATCACGCCGCGCAGACCGTCTACGGCCCGGGGCAGGCTTCCTCCCGGGAGGACCTTCTCGGACGGCTCCAGGGTGAACGGAAGGCTTTTCCGGTCCCGGTCTTCGGACCGGTGCGGGCGCGGCGGACGCGACGGCGACGGACGCGACGGCGCCGACCGCTCCGGTGGGGCCCGCCCGAGCTCCGGCCCCGGGTCGCCCTCCGGACGCTCGTCGCCCTCCGGCCCGGGCGCGGGCTCGACCCCTTCCGGCCCGGGCGCCCGTGGCTCGGGCCGCGGGCGGGGCTGGGCCTCGGCGACGGGTCTCGTGGGCTCGGGCTCCGTTCCCGGGATTCGTTCGTCTCCGGACTCGGACGGTTCCGCGAGGGGCCGCCGGCGCGAGGCCGCTTCCCGGCGGCGGGGCGGCGGCTCCGTGCCCGGTGACGCCGGCCGATCGCTCCCGCTCGAGCGCGACCCGGAGCCGGACTCCGCCGTCTCCGGCGTCGCCAGGGGCAGCCACTTCCATGAGGGACCGCTCGCGGGCGCGCGGCGCACGGGCTGGTCGTCTGTCGAGAAGCTCGTCGAGCCCTTCCCCCGCGCCCGGATCACCGGTCCCGGCTCCCGGGGCGGGGCGACCCGGCGGACGTCGGCGCGCGGCGTCCGATAGTTCGTCCAATCGAGCTGCGACTCCATCTCGCCCCAGTGCGAGCCGCCGTTCCCCTCCGTCACCTCGAGGAAGCAGATCAGCTTGGTGCCCGGATAGCGGTGCTTCTGGCGGAGCTGGAACAGCCCGCCGACCGGCTCTTCCCCGTGCGCGACCTCGACCAGGGCGCAGTGCCATCTCTCGGGGAAGAAGCGGGAGTGGAGGCGCACGTCGTGCTCGGACAACTGGAGGCCCATGAGGGGAGAGTGGGTGTGGTACCACCCGAGCACGTCCTTCTCGCCCTCGGTGGCGCTCCGACGTGCCGCTTCGAGCGCCTCCTCGAACTCCTCGGAGCCGCCCCGCTCGCGCAGGGGATCGGGAGCGGCCCAGGTCTCGTCGATCAGCAGATAGGGATCGGCCGTCGCCGGGCATTCGAGGCGTCGTCCGAGTAGGAAGCCGTAGCGCTGAGCGCCCGGGCTGTGGGGCAGGTGACCGCGGATGTCCGCGAGAACGGCCTGCACCACGAACACCTCGTCCGGCCAGCCGGTCTCGAACAGCTCGCCCGGATCCTCTCCGTCCACCGGCCGCCACGGAATCGAGCGCGGCCGCGGTCGCGCCTGTCGTCTGCGCTCCGCCTGGTCGGACCCCTCCGACGGGCTCCCGGGAGGGTTTCCCTGGAGCCAGTCGACGAAGGTGGAAAACGACCAAGTGGACGGCATGAAGCTCTCCCCGATCCCGGCCCCTCGCTCCCCGGTCGCTTCGCCGCCAGCCACGGCCCCGGGCCGGCGGCGCCGGCACGGTGACAATATCGGACACGGCTTTTCTTCGGGCCAGCCGCAGGATGCGAGCCTCGAAACGGGTCCGTCGGGAGAAGGAAGCGGCGATCGCCCCGGAACCGCCGTGGCTCTGGGCGATCGCCGCCTCGCCGCGTCCCGCTCGTGAGAGAGCGGGCGGGCCGTGGGACGGAGGTGTGGTGGCTATGCGGCACCCGGAAACGAGCCTCGGCGAGGCTCTATCCGATGAGGCCGCTCAGGGCACCAGCTCGGGCTCGCTCCGCTTCACCATGAACAGGCCCTCCTTGCCGCTGGTCACGACGATCGTGCCGCTCTCGAAGAACGGGTAGTTGCTCCAGGAGCCGTCGAAGACGGGCTCCTCGCTCCACGGCACGGTGTCGAGGAAGCCGACCTCGTGCGGGTTCTCGGGGTCGGAGATGTCCAGGATCCGGAGCCCGCTCACGTAGTTCGACTGGTACATCAGGTTCCCCTTCACGTACAGGTTGTGGTCGCTCGTGAAGGTGGTCCCGAAGTGCTCCTTCGCCAGGATCGGGTCGTCGAGGTCCTCGATGTCCCAGATCAGCGTTCGCGTGCCGGGGAACTCGTTGTTGAACTCATCGCCCTCATCGTCCATGAAGAAGTAGCGCTGGTCGTCCGTCACCCAGCCCTGGTGGGCGTATCCGACGTTCGGATAGGTGACCATGGCCAGCGACACCGGGGCGTCCTTGTCCGTGACGTCGGCGATGGAGAGCGCCCGCTCGTTCGAGTTGAAGCAGATCTGCTTCCCGCGGTGCTCCTCGTCGGGTCCCTCGTAGACGAGGCACTGTGCGTCGTGCGTGTAGCCGCGGACATCCATGTCCGGATTCGCGTCGGCGAAGCAGCCGGCGAAGGTGGGCCGGGTCGGCTCCCGGATGTCGATCATGTGGAGCCCGCCGCCGCACGTCTCGCCCCCGGCGCTGCTCCCGACGGCGTATGCGTAGCCGGACTCCGTGTCGATCACGATGTTGTGGGCCGAGTGGACCCGGTCGTAGCGTGCGTCGGCGGTGAACTCGACCGGAGGATCGCTCACCTCGCGTAGCTTCGCCAGGTCGAACACCTGTACGCCGTGCTCGCCGGCGTTGTCGGAGACGATGAAGGCGTGGTCCTCGTAGACCTTGATGTCGCGCCACGTGCTGCCCGGCGAGCCCTCGGTCCGCGGGAGCCAGCCCAGGACGACCGGCCGGGTGGGCTCGGTCACGTCCACGAAGGTCGCGCGGTCGGTGAGCCCCACGAGCGCGTATTCGCGGCCGGTCTGAGGATCCGTCCAGCCCCACACGTCGTTGGTCTCGGCCCCTCGCGGCCCGCCCAGGTCGCTCACGGGCACGAAGGAGAGGAGGCTCACGTTCGAGCAGCCGAAGATGTCGATCTCGCCTTCCGCGCACTCCACCTCGCCCCCGGTGATCGGGTCGAGGCCCGTGATCTCGCTCCAGACCCGGCTGGTCAGCTCCCAACCGCCGGCGGAGCGCTCGAGGATCGCGGCGGTGCCGGCGCCGTAGTCGTCGTTGGGCAGACCGGCGACCATCGCGTCGCCCGCGATCGCGCCGACCCCCCCCAGGAACTCTCCCCGCTCCGCGTCGGAGAGAGCGAGCGTGCCCCGGAGCCTCCAGCCGTCCTCCCCGTCGCGACCGAAGCGGAAGTAACGGCCCTCGAAGCCGCCCACCACGGGAGCGCCGATCAGGATCTCGTCGCCGTCGATGAGGATGTCCGCCCCGAAACCGGTGCTGCCCTCGGCCGGCGCCCCGGGCGGCAGCAGCCTCAGGCCGGGCCGCCACTCGGAGGTCGCCTCGTCGAGCTCGAACGTGTACACGGTCCCCACGCCGCTTCCGAGCCCCGGAGCCGCCACGAAAGCGGTCGTGCCCCGGAGTCCGACGGTGCTGCCGAAGCTCCAGCCGGCCTCCACGTTCTGCGGCAGCAGCTTCGCCTCCTCCGTCCAGGCGCCGCTGGCCGGATCGCGCCGGTACAGGTACGCCGCGCCCTGGCGCTCGTTCTCGCGCGGCATGCCGATCAGCGCCCGGTCGCCGCTCACGGCCATCGCCTCTCCGAACCACTCCTCCGGGTCCGCGTCCTCGGGCTGGAGCTTCGCTTCCACGCTCCAGGTTCCATCGGGCCCGCGGTGCAGGGCGTACACGGCGCCCCGGCTCTCGTCCTTGGCCCAGGTGGCGAAGAGGGCGATGTCCCCCTCGCCGATGCCGGCCCGCCCGAAGTACTCCTCCGGCTGCAGGTCGTCGGGCTGGAGCTTCTGGCCGAACCGCCACTCGCCGTCCCGCTTTCTGAAGACGTAGACGGCGCCCCGGCCGTCGTCGGGCGTCGTCGCGCCGACCAGCAGCTCGTCACCGCGGGCGACCAGCGCCCGACCGAAATGGTCCCCGTCGAAGGCGTCGGGGCCGGAGAGCTTGGCGGCCTCGGTCCACTCTCCGTCGGCGCCCTCGCGGTACACGTAGACGAACCCGGGCGTGCGCTCGTTGAGGGACTCCCCCACGAAGACCTCGCCGCCTCCGACCGCGACCGCCTCGGCGTAGCCCTGCGCGAGCGCGGGCAGGGCCAGAAGCGGCAGGGCGATGAGGGCGAGGCCGCCGGAGCCGAGCGCGCGGAAGAAACCTCGACGCGAATCGTGCATGATCACACCTGTCCTGGGTTGACGGTTGATGTCGTGGTCGAACGTGAACCGCGGCCAGCGGGCCGGGATCCAGGAGGCGCGGGCCGGATCGCCGGCCCGCCTCGCTGAAACCCTTCTTCCATTGGACTCATCCGCAGCACAAAACGTTGGCCGCCCGCGGAGAGTTTCGAATCCCCTGTCATCCAATACGGTGGAGAGATACGGTGGAGAGGTCAGCCCCCCATCGGCTGGTACAGCTCCACCCGGCTCCCGTCGGCATCCCGGATCCAGGCGAAGCGGCCGTAGTCGAAGTCCTCCCGCTTCAGGACCCCGACGCCCTTGGCCTCCAGCTCCTCGACGAGGGCGTCGAGGTCGCGGACCCGCAGGTTCACCATGAACGGCTGGTCGCCGTACATGCTCTCGCTCTCTTCGTCGCCGCCCTGATCCGAGTCGCCGCCGCGATCCGCATCGCCGCCCTGATCGGCATCGATGGACATCGCTCCGGGGTCGCTCGGCGCGTGAGGCATGCGGCTCCGCATGATCGCGAACGTCGTGTCCAGCCGCCTCGAGGGATCCGCGGGGTCGGCGGCCCAGAACACGATGTAGAAGGCGCCTCCCTCGCCGGCGCGCTCGAACGAGAGGCCGAGCGTTCGTTCGTACCAGCGGGCCAGACGCTCCGGATCCTGCGAGAAGATGAAGGCGCCGCCGAGGCCGTCCACGTGGCTCATGTCGTGTTCGCTCCGGTTCGAGTGACCGTCAGGCTCCCAGCAGCGTGAGCACGATCCTGCGCTCCCGCGGCCGGGTGTCGAAGTCCATCAGCACCACCTGCTGCCAGGTTCCGAGGGGGACGCCCCCCTCGGCGATCGGCAGCGCGAGTGAAGGCCCGAGCAACGTGGCGCGCACGTGGCTGTGCCCGTTGTCGTCGCCCCACGTCTTCTCGTGCTCGTAGTGTCCGTCCTCGGGCGCCAGCTTCTCGAGTGCGGCGACGACATCGTGCTCGACCAGGCCCGGCTCGTACTCGAGGGTGGAGAGGGCCGCCGTCGAGCCCACGACCATCGCAGTGACCTGGCCTGTCTCGATTCCGCTCGCGCGAACGGCCGACAGTAGCTCGTCGGTGAGGTCCAGGATGTGGCCGTTCCCCCGGGTCGAGCGCTGGATCGTGTGGCTGTCGACGGTCAAGGTCGTTTCCTTTATATAACGCTTTTAGTGGTCGATACTATGTGTCATCTAATCTTGTTTCGAGGACAGGCGTCACCTGCCACCCTCCAGCTCGCGCTCGGCTTCCTCGAGCTGGCCCGCCAGCCGCTCTCGCGCCTCGAGGTGGGTGGCGGTCGGCGGGCGCAGGGTGCCCTGCGTCACGCCCTGGGTGTTGAAGGCGCCGGCCAGCCCGTAGAGGCGAGCCCGGATCCGGTTCAGACGGCTGGCCAGCTCCCGCGCCCCCTCCGGCGCCCCCTCCCCCCGGGCCCGCTCGCGCGCCCGCCCGGTGGCGCGGAAGGCGCGCCGCTGCAGGTCCAGCAGCTCGAGCAGGAAGACCTCACGCTCCCGATACTCGGACTCCGTCAGGTCCAGCTCGGGATCGCCGCGCACCGTGAGCGGGCGCGTCACCCGCTCGCCGTTCGCCACCAGCGTCAGCTCGTAGCTCCCGGGGGAGACGAACGGGCCGTGCGGCTCGATCGAGTGGGGAAGCTCCGGGAGCTCCCGCTCGCTCTCGATCACGCCCTCGGGCGGTCCGCCGAAGGAGCCCTCCGGCGTCGGCGGGGGCGGGTGTCGGAGATCCCACGCCACCCGGTGGATCACCCCCGGCTCGCCCGGGACCTCGAGCTCGCGCACCATCTCGCCGTCGGCAAGCGCCACCACGATGCGCGCCGAGTCGTCGTCGGCCGACAGCCGGTAGTGGAGCTGCACGCCGATGGGCGGATTCTCGCCGGCGTAGGCGGCCTGACCGCGATAGCTGGTCGCCTTCCACCAGTGACGGAGCGTGCCCGCGTTCGGCGTGAACAGATGGGCGGGGGCCCGTGCGACCTCGTCGCTCCACTCCTCCAGCGGGGTCAGGTCGTCCAGGATCCACAGACTCCGACCGTGCGTGCCCGCCACCAGGGCGTTCTCGCGCTCGTGGATGGCCAGGTCGTCATACAGGGTCGTGGGCAGGTTGGAGCCGAGCCGCGTCCAGCGCCCCCCGCCATCTAACGACGTCCACAGCCCGTGCTCGGTGCCCAGGAAGAGCAGCCCGGGTCGGCGCGGGTGCTCGATCACGTCGTTGGCCGAGCCCGCGTTCGCGGGGAGATCGCCCACGGCCGAGCGCCAGGTGCGCCCGAAGTCCTCGGTCCGGAACAGGTAGGGGGCGAAATCGCCGTCCCGGTGGGCGTCCAGGGCGACGTAGGCGGCGCCGGGGGCCGAGCCGGAGGTGGTGACGCGGCTCACGTAGGTGGTCGACGAGGGTCCCCCGATGTTCCGGCCCACCTCGGTCCAGGTCGCCCCCCCGTCGCGGGAGACCTGCACGTTCCCGTCGTCCGTGCCGACCCACAGGGTCGACGGGTCGAGCGGCGACTCGGCGATCGTCGTAATCTCGCCGAAGGAGGCCGTGCCGTCGTGCTTGGAGAGCATCGGTTCGGATCCCCGCACTCCCATCAGGTCCAGCGTGTCGCGGTCGATCCGCTTGGTCAGGTCCTCCGTGCGCGACCAGCTCGAGCCGCGGTCCCGGGAGATGAAGAGACGGTTCCCGCCCAGGTAGACGGTGGCGGGGTCGTGGCGGGACACCAGCGCCGGCGTGACCCAGTCGAACCGGTACTCCTCGCCCTCGGGGGGGATCGGGCTCACGTCCACCCGGTCGCCCGTCTCGGGGTCCACGCGGTGGATGTCGCCGTTCTGCGCGAGCACGTAGGCGACGCGCGGGTTACCGGGCTCCGGCTGCTGGTACATGCCGTCGCCGAATCCGGTCTGGGACCAGTCGTCGTTGATGATCCCGATGAAGCGACGGTTGGCGCTGGGGCCCATCCAGGAGTGGTTGTCCTGCATCCCCCCGTAGATGAAGTACGGCTCGCGGTCGTCGAGACCGATCGCGTAGAACTGCCCGATAGGGAAGTTGTTGATCCGGCGGTAGGTCTCGCCGCGGTCGAAGCTCTCGTGCAGACCCGCGTCGCCCGCCAGGTACAGGTGCCGGGTGTCGGTCGGGTCGATCCACAGGGTGTGGTGGTCGGAGTGGACGCCGACGTCGTAGGTGGGCCGCGTGGGCATCTCGCGAAACGTCTCGCCCCCATCCTCGCTCATGTAGAACTCGGTGGCGAGCACGTAGATCCGGTCGGGCTCCCGCGGGTCGGCGAAGATGTGGCTGTAGTACATGGGCCGGGGGTTCAGCCGGTTCACCCTTCGCCACGTCCCGCCGGCGTCGTCCGAGCGGTACGTGCCTCCCTCGGAGGCGTGCTCGACGGTCGCGTACAGCACGCTGGGGTCGGCGGGTGAGGCCGCGAGCCCGATGCGGCCGAGGTCCCCCTCCGGGAGCCCGGCGGTCAGCCGGCGCCAGCTCTCGCCCCCGTCCGTCGACTTCCAGATGCCGCTTCCGGGTCCGCCGCCGTTGAAGCCCCAGGCGCGGCGAAGGCGCTGGTAGGTGGCCGCGTACAGCACCTCCGGATCCGAGGGATCGAGCGCCAGGTCGATGGCCCCCGTGAGCGTGTCCACCCGGAGGACGTGTTCCCAGGTTCGTCCTCCGTCCCGCGTCCGGAACACCCCCCGCTCCGGACTCGGCCGCCACAGGTTGCCGGGAGCCGCGACCCAGGCCATATCGGAGTCGTCCGGGTGCACCAGGACGCGGGCGATGTGGCGCGTCTCCTCGAGGCCCAGGTGCGTCCACGTCCGGCCGCCGTCGATGGAACGGTACACGCCGTCCCCCCATGACGTGCTCTGCCGGTTCTGCTGCTCGCCCGTTCCCGCCCAGACGACGTCGGGATCGGAGGGGGCGATGGCCAGATCCCCGAACGTCGAGACGGACTGGTGGTCGAAGATCGGGGTCCACGTCGTCCCCTGGTTGGTGGTCTTCCACAGCCCTCCCGACGCCGAGGCGACGTAGATGGTCGCCGGATCGTCGGGCAGCGCCTCGACATCGTGGATGCGGCCGCCGGTCACCGCCGGACCGATGGATCGAAAACGGAGCTGGTGCAGGACGTCGGCGCCGGGCACGGGGGCCTCCTGTCCCGCCGCCAGGGCGGGCAGCACGAGCCAGGCGAGCGCGATCGGCGCTTGAATCCGCGAGCGACGTTCGGTGGCGAGCATGTGGGATCCGATCTCCGACCCGGGTGAGGGGGTGACGCGGCGGTCGGACGGAGCGGTCTCCCGCCGCGGGCGTGAGCCCACGGTAGGAAGGCGGGTATCCGGCTTCAAGACGCCCCGGCCGGGGCGTCAGCCGTCCAGGGCCTCCAGCCGCTCCAGCGGGTGGATGCAGTGCCGACCCGCGCCGTCCGCGATCACCAGGAAGGGGATGCGCAGGCGAAGGGCCGTGGAGACGTCGCGTCGCGAGGGCCGACAGGATTCCGCCGCCCCCGCCGTTCCCCAACCGTCCGCCGGGCGCCCCGCGCTTCCCTCCCCGTCGGTGCGCACGGGGCCGCTGGAGCTATGGACGGAGGCGGACCCGGCCGCGCGGGAGGAAGGGTGGGCGGCGAGGACAGAGGCCGACCCGTCGCCGCCTCGCGCCGACGGGTGGTTGTGCCAGGTGGCCACCGTGCCCCGCGGGCACGGTCCGGTCACCACCTGGTTGGGGGTCGAGGCGTGCGGCACCGGCATGAAGAAGTCGGTGGCGTACGCCGTGCGGCCGTGCGTCCGGCCTAGGAGGCAGAGCACGATCTCGCGCTGGAGACCGCCGGCGAGAACCTCGAGGCGAGCCCTCACGTCGGAGGCGATGGTGAGCTCGGTGGGCCGCTCGCCGGAGGGAGCCGGGGCCGCCAGCAGGGCCGCGGCCGCGCAGGCGAGCATGGCCCTGACCACCCGCCGGCGGGGCCGCCCGCTCTCCCCGCCGTCCGGCTCTTCGCCGGCCGTCACGGCCGTCGGGTTCCCCACCTGGCTCGTCTGCGCTGGCATCCCTCACGCCCTCCCGCGCTCGCCACCTTCCCGACCCCGGAAGGGGCAAGATCGGATCCGGCGATGCGGAGCCGAACCGGTGAGCTCGGATATGGCGTCTTCTCAATGAGTTAGGATCGTGCCGACGGCTCACGGGACGGACGCGTGGTGCCCGGGGCCGTCGAAATCCGCGAGACGCTCGCGCAATCTGCGGGGGCTGTCACTCGATCGGCCGGGCCGATAGACTCGCTCGCCGTACGAGGGGATCGAGGGCCCGCGGCACAAGGAGGCAAGGTAAAGTGGGAGGAGAGGTGACCGGACGAACGGATGGTGGACGGGGCGAATCGGCGGCCGGCGCCTCGACGGGGGCCGAGGCGGGGATGAGACGGGGGCCGGTCGAGGAGCCGGGCGTGACGTTCGAGCCCCTGCACCCCGACGTGGCGGTGCCGAGTCGCTCGACGCGGCTCTCGGCCGGCTACGACGTCCGGGCCTACCTGAAGGGACGCCGGGTGCGCGTGCGCCGAGCCTCCGCCGACGAGGTGGCGGAGGTGGCGCCCTCCGTGGACGAGGCGGACCCGGCCCGGTCCGGGGAGCCGACGGCGTGGTTGAGCCTGGCCCCCGGCGACCGTGCGCTCGTTCCGACCGGCTTCAGGGCGCGCCTGCCTCCGGGCCACGAGGGACAGATCCGGATCCGCTCCTCGCTGGCGTGGAAGAAGGGTCTGATCGTGCCGAACGCGCCCGGCACGGTGGATGCCGACTATCCGGACGAGTGGTTCGTCCTCGTCCAGAACGCATCCGCTCGCGCCCAGCGTATCGAGCACGGCGAGCGGATCGCGCAGATCGTGATCGCGCGCCATGCCGTTCTGCCGTGGCGGGAAGGAAGGGTGGGACGCAGCACGGACCGGACCGGGGGTCTGGGCAGCACGGGGCGGTAGCGGGCGTGCGAGCTCGGCCGTCCGGCGGCGCCGATCTGCGCGTGGCTCACAACCCTGCCGCCCCGCGAGCCCGGCAACGTGACGCCCGCCCGAACGTGACCGCGGGGTCGCCCGTCGCGGCGCGTCAGCCGGGCGCGCCGCCGCGCTCCTTTTCCACCAGGAGCCGTCGGAGGATCTTCCCGGAGGCCGACTTCGGGATCGCGTCCACGAACTCCGCGCAGCGCACCTTCTTGTAGGGAGCCACCCGCCCGGCGACCCACTCCAGCACTTCGGCCTCCGTGAGCCGGGATCCGTCGGCAGACGGATCGCGCACCACGAACGCCTTCGGCACCTCCCCGGCCTCCTCGTCCGGCCGGGGGATGACGGCGCAATCGGCGATCGCGGGGTGGGCCAGGAGGACGTCCTCCAGCTCCGCGGGCGCCACCTGGAAGCCCTTGTACTTGATCAGCTCCTTCGCGCGGTCCACCAGGTAGAGGCAGCCGTCCTCGTCGACGTAGCCCACATCGCCCGTGTGCAGCCATCCCTCGTCGTCCACGGTACGGGCCGTGGCGTCGGGCCGGTTCAGGTAGCCCTTCATCACCTGAGGCCCGCGAACCCACACCTCGCCGCGCACTCCGCAGCCGAGAGGCTCGGCCGTCTCGAGGTCCGCGATCCTGACCCGGGTGTTGGGCAGCGCCGGTCCGACCGAGGCCCACTTGCGCGCGTACGCCGCCCCCGGCGGCACGAGGTGCGTGACGGGGCTCGTCTCGGTGAGCCCGTAGCCCTGCCTCACCTGCACCCCGAGCCGCTCGGCGCAGGCACGGGCGGTGGACTCGCCCAGCGGGGCCGCGCCGGAGCCCACCCGATTCAGGGCGGAGAGGTCGAAGCGCTCGACGGCGGGTTCCTTCGCCAGCCCGAGGACGATCGGCGGGACCACCGGCGCCCAGGTGACCCGGTGTCGTTCCAGGGCGGCCAGGAACTCGCCGAAGTCGAAGCGGGGGAGGGTGATCAGGGTGGCTCCCCGCCGCAGTCCGCACGCCATCACCACGACCATCCCGTAGATGTGGAAGAAGGGTAGGACGGCGACGATGACGTCCTCGGCCGTTACGGGCTCGACCGTCAGGAACTGACGGCAGTTCGAGGTCAGGTTGAAGTGTGTGAGCATCACTCCCTTCGGCCGGCCCGTCGTCCCGCTGGAGTAGGGCAGGGCGACGACGTCCTCGCCCGGTCGGATTCCGACGTCAGGGGGCGGGCCGTCCTCCGCCAGGAGGGCCGCGAGCGGCGTCGCCCCCGCCGCCTCTCCGACCACGAACACTTCCTCGAGGCCGGAGGCCCGAGCCGCCGTCCGGGCCTTGTCCAGGAGGGACGGCACGGTGAGCAGGAAACGGGCGCCGCTGTCGGCGAGCTGGGCTCCGATCTCCTCCGCCGTCCAGAGGGGGTTCAGCGTCGTGTTCACCCCGCCGGCACGCGCCACCCCGTGGAAGGCCAACGCGTACGCCGGCAGGTTCGGACACAGGATCCCGAACACGTCTCCTTTCGAGAACCCCCGTCGGGCGAGCCCTGTCGCCAGCCGGGGGATCGCGTCCGCCAGCTCGCCGTAGGTGAGCGTTTCCCCCGTGGCGGCGCAAACCAGCGCGGGCTTGTCGCGTCTTCCCCGCGCACCGGCCAGGACGTAGTCGGTGAACGGCTCTTCGGGCAGCCCGATGTCGGGGTGCGGACTCTCGAAGCTCATGGTCACCTCGCGTGCGCGGTGGCGGTCGCCCGGCCCGATCGCGCGGCGCGAGTCGGGGCGGCGAAGACGGTGCGAGGCGGAAGATGGATCGCAGCGCCGGCGTCGACAACGGTCGGCGCCCCCCGCGCGTCCCGATGTAGCTTCGGGCGGGCCCGGTGGCCGTCGAGGTCACCGCGTAGGGCATCAGGATGCCCGTCTTCCGCCGGACCTTCGCGTCGGGATTGCGGACTCGGGCGCCACGGCGTTTGTTCCTGCAGCGCCTCGCGGGCCGGCGGCCGAATCCGTCGGGCGGGGCGTGGCGATGGGCCGCAGAAGATCGGTCCGGGAACCTTCCGCGCTTCCAGCCTATTGAATGGACCGCGATCCGGGAGACAAGCGATGAGGCACTCCAGATGGACCATGCCGGTGCTGCGCGTCGGGATGGGGGTCTTCCTCGCCCTGTGGGGGGTGGACAAGCTGGCCGCCACGGAAGGTGGCCAGGGGATCTTCTCGCATTTCTACGGCGTGGAAGCGGGCGTCGCGCTCGTGCAGGCGGCCGGGGTGGCCGAGATTCTGCTCGGCGTCCTGTTGGCGGTGGGACTGTTCCGCGTCCCGGCCGCCTGGATCGCCCTGGCCGTCAACGGCGTGTCCACCGCCGCCAGTTGGAGGCAGATCGTCGACCCCTGGGGGTGGTTCGGCCTCACGGAGGGAGGCACCCACCTGTTTCTCGCCTCCATCGTGATCATGGCCGCGAACGTCGTCCTGGTCCTGAACGCCCGAGATGCGAGGGGGACGCTGGATCGGGTCCTGCGGGGCGTCGAGGAGCCGCCGCCGGCCGGATGGACGACCGGCTCGGCGGGGTTGTCGAGCCCCGCGGATGTCGGGTAGGGGCGGTCGGCGAGCGCGCGGCAGGAGGAACGATCGAGGGACGAGGAATGGCGGAGGAGGCGCGCGACAGGCGGGCCGAGTTCGAGGCCGAGGCGCTCGTGCACCTCGACGCGCTGTACGGGCTCGCCCTCCGCCTCACCGGGGGTGACGAGGCGCGGTCCCAGGACCTCGTCCAGGAGGCCGTGCTGAAAGCGTACCGCGCGTGGGACGACTTCGAGCTCGGCACGAACTGCCGCGCGTGGCTGATGACGATTCTCCGGAACACGTTCATCAACGAGTTCCGCCGCACCCGGCGCCGTCCCTCGCAGGTCGACTTCGACGACGTGGCGGAGCGCTCGGTGTTCGAGGGCCTCGCGGACCAGGATCCCGAAGGGCGCTTCTTCGACCGGCTGATCGACGATGAGGTGATCGCGGCCATCGACGGGCTGCCGGACGACTTTCGCGTGACCGTGGTGCTCTCCGACCTCGAAGGTCTGAGCTACCAGGAGGTCGCGGAGATCATGGACATTCCGGTCGGAACGGTGAAGTCCCGTCTGTTCCGGGCCCGGAAACGGTTGCAGGAGAAGCTGTACGAGTACGCGCGGGAGATGGGGTACATCGCATGAGCGATCGAACGGGGAACGGGGAGCGCTCGCGGGGAGGGGAGCTCGATCCGATCCGCTGCGAGGAGGCCGTGCAGCGGGTGTACGAGTTCCTGGACGGCGAGCTGAACCCGGAGATGACCGAGCGGATCCGCCGTCATCTGGAGATCTGCCGGCGCTGCTATCCGTACTTCAACTTCGAACGGATCTTTCTGGATCACATCCGCAGCCGGGGCCTCGGCGAGCGCCGGAGCGAGGAGCTGGAGCGGAAGGTCCTCCAGATGCTCCGAGATCTGGATTGATGCCGGGCTATCGGATCCCTATTCCGTTTTATTGAGTCAAGGTCCGCCGGACCTTTCCTTCCCGCAGTTTCCGAAGTATATTGCCGCCGCGCGCAGGTTTCAGTGATTCAGCGATCCAAGACCCTCGCACCAGGGAAGGTTGCATGGCCGAAACGAACGAGAAGGTCATGGACATGGTCCGGCAGGCGATCCTCAAGCAGCCGGACATCGCCACGGACGAGCTGTACAAGAAGGCCCAGAAGGTGGACTCCTCGATCCGGGAGCTCACCCTGCGCCAGTTCCACGCTCGCTACCCCCTCCAGGTGAAGCGCAAGATGGCCGCTGCCTCGGGCAAGACGCGCCGGCGCGCGAGCCGGAGACGGGCCCGCAAGGGAACCGATGTGGACCGCGGAGCGATCCGCGAGAGCCTCGTCGGCTTCGCGAGAGAGGTGTCGGCTGCGGGTGACGAGGGCACGGCCCAGGTCATCGACGCGATGCAGAGCGTGGACGACTATGTGGAGCGGATCGTCAAGTCGGTCGGCAGGAAGTAGCCCGCGCCCCGACTCTGCACGGCGACCGCCCGGGGCCACCGCGGCCCGGGCGGTTCGCGTTTGTGGAGGGCGCGAGGCCGAGGAGGCATCGTGAGCGGCACGTCCGAGGAGACGCTGGGCGAGCTGGCCGAACGTCTGAGCCGCGCGCTGCCGGCGCGGGCGGACCCGGAGTCGGCGGCGTCGTGTCGGGGTCTCGTGGAGCGCGCGGGAGGGCTCGCCGAGGCGGCGGCCCGCCGCTCGGAGGAGGCGTCCGATCCGGCCCTGCTCGTCATCGGGCGGCTCGCGGCGGGCCTGGCGGCCGGCGGGCTTCACGAGGCGGCCCGTCGGGTCCTCGAGGGGGCGCTGCGGGCGGCCGAACGGAACGCGCCCGCCGATCTCTTCCTGACCGCCGCGCTCCACGACCAGGTCGCGGAATCGTTCCAGAGCGAAGGGCGGGCCGGTGAAGCCCTCGAGCACGCGCGGCAGGCCGAGCGGTACGGGCGTGCCGCCTGCCGTCCCGACGATCCGCGGCTCCTCGGTCTGCTGAACAACGTCGGCTCCACGCACAAGCGGGCGGGCGAATTTCTGACCGCCGAGGTCCACTTCCGGCGCGCGCTGGCGCTGGCCGACTCGCAGGGCCTCGCTTCCGGCCCGCTCAGGGCCACGGCGACCCTCAACCTGTCCGATGTCCTTCGGGCGCAGGGGAGACCGGAGGCGGCGCTGATGTACGCCGAGCGCGGCCTCGCGGAGACCGAGGAGGCGTACGGACCGACGTCGTTCGAGACGGCGGACGCCGCCGGGGGACTGGCCGCGCTGCTCTGGGAGCTCGGGGAGGCGGCCGTGGCCCGGCGGTGCCAGCGTCGGACCGCCGCGCTCCACGAGCGAGCCCTCGGCCGGGACCACGAGCTGACGCGAGCGGCCCGGAAGCGGCTGGAGGAGATGGAGGGGATGAAGCCGGGGGAGCGGGGACGGATCGCCGAGGACCGGGACGGCGGATCGACGCCCGCCCGAGGCGCTGAGGGCTGAAGGCTAACCTCGGACCTGGAAGCGGTCCAGCCGGAACGGCGTCAGGTCGAAGGCCGGGTCCTCATCCAGGACCAGCGCCGCCAGCATCTCCCCCAGAGCGCTGGCGAACTTGAAGCCGTGCCCGGAGCAGGCGGTCGCGATCACGACGTTCGGGGCCTCCGGGTGCCGGTCGATGAGGAAGTCGCGGTCCGGCGTATTCGTGTAGAGGCACACCGAGACGTCCCGAAGGGGCCCGGCCGCGCAGGGCAGGTAACGGCGCAGGACCTCCGCCATCTCTTCGGTCTCGGCGGGCTCCACCTCGCGCCTCACGGCGTCGGGATCCGCGACCGCCTCGCCGCCGTAGTGGAACCCCACCTTGAGTCCGCGGGGCTGGAGCGGAAAGCCGTACCAGATGCGGTCGGGTTCCGGTTCCCAGGCGTACACCGGGCAACGCCCGGCCCGCAACGGCTCCTCGTCGCGCGCCTCGAACCAGAACTGGACGGCCCGCTCGACCTCCAGGGGCAGCCCCAGCTCGGGAAACGACCGGTCCGTCCAGGCGCCGAGGCAGAAGACGGCTCGGTTGGCCCGGTGCTCGCCGTCGGGCGTGCGGAGGCGCGCGCCTCCACCCCCGAAGCGGCGATCCACGACCGGCTGGCCGGTCCGGATCTCGGCTCCGTCGGCCCGCGCTAGGTCCAGGAACGCCTCCACGCACGCCTCGGCGCGCAGGTAGCCGGCGCGCGGTTCCAGGATGCCGACCAGCCCGTCGTCGGGCCGCAGGGCGGGGAAGCGCTCGCGGATCTCGGCCGCCTCCAGCTCCTCGTACGGGAGGTCGTGCGCCCGGGCGCTGGCTCGGCTGCCCCTCACCAGCTCCCCGTCGGGAATCCCGATCATGATGCCGCCGGTGGAGTGCAGGAGCCGGCGCCCGGTGCGCTCCTCCAGCCGCCTCCAGGCTTCGAACGCCCGGCGGACCAGCGGTACGTAGAACGGGGCCTCGAAGTAGGCCTCGCGGATCATGCGGGTCTCGCCGTGGCTCGAGCCCCGGTCGTGGGGCGGGGCGTGGCGATCCAGCCCCAGCACCCGGAGCCCCCGACGCGCCAGGGCCGAGATCGTGGCGGCTCCGGCGGCTCCCAATCCGACGACGATGACGTCGTGGCTCGCGCTCATGAACCAACCCTTTCGCCGGCCCCCACATCCCAGGGACGGATGAAACCGATGCCGCCAGGCGCCCGTAGGGTGTCACCGAGTCATGCCTGTGTCTGTCGAGATTTCCGAGTCGAGGAGGCGAGCCGCAAGGATGTGCGGGACCAGGGGAACGTGCAGCGGTCGATGACGGGGGAGGGTCCGGCCGCCGCTCGGCGGCGCCGGATGCGGCCAGCTCGCGGGGTGCTTCTCGGCGCGGCGCTCCTGGCGGGGCTCCTGGGGCCCGCGGTTTCGTCGCTGGGCGGGCAGGAGGACGAGGGGCGAGCCGCGACCGCCGCCGACACCGGGCGTGCCGAAGCCGCTGCTCGCCGGCAGCGGTCGTCCCGAACGCTCGAGGTGCGTCCGGCGACCTCGGAGATCCAGGTGGACGGCGTCCTCGACGAGCCCGCGTGGGGGGACGCGCTCTCGGTCAGCCTCGACTACGAGTGGACGCCGGGGGACAACGTCCCGGCTCCCGTCCGGACGACCTGCCACGTCACCTACGACGCGTCGAACCTCTACCTGGCGTGCGACGCCCGCGACCCGGATCCCGACGACATACGGGCGCACCTGGCGGATCGGGACACGCCGTTCCAGGACGACCACGTGGTCTTCCTGCTGGACACCTTCAACGACCGTCGCCGCGCCTTCCAGTTCCGGGTCAACCCGTTCGGGGTGCAGATGGACGCGCTCTTGAGCCAGGGGTTCGAGGACTTCTCCTGGGATGCCATCTGGAACTCGGCGGGCCGGATCACCGAGCGCGGCTACGTCGTCGAGGTCGCGATACCGTTCAAGTCGCTCAGCTTCCAGCCCACGCAGGCCGACCAGCGCTGGGGCTTCATCGCCGAGCGATCCTGGCCGCGCAGCGTGCGTCATCGGATGCGCCAGGTGATGACGCGCCGGGGCGATCCCTGCCTGCTCTGCCAGGCCGACGAGCTGGTGGGCTTCGCCGGGGTCAAGCCGGGCCGCGACATCGAGCTCAACCCGACCCTCACGACCAGCCGCACGGACCGGCGGGCCGACATCTCCGCCCCCGCTCTCGAGACCGGCGACGTCGAGGTGGAGCCGGGGCTGAACATCCGCTGGCGGGTAACCCCCAACACGGCGCTGGACGCCACCGTGAACCCCGACTTCTCGCAGGTCGAGGCGGACGTCGCCCAGCTCGAGGTCAACCGGCGCTTCGCCCTCTTCTTCCCCGAGAAGCGTCCCTTCTTCCTCGAGGGAGCGGACCTGTTCGACGTCCCGGGCAACCTGATCTTCACCCGGACCGTCGTGGACCCGATCGCGGGCGGGAAGATCACCGGAAAGGTGGGAGGGAACTCGTTCGGCGCCTTCGTCACCCGGGACGAGGTGAACAGCCTCGTCGTTCCCGGCCCGCAGTCCTCCTCCAGCGCCTTCCTCGAGGACGACGTCACGGCGGGCGTGTTCCGCTACCGCCGGGACGTGGGCCAGTCCTCGACGGTCGGGCTGATCGCCACGGACCGGGAGGCCCCGGGCTATCACAACCGGCTGCTGGGGGTCGACGCCGACATCCGGGTGGGCCGCAGCCACACCTTCTCCGGGCTGGTGGCGCACACGAGCACCGACTATCCGGACAGCCTGGCGACCGGTCTCGGCCAGCCGACCGAATCGTTCGAGGGTCAGGGCCTTTCGGCGAGCTACAACTACAGCAGCCGCAACGTGTTCGCCTTCGCCAGCTACGACCACGTCGAGCCGGACCTGCGGGCCGACGCCGGCTTCCTGCCGCAGGTCGGCTTCCGGGGTCCCGAGGCCGGCGCCTTCTACACGTTCTGGGGATCGGCGGACCGGTGGTTCAGCCGGATCCAGGTGGGCAGCGTGCTCGAGCGGCAGGAGGACTTCGACGGCGAGCTGCTCGAGCGGACCGTGAACCTGAGCGCGAACTACTCGGGCCCCCTGCAGTCGGTCGTGGACGTGGACCTGAACGTTCGGCGGGAGGCGTTCGCCGGCGAGACGTTCGACCTGTTCGTCCCCAGCGTCTTCTTCTCGCTCAGGCCCAGCGGCGACCTGAGCTTCAACCTGCAGGCGCGCCTCGGCGACGCGATCGACTTCGAGAACGTGCGCGAGGCGGACATCTTCCGGATCGGACCCGGCGTGGACTTCAAGATCGGCCCCCGCCTGGAGGGGAACGCCAGCCACACGCTGGAGCGGCTGAGCCTGGACGGCGAGCGGATCTTCCTGGCGAACCTGATCCAGGGCCGCCTGCTCTGGCATTTCAGCCGGCGGGCGTTCGTGCGCGCGATCGTCCAGTTCCGCGATCTGAGCCGGAACCTCGAGCTCTACACCTTCCCGGCCGAGGCCGAGGTGGAGCGGCTGTTCACCCAGTTCCTCTTCTCGTACGAGGTGAATCCGCGCACGGTCCTGTTCGCCGGGTACTCGGACAACCGGCTCGGGCTGACCGAGGCGTCCCTGACCGGAATGAACCGGAGCTTCTTCCTGAAGCTGGGATACGCCTGGCGGCCCTAGGGAAACGGGTGGGACTTACGAACCGACCGCGGATCCCGTTCTTAACGATCG
>CAYMQZ010000028.1:0-7819 GCA_964392705.1 uncultured Gemmatimonadota bacterium
ACCCGCTGCGGAGCCTCGCTGTCGGAGGAGGGGCGGAGCTGCGCCGGCTGCGGCGCGCCGCTCGGCGAGGACGATCGATTTTGCGGCGAGTGCGGGGAGGCCGCGGCCCGGCGGTCGGGGCAGCTCTCCGCCCGGCTTCCGTGGATCCTCTCCGGGCTCCTCCTGGTCGCCTTCTCGGTCGGGATCGCCCTCTTCATGCAGCGCTGGACCTCGCCCCGCGAGCCGGGAGGGATGATCACCGGCGGGATCCCCTCCCCCGAGGGTCGGGAGGCGCAGGGAGACGGAGCGGGCTCGGGGGCCGCGGGCGGCATGCCGTCCGCCGCGGAGATCGCGGCCATGCCACCCCGCGTGGCCGCGGACCGTCTGTTCGAGCGCGCCATGAGGGAACGGGATAGCGGCGACGCGGAGCGGGCCGCGTTCTTCGCCCGGATGGGCCTGCAGGCCTATGCTCGCGTGCCCCCCGCCGAGATGGACGATGACGCGCGATTCCACGTGGGCCTCCTCCACCTGGCTTCGGGAGATCTGGACGCGGCCCGCGCGGTGTCGGGCGAGCTTCTCGACGACGAGCCCGAGCACCTTCTGGGCCTCGTGCTCGGCGCGCGCGCCGCCGAGGCTGCGGGGGAGCCTACGGCGGCCTCCGAGCATCGCGGGCGCCTTCGGGCGGCGCTCGAAGCGGGCGTCTCGCCCGAGGCGCCCCCCTACGCGCCGCACGCGGAGCTGATCCGGCGCGAGGCGGCGACCGCGGGTGGCTGAGCCGGAGGACCGGCCCGCGAGAGCGGGCGCGCCCGGGCCGACGGGCGGTGTGGACGTGGCGAGGGAGAGGAGGGACGAAGTGGGCGCCGTCCGAGCCGACGCGATCAGGACCAACCTGGAAGAACGGGGCGAAGCGATGACCAGCCTCCTCGGCCGGCTGGTCGAGATGGAGTCGCCGACCCGGGACCCCGCGGCCCAGCGCGCCGTGCTGGACCTGCTCGCCTCCGAGCTCCGGAGGGTCGGGATGAAGGTGCGGCGCGTGCCGGGACGGAGGACGGGCGGCCACCTGCTGGCGCGCCCCGCCTCGCGCCCGCGCGCCCGCCCGTACCAGCTCCTGCTGGGGCACTGCGACACGGTGTGGGCCCGCGGGTCGCTCGAGACCATGCCCGTCCGGATCGAAGACGGGGTGCTGCGGGGGCCGGGCGCGTTCGACATGAAGGGCGGCCTGGTGCAGCTCCTGTTCGCCCTCCGGGCCCTGGAAGAGCTGGAGCTGGCGCCTTCGGTGACTCCGGCCGTCTTCATCAACTCGGACGAGGAGCAGGGAAGCCCCGAGTCGTGGCGGCACATCGAGCGGCTGGCCCGCGGAGCCAGCCGCGCGCTCGTGGTCGAGCCGGCGCTCGGGCTGGACGGCAAGCTCAAGACCGCTCGAAAGGGGGTGGGTCACTTCGTGGTCCGGGTGGTGGGGAAGGGTGCGCACGGGGGGCTCGAGCCCGAGGCGGGGGCGAGCGCCATCCTGGAGCTCTCGTACGTGATCCAGGAGCTCTACCGGCTGGCGGATCCGGAGAAAGGGATCACCGTGAACGTGGGCGAGATCGAGGGCGGGACGGCGGCCAACGTCGTGGCCCCGGCGAGCCGGGCGGTGGTGGACGTCCGGGTGCCGACCCTTCGCGACGCCCGCGCGGTCGAGCGCGCGATCCACGGGCTGCGGGCGCGGACTCCGGGCACCCGGCTCGAGATCGAAGGGGAGGTCGGTAGGCCGCCGATGGAGCCGACCCCACGCAACCGGGTGCTGTGGCGGGCGGCCCGGCGGGTCGCGTCCGAGCTGGAGCTGGAGATCGACGAGGGGCTCTCCGGCGGCGGCTCGGACGGGAACATCACGAGCCAGCACACGGCGACCCTCGACGGGCTGGGCCCGGTGGGCGACGGGGCGCACGCGACCCACGAGTTCGTCTTCCTCGACAGGATGCCCGAGCGTGCGGCGCTGCTGGCGCTCCTTCTTCTCCTGCCCGAGCTGCCCCCGCCGGCGCGTCCCGAGGTGGTCCCGTGAACCCGCGCCCCTTCCTGGGCTCGCTCTGCCGCTAGCTCCAGCGTCATCCGCCCGGGCCGCGCTCCGGCGGCGGGTCAGGACGTACGATCTCGCCCGAGCGCGCCCTCGAGCAGGGCTACGGCTGCTTCCAGCGTGATCATCGCGTCGGAGTCCAGCGTCGCCAGGACCTCCTCCACCAGCTTCGCGACCCGCCGGGCCCGCGCCTCCTGCAGCAGCCGCCGGCCCCGCGCCGTCGCCTCGAGGAGGAGGGAGCGGCCGTCCTCGGGATGGGGTCGTCGCCGCAGGAGTCCGTCGGACTCGAGGGCCGAGACCAGCCGACTCATCGTGGGGGAGGTGACCTGCTCGGCCTCGGCCAGACGGCCGAGGGTGAGCGGCCCGCCGAAGACGACGACCGAGAGCGCCGACAGGCGGGCCGCCGACAGGCTGGCCGCCCTGTCCGCCGGCCGCGCGCGGCGGAGCAGGGCGATGGCGACGGAGTGGAGGCGGGAGGCGATCTCTTCCCTGGAGGTCTCCATGCCCTTATATTAGTTAGGCTACCTAACTAACACAAGGGAGACGAACGATGATCGCTGAAACCGAAGGGTTGGACGGGTTCGGCCTCTCCCGGGTCGGCCAGATCCACGTGCCGGTGCGGGATCTCGAGGAGGCCGTGGCCTTCTATCGCGACATCCTCGGAATCCCGTTCCTCTTCCAGGCCGCGCCCGGCATGGCCTTCTTCCGCTGCGGCGAGGTCACGCTCATGCTGGGGGTGCCCGAGGGAGACGAGTCGGGCCGTGGCTCGTCGATTCTCTACTTCACGGTCGAGGACGTGGACGCCGCCCATCGGATCCTGGCCGGACGCGGCGCCGAGTTCATCTCGGAGCCCCACGCCGTGCACCGGGCCGAGGATCACGAGCTGTGGATGGCCTTCTTTCGGGACCCCTCGGACAACACGCACGCCATCATGAGCCGCCGTCCGATCGCCTGACGGCGCGGGGAGGGGACCGCCACCCGCCCGTCCCCGCGCCGCCCTTGGATCCGGAGCGGGGACTCGCTATGAATGAGGGACGGTCGCGCCCGTCGGGGCATTCGGGCGACGAGCGCCCGGGCGTGGGCGCCTTCCGGAGCGTCCACGCTCCGGACCCGATCCCTCGCGTCCGCAGCAACGGGAGGCTGACATGGAGGTGATGCGAAAGCGTTCGCTCGTGGAGCGCATGCGGGGCGCCGCGCTCCTCGAGATCCCCGTCTACGAAGAGGTGGAGCACGACACCACCGCCACCTCCCAGGCGGCCGTCGTGGTCGGCATCGTGGCCGTCGCTTCGGCCATCGGGTCGGTCGGGCACGGCGGGGGCGGTATCCTCTCCGGCCTGATCTCGGCCTACCTGGGATGGCTGGTCTGGTCGGCCGTGACCTATTTCATCGGTACGCGCCTCTTCGGCGGGACGGCGACCTGGGGGGAGCTGCTCCGCACGATCGGGTTCGCCCACTCTCCGGGCGTGCTGCGGCTCTTCGCCATCATCCCGATCCTCGGCGCGCTCGTGCGGCTCGGCGTGTTCGTGTGGCTGCTGGTGTGCGGGATCATCGCGATCCGCCAGGCGCTGGACATCGACACCGGCAAGGCCGTCCTGACGGCCATCCTGGGGTGGATGGCGATGGTGGCGGTGGCCGTGGTGCTCGGCCTTCTGTTCGGCGTCTCGATGGCTCTGACCGGCGGCTGAGCCGACCGAAGCCGTCGCGTCCGGTGACGGCCAGCCCGTTTCCGCCGCCCGTCTATCGGCTGGGAGCGGTCAGGTCCAGGGGATAGCCGTCCTTCAGGATGCGCGCGGCCTCGTCGGGCCTCACGGGGCCGGAGAAGAGAAAGCCCTGTCCCTGGTGGCAGCCCAGGTGGCGGAGGTGCTGGAACTGCTCCTTCGTCTCGATCCCTTCGGCCACCACCTCGAGCCCGAGGATGCGCGCCAGCTCGATCACCGTCTCCGCCACGTCCCAGTTCCGCAACTTCGCCGTCTCTCCGCTGACGAACCACCGGTCGATCTTCAGCGCGCTGACGGGGAAGCGGTGGAGCAGGCTGAGGGATGAGAACCCGGTGCCGAAGTCGTCGATGGCCACGCGGATGCCCCGCGCCTGGAGGGCCGTGAGGACCTGCCGGGCCCGCGACGGGTCCCGCATGAAGGCGCTCTCGGACACGTCGAATCGGAGACGGCTGAACTCGAGGCCGACGGCCTTCAGGATTCCGGTCGTCGTCGGGACGAGCTCGGAATCGTAGAACTGGCGCTCGCTCAGGTTCACCGCCAGGCCGGGAAGGAACTCCACGTGCGCGCGCTCCTCCCAGGCCTTCATCTGGCGGCAGCCGCGCTCCAGGATCCAGTACCCCAGCTCCTCGATCAGGCCGGTCTCCTCCGCGATCGGCAGGAACTGCGCCGGCGGCACGAGCCCGCGCGACGGGTGCTGCCAGCGCACGAGCGTCTCGAACGCGGTGATGCGCCCGTCGTCCAGAGACACGATCGGCTGGTACTCCAGGAAGAACTCCTCGCGTCCCAGGGCCGCCCGCAGATCCGTTTCGAGGTCGGCCGCCGCCTCGCCTTCGGCCCGGTCCGCCGGGTCGAACAGGTGGACGCCTCCGGTGCGGCGGGCCTGCTTGGCCGCCAGGCCGGCGTCGAGCAGGATCGCTTCCGGCTTTTCGTACGTGGAGTCCAGGAACGCGACGCCCAGGTGGGGGGAGAGCTGGATCTGCCGGTTCTCGGCGGGAAACGGCTCGCGCAGGCCCTGCTCGATCCTCCCGGCGACCTCGATCGCTTCCTCCTTCGACTGCACCCCTTCCAGGAGCACGGCGAACGGAAACTCGGGTCCGTGGCCGATGGAGTCGCTGGGGCGGAGAAGTGCTGCGATCCGCCGGCCGATCGCGAGGAACAGCTCCTCCCGCTCCCGGGACGCGATGCCGACCCCGACGGTCTCCAGCCCTTCGAGCTCGACGGCCACGACGGCCACGTGCCTCTCCGGGTGACGGCTCCCCCGCCGGATCGCGTGTTCGAGCCGATCCACCAGGAGGGCGGGGCGCGGAAAGCCCGTCAACGGGTGGTAGAGCAGGTCCTGGGCGGCGCGCTCCTCCAGCAGCTTGAGGTCGCTGATGTCGGCCAGGGATCCCGCCATGCGAACCGGCGTCCCCGCCTCGTCCCTCAGGGCCAGCCCCCGGGCCACGGCCCAGCGGAAGGAGCCGTCGGTGTGGAGCACCCGATGTCGGCTCACGAGCATCTCCGTGACGCCCTCCAGGTGGTCTCGAAGCTCCAGCTCGACGCGGCCGCGGTCCTGTGGATGGATCCGCTCGAACCAGGTCTCCCGCGCCGCGTCGACCTCGTCGGGGCGGAGCCCGAGCAGCACGGCCCAGCGCGGAGAGAAGGACCAGCGGTCCTCGGCGATGTGCCACTCCCAGATCCCCTCCCCGGCGGCCTGTCGCACGAGAGCGTACGTCTCCTCGACGCCCCGGAGCGCGGCGGCCATCTGCGCCAGGTCGGCAGCCTGGTCCCGGAGGCGCGGCGCGGACCGACGGACGGCGCGGCGCGCCCGCTGCAGGGAAGCGTGCATCTCCAGCTGGCCGCGGACGAACTCGACCGCGTCCCGCGAGAAGCCGAGGGGCTCCTGGGTCCCGTCTTCCAGAAAGAGCTCGAGGACCCCGGAGAGGATTCCATCCGCGAAGACCGGGATCAAGCAGACGGCTTCCACCCCGGCGGCCTCGGCGGCACGGGCCCGCTCCGGCTCCAGCTCCGACGTGCTCGTGGCCAGGCTCGGCGTCTCCAGGGCGACGAGTCGGTGCACGAGGCCTCGGCCCCGGGCGGCCACGAGTCGCCCGGTGGCGGACCGCAGGGGGCTGAAACGCTCGGGGTCCGACGCGCACCAACGCTCCGAGAGCTCGCCCGACGACGAGACGATCAGGGCGTGCCCGACCGGCCAACCCGTGAAGCCGCAGAGCTCCTGTAGCGCGATCCCGGCCGCATCGGTCGTCTTCTCCGCCTCCCCGATCGCCGCGGCGACGCGCCGGAAGAAGGCCACGGCGCGACCCGCGTCGCCTGCGGGGGCCGATCCGGCCGCGGAAGCGGTCTCCTCGAACGTGAAGGGCGCCGCCACGCCGCGTCGGTCGACGCGGCGGTCGCTGGTGCGCTCGGAGCTCATCGGATCTCGGCCCCGGCGAGCGAGCTCCACCGGAGCGCCGGATCGTGGCGTTTCGCGAAGGCGTGCTGTCTTTTGCGCCGCCCGGGCCCGAGCGGTCGTTTCAAGAAATGACTCAAGATCAATCTATTTAACACGTTTTTATATAACAAGTTATGTTAGATTATCATCGGACGTACACGCTCCTCGCCTCCCCGCCCTCGGCGACCTCCGCCCGGGGTCACACTTGCAACCCCGGCGCCAGCTGGGCGAGGTTGAGCGTTCCGGACCGTTCGGCAACCCAGGTGGGGGAGACATGACAGAGAAGGCGACGGCGACTCGGGGCCCCGTTCGGGAGCTGATCGCGAGGCGGACCATCGCCCGTCGGGTGGACCAGCTCGCTCGGCGCATTGGCGTGGACTACACGGACGTCGACGAGGTTGTCCTGGTGGGCGTGCTGAAGGGAGCGTTCATCTTCCTGGCCGACCTGAGCCGAGCGCTCGAGATCCCCCGCCGGATCGAGTTCATGGCGCTCTCGAGCTACCGAACGGGCAGCCGGCAGGGCGCGGTGCGTCTTGTGCTCGACCTCCGGACGAGCATCGAGGGCAAGCACGTGCTCGTCGTGGAGGACATCGTCGATTCGGGGCGAACGCTCGGCTTCCTGATGGAGACCCTCTCCGCGCGGCATCCCGCCTCGCTCGAGGCCTGCGCGCTGGTACAGAAGCGGCGGGAGGGGTCCGACGTCGACGTCCGCTACCTCGGCTTCGAGATCCCGGACGTGTGGGTGGTGGGCTACGGGCTGGACTACGACGAGCGATACCGGACCCTGCCGTACATCGGCGTCCTGGAGCCGTGAATCTGGATCCTGGAGCCGTGAATCTGGACGTCGGGGACGTCCGCCTCCACGTGGTCGACGGGGGGCCTCGAGCCGGCCTCCCCGTGATCTTCGTTCACGGCTTCCCGTTCCATCACGGCATGTGGGAGCCCCAGCTCCGGGCCCTCTCCGAGGTCTGTCGCACCGTGGCCTACGACCTCCGGGGGCTGGGCCGGAGCGAGGCCGGCGACGGGCAGTACACGATGGAGCGCTTCGTCGACGACCTGTTCGCCGTGATGGACGGCCTGGAGACGGGCCCCGCCGTCGGGTGCGGGCTCTCGATGGGCGGCTACGTGCTGCTGCGCGCGGTCGAGCGCGAGGCGGATCGGTTCCGCGCCCTGGCGCTCTGCGACACGCGGAGCGAGGCCGACTCCGATGAGGGGAAGCTGAAGCGCGCCGCGGCGATCCGTCGCGTGAAGGAGGAGGGGGTGAGCGCGTTCGCGGCCTCGTTCCCCGAGCTGGTGCTGGGAGCTTCCACGCGCGAGGAGCGGCCGGAGCTCGCGGCCGAGGTCGAGGCGATGATCCGGACGAGCTCGGCGCTCGGGATCTGCGGCGCCCAGCTCGCGATGGCGGCCCGCACGGACACCACGGGAGCGCTGGGTTCCATTCGGGTTCCCACGGTGCTCCTGTTCGGCGAGGAGGACCCGCTCACGCCGCCTTCCGTCGGCCAGACCATGGCGTCCCGGATCCCCGATGCCGAGCTCCGGATCATCCCGCGCGCCGGGCACCTGGCCAACCTCGAGAACGCCGAGGCGTTCACGCGGGAGCTGCGGGCCTTCCTCGAGCGACTGGGCTGAACGCCCGGG
>CAYMQZ010000028.1:7919-13723 GCA_964392705.1 uncultured Gemmatimonadota bacterium
GGCTCCAGGCCCCCGGTCATGCGCTCGAGCTCCTCGTCCTCCTCCACGCACACGCCGACGGATCGGGCGATCTCGTGCGCGAGGCGCAGGATCCGGGTGGTCTCGCGCTCGGCGTGGAGCGCGACCTGGAGGTCGACCTCCTCCCGGAGCTCCTCGATCCTCCGGTCGCGCTGTTGCCGCATCAGGATGAGGAGGGCGACGAACGGGGCCTCCGCCGAGGCGACCGTGGCGAGGAGCATGAACGGATACGGGTCCCAGGGGCGCAGGGGCAGGAGTCCCGAGTTGAGGATCATCCAGACCAGGTGGATCGCCAGGAGGGCCGCGAAGAAGACCGGGTTCGCGAGGAGGTTGCCGATCCTGTCGATCGCCGCCCCGATCGGCCCGCGGTCGCGCGTCATCTCCTCTCGGACGCTCAGGATCTCCCTCCTCTGACGGTGGATGGATTGCCAGTAGGACCGCTCGTGGCTTCGCTCTTCGGCTTGGCCCTCGCCTCGCTCTTCGGCTCCGTCGTCGCCTGGGTTTTCGGCTTGGCCCTCGCCTCGCTCTTCGGCTCCGTCGTCGCCTGGGTCCCCGGTCGCATCGCTTCGGTCCGCTTCGAGCATGGCCGCCTCCTGGCTGTAGGCTCGTCCACCGCCACGGCAAGGCCCGTGCGAGGCCGCTTTCCCTCGCGCCGGCCGGTCCGCTATGTTCGCCGCTCGCAGGCATGAGAACCTGAAACGGGGTCGCATCGTGTCCTCGGAGCTGGACCGGCAAGAATCCTTGACTTCCCTCTCCGTCGTCTGGATCGCCGGGGCGGGGTGCGACGGGTGCACGATGGCCACCCTGGGAGCCACCGAGCCCGGCATCGAGGACCTGCTTCTCGGGCGGGTGCCGGAGCTGCCGCCCGTGAACCTCGTGCACCCGGCCCTGGCCCTCGAGAGCGGCGACGCCTTCCGATCGCACCTGGAGCGGGCCGCCCGCGGCGATCTCTCGCCCTTCGTGCTCGTCCTCGAGGGCTCCGTCCTCGACGAGGCGCGGGCCGGCGCCGGTAGCTTCTCGCGGATCGGGACGGAGGAGGGACGCCCTCTCACGACGGCCTCCTGGCTCGAGCGGATGGCGCCCCGGGCCGAGGCGGTGGTGGCGATCGGGAGCTGCGCCACCTGGGGCGGCGTGCCGGCGGCGGAGGGAAACGTGACGGGAGCCATGGGGCTGGAGGACTTCCTCGGCCGCGACTACCGGAGCCGCTCCGGCCTTCCCGTCGTGAACGTGCCGGGCTGCGCACCTCGGGGGGACGCCTTCCTCGAAACCCTGGTCCACGTCTTCCATCACATCCTGGGGCTCGTGCCCCTGGAGCTGGACGAGGAACGCCGTCCCCGCTGGCTGTACGGGGAGCCGGCCCACCCGAAGCCGCCGCGCGCCGCCTATCTGCCGGAGGAGGCGTACAGCCCGTCCGGGCGGGTCGCGGTCGGCTGCCCCGTTCCCGCTGCCGGGTGGATGAAGGGGATCGGCGGCTGCGCCCGCGTCGGCGGCTGCTGCATCGGATGCACGGACAGGGGCTTCACGGACCGGCATCTGGAGCCGGCCCGGCCGCTGCCCCCTTCCTGAGGCGAGGGGTCCGTCCTTCGTGTGCTTCCGCAACCTCCCGATCGAGTTCGACGGCCACGGTCGCCCGCGACTGGTCGATGGCTGGGATGGGGAGCCCCGCCGGGAGCCGCCGGCGGGGGACCGCCTGGGCCGGGCCCTGGCCCGGGGAGCGGAGCTGCACGAGTTCGACGTCGACCCGGTCACCCGGGTGGCGGGAGCGCTCTCGTTCCACACGGTCGTGGACCTCGAGCGACGAGAGGTCGTCGAGGCCCGCTCCGAGGCGCCCCTGTTCCGCGGCTACGAGGTCATCCTGCGGGGACGAAATCCCCTGGACGCGATCCACATCTCGAGCCGCGCCTGCGGGGTGTGCGGCGGGGTGCACGCCACCTGCTCGGCGATGGCCCTGGAGATGGCCTGCGGCGTGACGCCGCCGCCCCTGGCGCTGATCGCCCGCAACCTGGGCGAGGGGGCCGAGCTGCTCTACGACCACACGCTGCACCTCTTCCTCCTGGCGGGGCCGGACTACTCCGAGCCCATCGTGCGACGCACGAGCCCGTCGCTGTGGGCACGGGCGGAGGAGACGGAGGCACCACGCGCCGGGGAGTTCGGTTTCCGGACCGTGGCCGACATCATGCGGGCGCTGAGGCCGCTGGAGGGGGAGCTGTACTCGGAGGCGATCGAGATCACGCGGGCCGCCCGGGAGGTCGCCTCCCTCATGCTGGGGAAATACCCGCATCCCTCGACGATCTTCCCCGGGGGGATCGGGATCGAGGCCGGGCCGGAGGTCTTCAACCAGGTCCTCGGGCGCATCGTGCGCCTCCTGGACTACGCGAAGAAGGCCGTGGCCGTGTGGGACGACTTGGTCGAGTTCCTGCTGGACCGGGCCCCCGCGTACCAGCACGTGGGCGAGCGGCCGGCGAACCTCGCTTGTACGGGCATATGGGACGATCCGGAGGCGTACGATGCCACCTACGCGCGTTGCTCCGAGTGGGGGGAGCGGCGCCTCTCCACCCCCGGAGTCGTGATCGATGGCGAGCTCCGGACCACCCGCCTGGCGGAGGTCAACCTGGGGATCGAGGAGTTCGTGGATCACTCCTATTACGAGAGTTGGAAGGGGGACCGTCTCTCCACGGACCCGGCCGGGGCGCCGCTCTCGCCCTATCATCCCTGGAACAAGGAGACGCTTCCGGCGCCCGGGGAGCGGAACTGGAAGGGGCGCTACAGCTGGGGGACGGCGCCCCGCTGGGACCGCGAGGCGATGGAGTCGGGTCCTCTCGCCCGGCAGTGGATCACGGCGGTCGCGGGAAAGATCGAGAACGACTTCCTGCGGCCCGTCCCCGGCGGGCTCGAGATCCAGCTGCCCAAGGGTCAGCGTCCGGCCACCACGCTCGGCTGGCGCATCCCGGAGCGGCCCAACGCCCTGGAACGCAACCGCGCGAGAGCCTACCATATAGCGTACTGCGGAATGGTGGCCTATACATTTCTGCTGAAGGCGTTCGAGCACTTGGGCTCAGGGAGGACCGAGATGGCCGCGCCGTTCCAGGTACCGGCCGAGGGCCTCGGGGTGGGCTTCTGGGAGGCCGGGAGGGGGCTCCTGACCCACCACCTCGTGCTGGAGGGGGGGCGCATCGCCAACTACCAGATCGTGACCCCCTCGACCTGGATGGCCTCGCCCCGGGACCCGTTCGGCCGCCCCGGCCCTTACGAGGAGGCCGTGATGAACACGCCCCTCCTGGAGGAGTTCGAGCGGCCCGAGGAGTTCACGGGTATCGACATCCTGAGGACGATCCGGAGCTTCGACCCGTGCATGCCGTGCACCGTCCACATGCACGTCGACGACCACGTCTTGAGTCGGGACGCCACGACGTGCGCCTGCGGGCTGGAGGCGTGAGATGACGGAGCGGTCCGCGGTCGCCGCCGCCGAGGACAGGCCACGCTCCCTCCACGAGGCCGCGTGGCCGACGATGTTCGAGAATCTGCAGGCCGCCTACGCGGAGCTCACCGAGGCTCAGTGGGAGCTGGAGCGACGGGCGGCGGAGATCGAGGAGGCGAAGGAGCTCTTCGAGCAGGTCCTCGAGTCCATGTCGGAGGGCCTCTTCCTCATGGATCTGCACGGGTGCGTGGTGAGGGTGAACCGCGAGGCGGCGGAGCTTCTGGACCGGGGGGAGGGCGACATACTGGGACGCCGGCTGTCCGAGCTCCTCGACGAGGCCGAAGTCCCGGCGACGCCGTGGGAGCTCCTGGAACGCGCTCCCGAGGGATCGATCTCGAACCTCGACATCGAGGTGGTCCAGCCGGCCGGTCGACGAATCCCCGTGAGCCTCTCGGCCGCGGTGATACGGGACCGGCGGGGCAAGATCACCGGGACCCTGGCGGTGTCCCGCGACATCACCGAGCGGAAGCGGGCGGAGGAAGCCCTGGCCGAGCGGGCGCGGGAGCTCGCGCGCTCCAACGCGGACCTGGAGCAGTTCGCCTACGTCGCGTCCCACGACCTGCAGGAGCCGCTCCGGATGATCGCGGGCTTCAGCCACCTCCTGGCCGACCGGTACCGGCATGCCCTGGACGCGGAGGCCGACGAGTTCATCGCCTACATAGTGGACGGCGCCACGCGGATGCGCCGACTCATCGACGACCTCCTGGCCTACTCCCGGGTGGGTCGCGATGAGACGTTCGAGCCCACGGACTGCGCGACAGTCGTCGAGACCGCCTGCGCGAACCTGCGGACCTCGATCGAGGAAGCGGGGGCCGAGGTGTCGGTGGGGCCGCTGCCGACCGTCCGCGGCGACCCGACCCGGCTCGCGCAGCTCTTCCAGAACCTGATCGGGAACGCGGTGAAGTTCCGGGCCGAGCGTCCGCCGAAGATCGAGGTCGGGGCGCGCCGCGAGAACGGCTGGTGGACGTTCTGGGTGCGCGACAACGGGATCGGGTTCGAGCCGGAGCACGCCGACCGCCTGTTCGCCATCTTCGGCCGCCGACACGGCCAGAGGTATCCGGGCACGGGCATGGGGCTCGCCATCTGCAAGAAGATCGTGGAGGGGCACGGCGGCCGGATCTGGGCCGACTCGGAGCAGGATGTCGGGAGCACGTTCCGCTTCACGCTGCCGGTCGCGGAGGCGGAGGGCCCCGGGTGAGTCGACCGGAGGGGGGTAGGCCGATCGAGATCCTGCTGGTGGAGGACAACCCGGGCGACGTGCGTCTCGTCCAGGAGGCGCTGAAGGACGGGAAGGTGCTGAACCGCATGAGCGTCGCGTGGGACGGCGCGGAGGCCCTAGCCTTCCTGCGCCGCGAGGCGGAGCACGCCGGGGCGCCGAGACCGGACCTCATCCTCCTGGACCTCAACCTCCCCGCCAGGTCGGGTCACGAGGTGTTGGCCGAGATCAAGCGGGACCCGGAGTTCAAGCGGATCCCCGTGGTGATCCTCACCAGCTCCCGGGCCGAGGCCGATGTGGTCAAGGCCTACGACCGGCACGCCAACTGCTACGTGACCAAGCCGGTGACGCTGACCGAATTCCTGGGGGTGGTTCGGACAATCGAACGGTTCTGGCTCACGATCGTGGAGCTTCCCCCGAACGGGACGCGATCCCGACCGTGAGGGAACGGACCCCGGTCCGGGTTCTCCTCATCGAGGACAACGCCGGCGACGCCCGCTTGATTCGCGAGCAGCTGGCGGAGGCGGAGCGGGGGCCGTTCGAGGTGGACCACGTGGAGTCGCTGTCGCCGGGCCTCGCGCGGCTCGAGGCGGACGCCTACGACGTCGTGCTCCTGGACCTTTCCCTTCCGGAGAGCCAGGGGCTAGAGACCTTCCGCCGGGCGCATCCCGCCGCGAAGCCGATTCCCATCGTGGTCCTCACCGGATTCGACGACGAGCGGCAGGCCGAGAGGGCGCTCCAGGAGGGGGCCCAGGACTACCTGGTAAAGGGCAGGGTGGACGGGAACGGGCTGGGCCGCTCCCTTCGGTACGCGATCGAGCGGGGCCGGATCGAGGAGGAGCTGCGGCGGCGCGCCGAAGCGCTCGCGGAGGCGGACCGCAGGAAGGACGCCTTCCTCGCGATGCTGGCGCACGAGCTGCGGGCCCCTCTCGCGCCCCTCCTGAACGCCGCGGAGGTGCTCCGGGCCGAGGGGGTGGACGATGCGGAGCGCGCCTGGGCACGCCAGGTGGTCGACCGGCAGGTGAGGCACATGGCGCGACTCCTGGACGACCTTCTCGACGTGTCCCGGATCTCCCGTGGCAGGATCAAGAT
>CAYMQZ010000028.1:13823-15763 GCA_964392705.1 uncultured Gemmatimonadota bacterium
CGGACCCTGGACCGTGCGGAAGGCGGCCTGGGGATCGGGCTCAGCCTGGCGCAGGCGCTCGTCGAGCTCCACGGGGGGAGCATCACGGCTTCCAGCGCCGGTCCGGGGGAGGGAAGCGAATTCGTAGTCGAGTTGCCGCTGGCGGGCGCGCCGCCCCCCGAGCGGCCGAGCGAGCCGTCCTCGGTTCCGGCCGGCGACCAGGAGAAGCCTCCTCTCGCCGTCCTCGTGGTGGACGACCAGCCGGACACGGCGACGGCCCTCTCCCGTCTCGTGACCCTGTGGGGCCACGAGACCTGGGTCGCCTACGATGGGGAGGAGGCCCTGGAAAAGGCGCGGAGCCTGGGCCCCGACGTCGTCTTCCTCGATCTGGGCCTCCCACGTCTGAGCGGCTACGACGTGGCCGCCGCCCTGCGAGCCGACCCCGTAACCGCGGGGGCGACGCTCATCGCGGTCTCGGGGTACGCGCAGGAAGACGACAAGCGCCGCGCCGACGAGGCCGGCTTCGACCGACACCTCACCAAGCCGGTCGGGCCCGAGACGCTGCGCCGTCTCCTTTCTGACGTCCGTTCCCTTCGGAAAGGCTCGGAAGCGCCGCTCCAACGCTAGCCGGAGACGGCTACCCGCCCGAGCCGCTCGCCGCCGGAGATCGGGCAACCGGGGACGCCCTCCGACCGGGCAACCCTCTCGCCCGGACCGATCGTCCAACGATACGGAGAGCCACGCGACATCGGCTCGCCGATCCGTTCGGGCGGAGCCGTCGGGACACCGGAGAGAGGAAGAGCACCATGAGAAGTCGGTTCGCGAGAAGCGCGACGCTAGGGGTCGTGATGGCGCTGGCGGGGTCGGGACTCGCCCTTCCCGCCGCGGGGCTGGTCCAGGAGGAGGAAGGGGAACCAAGGGAGCGCGAGGAGCGCCGCGCGCGCGTCATGCGGCCCGCCCCCGGCGGCGTGTTGGTCGGGGCCCGCGCCGGCGGCTACCTGGGCGTGCGGGTCACGGATGTGGACGAGGAGGAGGTCGAGCGCCTGAACCTGGCCGAGGAGCGGGGGGCCCTGGTGGTGGAGGTGGTCGACGAGACGCCCGCCGCCGAGTCGGGCCTTCGCGCCGACGACGTGATCGTGCGCTGGAACGACGAGCCGGTCGAGAGCGCGGCCGCGTTCTCGCGTCTCGTGCGGGAGACCCCGCCGGGCCGGGCCGTCCGGCTGGGGGTGATCCGCGATGGGGCCGAGCGGGAGATCCGCGCCGAGCTCGAGGAGCCGGCCCGCCTGTACCGAGGCCTGAGCCTCCGGGCCGCGCCCGAGGTGCGCTTCCGGAACCGCCCGATGCCCGACCGCGACCGCGGCCCGGTCCGGGCCTGGGCCTTCCGGATGGGAGGGCCGCGGCTGGGCGTTTCGGTGACGAGCCTGAGCGAGCAGCTCGGCGAGTACTTCGGCGTCGAGGACGGCGACGGCGCCCTGATCACGAACGTCGGGCCCGAGACGCCGGCAGCCAGGGCCGGCCTGCGCGCGGGCGACGTGATCCTCTCGGTGGCGGGCGAGGAGGTCGACGGTCCCGGTGACATCGGCCGCATCCTCCGCGACCGCGATGCCGGCCCGGTGGACGTGCGGATCATGCGGGATCGGCAGGAGCGGGACGTGACCGTCGAGGTGGAGGAGCCGGAGGAGGCGAACCTCCGCGGCTCGGCCTTCCTCGCCCCCGGGATGGCGCATCCCGAAACGGCCTATCCCGAGATCATGCTGCCCGAAATGGCGCCGCCGACGCTCGACGTGGCACCGCTGCCGCCCGCTCCGCCGCTCGAGGTTCCCCACGTCGAGCTCGAAGCCCCGCGCTTCGAGATCGAGGTGGCCGGCCTGCAGGAGATGTTCGACGATGCGGACTGGGACGGATGGGCCGAGGAGTGGGAGACCTTGGCCGAGGATCTGGCCGAGCGGACGGACGAGTGG
>CAYMQZ010000028.1:15863-19599 GCA_964392705.1 uncultured Gemmatimonadota bacterium
GGAGCGGTCGGAGGAGATGGAGTCGCGCTGGCGGGAATGGGCCGAGCGCTGGGAGAAGGCGGCCGAGAGCTGGTCCGAGGCCTGGGAGGACCGTGTTCGCGAGTGGGAGGAGTCGCTCCGGGACGGTCGAATCGAAGTCACGTACCGGGCCGAACCGGCCTTCCTCTGAACGATCGGATCCGGGCCGCGCCCGCCAGCCGGACCCGACTGCCGCCCGCTACTCCTGCACGGCCGCCGCGATCGCGTCCAGTCGTTCCTGGATCTCCTCGGCCGGCAGCCAACGCCCCCGCACGACGACCCCGGCCCGGCGCGCCACGTTGCGGATGTCCTCGAGCGGGTCGGCCTCCAGCAGGATCAGGTCGGCGGCCTTTCCCTCCTCCACGGTCCCGTACTCGTCCAGGTCGCCGAAGTACTCCGCCACGTTCCGCGAGCCGGTGGCGAGCGCGTCGTGGGGCGAGAGGCCGGAGGACACCATCATCCGGAGCTCGGCCTGGATCGAGAAGCCGGGCACCTGGAAGATCTGGGGAGCGTCCGAGCCGAGCAGCAGCCCGGCCCCCGCCTCGTGCAGCGCCCCGATGATGCGCCGCCGGATCTCGATGAAGCGACGGGCGCGCTCCTCCGTGTAGGCGTCGTTCTCCATGAGGCCGCGCTTCGTCTGCACCCAGCTCCGGACCGTCTCCGGAGGCACGTATCGCATCTCGGGCCATTCGGCCATCTCCTCGGGCGACCACTCGGGCGAGAGCACGTGCTCGATCAGGCTCTGGGTGGGGACGTTCCACACTCCGGCCTCCCGGGTGGCCCGCGCCACCTCGGGGATCTTCGAGAGGTCGACCATCTCGACGAGATCGACGCCGAAGAAGAAGGTCTGGCCCGGCGGATCCGCGCCGTCGGCCAGGATGGCCTCCATGTAGCGGTCCAGATGATCGACCGTGGCTTGGCCCGCCTCGAGGGCCCGCTCAAGCCCCACGGCGGCGGGCACGTGTCCCGCCCAGCGGATCCCGACGCTGTCGGCCGTCCGGGCCATGGCGTCGTAGGACGCGCGGCCGAGGCCCGGATGGATCTTGAGGAAGTCGTAGCCGGCCGCATGCTGGTGGAGGACCGCCCGCCGCGCGGAGTCCGGGTCCGGGATGCTGTTCCCGTTCAGCGACGGTCCGGAGGTGTAGAGCCGGGGTCCCAGCACCTCGCCGCGCTCCAGCGCCTCCCGGAACTCCAGATGCAGCGGTGCCCCGAGCATGCCGCGCGCCGTGGTGATCCCGTTCGAGAGGTAGAGAAAGGCGACGCGCTCCATGGCCGCCCACGCCTCCTCCCGGGGCTGGTCGTCCTCCGGCGGCGGCACGTGGGCGTGCATCTCGCCCAGGCCGGGAATCAGCCACCGCCCCGTCCCGTCCACGCGGCGCGCCCCCTCGGGAACCTCGACCTCGTCGGCCGGCCCGATGCGAGCGATCCGGTCGCCTTCGACGACGACCGTCCGACCCGCCAGGACACCCTCGCCGGTCATCGGCACCACGCTCACGTTCACGAACGCGAGCGGCTGGCTCGTCCCGGCGGTCGGGTCGGCGCCGGCGGCCCGGCCCGCCTCCGCGGCCTCGCTCTCGGCCGCCGTTCCCTCGTCCCCGAGACACCCGGCCAGCAGGGGGACGACGACGAACGGGATCGCGAGCGGCCAGGCGCGGGAAGCTCTTCGGGTCATGGTCCTCACCTCTGGCTCGAGCCATATTGCGGCCGACGCACGGCCCAGCCGAACCGGCGCCCCGCGTCGGCGGCCGGCTCCGCCGGCTGGGGCCGGCGGAGCGGCCCTCGGGATGATTCGGGCCGGACGAAAGTAGCGCTCCGCGCCCCGAGCCACCAAGACGAACCACCGAGACGCGCCGCCAAGACGAGCCACCAAGACGAACCACCAGGACAGGAGACACGGTCGATGGCCCGCCCTCTCTTTCTCGCGCTCCTGCTCGGCCTCGCCTCGTCGTCCGTCCTCCTGCCGGCGCTGTCCGCTCAGGAGGCGGCGGATACGACCGCGGCGCTCGTGCTGCGAGGCGCGAGCGTGGTCGACCTCGAAGCCGGGACCGTGCGGGAGGCGAACGTCGTGGTGGAGGGGGGACGGATCGTCCGCCTGGATCCCGCCGGTGCGCCCGCTCCGGCGGGATCGCGCGTCCTCGAGCTGGACGGGCGCTACGTGCTGCCGGGGCTCATCGACGCCCACGTGCACATCTCGAGCTTCGAGCAGGCGGAGCGCGCCCTGGCCAGCGGCGTGACCACGGCCCGGAGCGCCGGCGTCTCGCACTTCGCCGACGTGGGGCTGCGCCAGCTCCGGAGGGCGGGCCACCTGGGCGGTCCCGAGCTGCTGGCGGCCGGCTATCACATCCGGCCGGAGCCGGCCGAGGGGCTGTTCCTGGACGAGCCGGGGCTGGGCGACCTGCTCGCGGCCGGCATCCGGACGCCCGAGGCGATCGGAAGGATGGCGGCCGTCGTGCTCGCGCGCGGCGTCGACTTCCTCAAGGTCAACGCCACGGCCCGGGCCGGCCTTCCGCACACGGATCCGCGCGAACCCTACTACACCGAGGCCGAGCTGCGCGCGCTGGTCGAGGCCGGAGCCTCCCGCGGCGTCCCCGTGATGGCCCACGCCCACGGCGACGAGGGCGGGCGGGCGGCCGTCGCGGCAGGCGTGCGAAGCATCGAGCACGGCACCTACCTGGGCGAGGCCACCCTGGAGCTGATGGCGGAGCGGGGCACGTACCTGGTGCCGACGATCGCGGTGGTCACAGACCTCACGATCCCGGGCGGCGACTACGACGATCCCTTCCTGCAGGTCCGGGGTCGCCATATGCTCCCGCGCGTCCGCGGGACGGCGGGCCGGGCGCACCGGATGGGGGTGCGCCTCGTGGCGGCCACGGACACCGGCTACGGGCCCGAGAGCACCGTGCGGATCGGTCACGAGCTGGAGGAGCTGGTCGGCGTCGGCATGACGCCGGGCGAGGCCCTGTTGGCGGCCACCGGCCGGGCCGCCGAACTGCTGGGCGTGGATGACCGGACGGGACGGATCGCGCCCGGGATGGAGGCGGACCTGGTGGTGCTCGACCGGAACCCGCTCGAGGACATCCGGGCCGTCCAGGACGTGCTGGTGGTGGTGAACGACGGCGAGGTGGCCGTGAACCGACTCCCCCGGTGAGGAGGGGACGCATGCATCCCTGGCACGACATCCCGAACGGGCCGAAGGCGCCGGAGGAGGTCGCGGCGGCGATCGAGATTCCCAAGGGCGACAAGGTGAAGTACGAGCTGGACAAGCAGACCGGCTTCCTGCGGGTGGACCGCATCCTCTACTCCTCGGTCGTCTATCCCGCCAATTACGGCTTCATCCCGCGGACGCTGGGCGACGACGGGGACGCGCTGGACGTACTCGTCCTGATGCAGGAGCCGGTGGTGCCGCTGGCCGTTCTCCGCGTCCGGCCGATCGGCATGATGGACATGCTCGACCAGGGGCAGCACGACGAGAAGATCATCGCGGTCCACCTGGACGACCCCGAGTTCAACGAGTATCGGGACATCGGCGAGCTCCCCATGCACCGGCTGAGGGAGCTCCGCCGCTTCTTCCAGGACTACAAGAAGCTGGAAAGGAAGGAGGTCGAGGTGACGGATTTCTTCGGCCCCGACGACGCCCGCGGGACGGTTCGCGAGGCGATCGCCCGCTACGAGCGCGAGGTGCTTCCGGAGCTGGAGGGCGGGCCGGTCGAGGAGGTGA
>CAYMQZ010000028.1:19699-22318 GCA_964392705.1 uncultured Gemmatimonadota bacterium
ATCCCCACCCACGTGGCCGTGGGGACGGACCTGTTCGAGATCGTCATCTCGGCCGGGTACGGGACGGTCACGCACGCCCTCAAGGGGAACGTGGACATCCTCATCGCCCTCGTGATGCATACGGGGGCGGCGGTCGGTGCCCGGATCGGCGCCTCGGCGACCGACTATTTCACCGGTCCGAAGATCCGGCTGGCGTTCGTCCCGCTCCCGCTCCTCGGCGCGGCGCTGGTGCTCTGGCAGCTCCTCGCGGGCCAGCCCATCGCGGAGTGAGCCGACCGTGAAGCTCCTCGTCTGCAGCGACGGGTCGGCGGCCGCGGGTGAGGCGGTGGCTTTCGGAGCCCTCCTGGCGGAGGCGACCTCGGCCGAGACGACGCTGCTCGGGATCGCCTCCGGCCCGGGGGAGAAGGAAGCCCTGCGACGGGCGCTGAAGCGCGACGAGGAGGAGGTCCGGGCCCGCGGCCTGGAGGCGGAGACGATCGTGCGCTCCGGCGAGCCGATCGAGGAGATCCGAGCGGAGGCGTCTGCGGGGTACGACCTGGTGGTGGTCGGGGCCGGTGGACGGGACCGGGCGGGTCCGTTTCCGTTCTCGACCCGCACGTATCGCATCGCCAAGGCCGTGGAGCCCCCGGTGGTCGTGGTTCCGGCCACGGCCCGCCGGGCCCGGTTGGACCGGATCCTGGCCTGTGCCGGAGGGAACCCGGAGTTCGCGGACACCCTGCCGGTGGTGGCGGAGATCGCGCGGGCCGCGGGCGCGGAGGTCACGCTCGTCCACGTCCTTCCCCGTCCCCCCGCGATGTTCGGAGAGCTGGCCCGGGCGGAGGATCCGGAATGGATCCGCCGCTCCTCCTCGCGCCGGGCGCGGAGCCTGGCCTCGGCGGCGGATCTGCTGGAGGAGGGGGGCGTCCCGCTCGAGGTTCGGCTTCCGCGCGGCCTCGTGGTCCAGGAGATCCTGCAGGAGCTCCGGGAGGGGACGTACGACCTGGTCGCCGCCGGCTCGGTGCCGAGCGACGACCGGATCCGGGGCTGGTTGTTGGGGGACGTCACCCGCGAGCTGATCAACCGGGCGAACCGGCCGGTGCTGGTGCTACGCACGGCGGCCGCGCCCCGGGGCATCGTCGAGCGCCTCGTCGGGGTCTCGAAACGCCTGGGGCGGACTCTCCGGGATCTCCGGGATCGGCGGCTGTCGTCCCGCCGCGGAGCGTGACATCTTCGGGCATGATCCACTCCGGGAGACGGGACGACGGTGAGTCGGGCGCCTCGCCCGGGTTGTCCCTCCTGGACGGAGCGGTCCCGGAGCCCGACGGCCCGCTGCTGTCCCTGGACGAAGAGTTCGAGCGGCAGCGTCGGGTGGCGGGAGACCCCCGTCAGCCGCGCGAGGCACGGGTCGAGGCGTACGAGGACATCCTCGACCTCGAGGTCGGGGACACGAACCTGGTCCGCGCCCGCAACCTGGAGCGCGAGGTCGGGCTGCGTCAGCTCTTCCTGAAGTTCGAGGGCGGCAACCCCACCGGGACGCAGAAGGACCGGATCGCCTTCGCCCAGGCCCACGACGCGCTCCGGCGCGGCTTCGAGGCGATCACGGTGGCGACCTGCGGAAACTACGGGGCCGCGATCGCGTTCGCGGCTTCCCTCGCCGGCCTCCGCTGCCTGGTGTTCATTCCCGAGGGCTACCACAGCCGGCGCCTGGAGGAGATGCGCGGGTGGAAGGCAGAGATCCAGCGGACCCCGGGCGACTACGAAGCCGCGGTCCGGCTCTCGCAGGAGCGCGCGGAGAAGGAAGAGCTGTACGATGCGAACCCGGGCGGCGCGAACACGTCGTTGCAGCTTCGCGCCTACGCGGAGATCGCCACCGAGATTTACGACCAGCTGCGGGACGCCCCGGCCGCGGTGGCCGTGCCCGCCTCGAACGGCACGACCCTGGCCGGGATCCACAAGGGGTTCGCCAGCCTGTATCGCCGCGGGAAGACCTCCCGGATCCCGCGCATCGTGGCCGGCTCGTCGTCGGGGAAGAACCCGATCGTGACCTCCTTCCGGAAGGGCCTCCCGACCTGCGAGGACCTGGATCCGGCGCGGGTCCGGGAGACCCCGGTGAACGAGCCGCTCATCAACTGGCATTCCTACGACGGCGACGCGGCGCTCGGCGCCATCCGGGCGAGCGGCGGCTGGGCGGCCGACGCGAGCGACGAGCGCATGCTCCAGTTCGCCCGTCAGCTCCGTGCGAAGGAGGGCCTGGAAGCGCTCCCCGCTTCCACGGCGGGCCTCGCCGTGCTGGTCGAGCGGCACCGAGCCGAGCCGCTCCCGGGTGACCGTTACGTGGCCGTGCTCACGGGGAGGAGGGGGTAGGCGCGAGGCGCGCGCGCAGTCGGGCTGAGCGCGGGCGGCCAGGGCCTGCCGGCCTCCTACTCGAACAGGCCGAGCTGCCCGTCGGTCGGCGGTCGCCGGAAGGCGGCCGCCGAGAGCTTCCGCCGCTCGCGGTTCAGCCCCGCCTTTCGGGCCGCCACCCGGAACATCTGGCGCACCTGCTCGGCGTACGGTCCCTCGCCCTTCATGCGCGCTCCGAAGCGAGGGTCGTAGAGGCGGCCGCCCCGCAGGTCGCGCAGCCGGTTCAGCACCTTCCGC
>CAYMQZ010000029.1:0-2694 GCA_964392705.1 uncultured Gemmatimonadota bacterium
GGGCAGCTCCTCCATGGTGGCGGCGTACAGCGTGTTGAACAGCAGCTTGAAGGTGGCCCGTGGCTGTCCCCGGAACTGGGGCCGAAAGCCCACCAGCACGACGTGCCCCGCCCCCAGCGGGACGCGCACGGCCGCCGCCCGTCCGGCCAGGTGTCGGCTCCCGCCCAGCTCCCACCCCGACAGCAGGAGGTCCTCTTCCGCGTATCGCGCCACGACGTCGGGCGGCGCCGCAGCGGAGGCCGCCTCGGCGTCCTCCCGGCCCCCGGCGTCCTCCCCGTCCTCCTCGTCGCGCTCCGCGACCCGAAACGCGCGACTCCGGATGAAGAAGGCGGCGGCCTCCTCCTCCATCCCGTACGCCAGGGGGTCTTCCGGATCCACGTCGATGCGGACCAGGCTGCCCGGGATGAAGAAGCTCTCCCGGTCCAGGCCTCCCACCGCGTCGCGGACCGGGAGGCCGAACTGCTCGACCGCCAGGTTCCCGGCCTCGTCGAAGGCGAGGAGCAGCCCGCCCGCCTCCACGAACCGCTTCAGCGCCAGGGCTCCCTCGAGGCCGATCCCACCGGTGTATTCCGGGGGCATCGTGCCCGCCCGATGGCCGTGCAGGATCGAGCGCGGGCTCTGGTCCGCCAGGACGATCGCATCGAAGCGGGAGAGGTCGCCGCCCCGGAGGTCGTCGTCCGTCAGGCTCTCGTAGGCGAAGCCGTAGCGCTCGAGCACCCACCGGGTCCAACCCTCGTCCATGTTCGCGACCCAGCTCTTGTACAGACCCACCCGGGGCCGGCGGACGGCCACGGCCTCCGCCGGGACCCGTTCGACGGCGACGAAGTCGACCCCGTGCTCGCGGGCGAGCGCCTCCAGGCGCGACCGCTCCTCGCCCACCACCCAGGTGCCGGGCGGCCAGTCGCGCCCGGCCGCCCGGAGGCCGGCCGGGAGCCGCGCGACCGACGCCCCCGCGGACGCGTCCAGCAGCGCGTTCACCGCCCGGAAGGCGGCGTTACGCGCGGGGTGGAGCAGATAGGCCTCGCCGGTCCCCGAGACGGTTCCCGCCGGCGCGGGAAGCTCGACGTCCGCCACCGCCGCGGCCTGGGCGTCGAACGGCTCGCTCACCCGGTCGACCGTCACGCCCATGGAGAGCGGAAGCGTCCAGCCCGCCAGGTCGTAAGGCGGATCGGGAGGTCCGCCCGGATAGACCCGACGGTCCGGATACTCCTGGCGCTCCATCAGGTCCAGCAGGTAGGGCCGAAACGGCTGCGCGGCGTAGACGAGGTAGCTGCCCGCCGCGTAGCCGCTTCCTCCGGCCCGGAACGGCGCGCCGGCGCGGTGGACCTCGATGCCGCCCCGCCGGAGCACCTCGAGCATGGCCACCGCCTCCCCGGGATCCCGCTGCGCTTCGAGGTCCACGACGTAGGCGAACGGCGCGTCGGGCCCCTCGTCCGCGACCGCCCTCGTCGCCAGGCGCCAGGCGTTCAGCAGCCAGTCTTCCTTCAGCTCGGCCGCGATGTCGGCGACCGCCATCGAGGCGGTGACCATGTAGTCCACGGCGTCGCCCAGCCGCCACCAGCCGCCCCGCCACGGGTCGGGATAGAAGACGCTGGGCCGGTCGGCGGCCAGGCCGTTCGAGAAGCGCGCGGGCAGCGAGTCGGGCTCGTAATGGCGCGGGGTCGCGTAGCGGTGCAGAGCGACCTCGGTCAGGATCCCGACCTGGTTGTGGAAGTACGGCGCCGTGCGCATGCCGCCGTTCCACCACTGGGTGAAGGAGATCCGCGAGACGGCTCCGGGTTTCCCCTCCTCCGTGAACCGCTTGTGCATGGCGACCCCGACCAGGTTCGTGCTCGTGACGACGAGCGGCGGGATGCGCGGGTTCACCGGATCGGCGAACGGCGGGATGAAGATGCGGCCCGGAAAGGGGGAGGTCTGGTGATGGTTGACGACGATCTGGGGGTACCAGACGTGCCAGAGCTGACGGGTCACCGCCCGGGTCTCGGGCTGGAGGACCATGTAGAAGTCCCGGTTGTTGTCGTGCCCGACGTACTTCTGGTACAGCTCGGGTAGAGGCGCCGTCTCGAACTCCGTGCCCAGGTTCCGTCGATACCAGCTCGCCACCAGGTCGAGCCCGTCCGGGTTCATGACCGGCATGAGCAGCACGATCGCCCGCTCCCGGATCCGGCGCGCCTCCTCGCTCTCCTCCGTGGCCAGCCGGTAGGCCAGCTTCGGGGGGAACTGCGCGCCCGCCACCTCCGTGGCGTGGAGCCCCCCGTCGATCCACACCACCGCCACCCCCTCGCGGGCGAGCCGACGGGCTTCCTCCTCGTCCATCGACGACCCGTCCGCGGCTTCGGCCCGCGCGAGGCGCCGCGCGATCTCCCGGTGTCGCTCCGCTCGGGTCAGGTTCTCGGCGCTGGAGATGAGCGCCAGGATCATCGGGCGCCCCTCGGAGGACTCGCCGATCACCTCCACCCGCACCCGGTCGGACGCCTCGTCCAGCGCCCGGAAGTAGTCCCGGATCTGCTCGTAGTCCGCCAGCTCGTAGTCGGCGCCCGGCTCCCATCCGATCACGGACTCGGGCGTCGGCACCTGGGCCGGCGCGCTCGTCGCCACCAGCACGAGGGCGAGGGCGATCGCCAGGGGGCCGAGGGCCGTGGAGCGCGGAGGGGTCGGAGCTCGGCCCCGCGGATGGCGGGCCGAGCGCCGGGA
>CAYMQZ010000029.1:2794-21714 GCA_964392705.1 uncultured Gemmatimonadota bacterium
GCGGGCCGAGCGCCGGGACGGAGTGGAGCATCGGGACGGAGTCGAGCGGATGTCCATCATCGGTTCCCGGGTGCGGGACGTTCGGAGCGGTGGGGTCCGCCCGCGTGCCGGGGCGACCCCGCGGAACCAGCCGGCGCGCGACGAAGGTTGCCAACCCTGGGGGGCCGGGCAAGAGCGGTGGCACCCCCCCTCCCGCTTGACGGCCGGGGCGGGCGCGCGGCACCTTCGGCGCGCCTGGCACGGCCCCGGGCTGCGGAGCATCCGGACGGCCGGCCCGAGGTCCACTCACGAAGGGAGCGATCATGCACAGCACGGCCCGACGCGCCTCGCGACCGGAGACGGCCGTCCTCCTGCTCGCCGCCGCGACGCTCGGCTGCGCGGGCGGCCAGGCGGCCGCCGGGACCCTCCCCGAGTGCGATCCGGACGACGGCGGCCTGCGCCTCCCGGAGGGCTTCTGCGCGCTGGTCGTGGCGGACTCGGTCGGCGCGGCGCGCCACCTCGCGGTCGCCGGGGACGGGGACATCTACGTGGCGCTCCGCGGACGACGGGAAGACGGAGGCGGAGGCGTCGTGGCCCTCCGCGACACCGACGGCGACGGCCGCGCGGACGTCCAGGAGCGGTTCGAGGAGGAGGCCGGGGGCACCGGGATCTCCCTCCACGACGGTCACCTGTATTTCGCCCCCGACTGGGGCGTTCTCCGGTATCGCCTGGACCCCGAGGCGCCCGCCGGCCCACCCGACACGATCGTCTCCGGGCTGCCCGGTCCGGGGACGAGCCATGCGGCCAAGAGCGCCGTGCTCCACGAAGGGTACGTGTACGTCAACATCGGCGCGCCCTCGAACGCCTGTCAGGACCCCCAGCGCACGCCGGGCGCGACGGGTCGGGACCCCTGCCCGCAGCTCGAGACGCGCGGCGGGATCTGGCGGTTCGACGCCTCCCGAACGGGCCAGAGCCAGTCCGACGGCGAGCGGTTCGCCACCGGCCTCCGGAACACGTTCGCGCTCGCCGTGCACCCCGGGACCGGCGTGCTGTACGGCGCACAGCACGGGCGAGACCAGCTCCATCAGCTCTGGCCGGAGCTGTTCTCGGTGGAGCAGAGCGCCGCCAAGCCGGCCGAGGAGCTCTTCGCCATCCAGCGGGCGGACGACTTCGGGTGGCCCTACTGCTGGTACGACGCGCAGACGGACCGCAAGCTGCTGGGGCCCGAGTACGGGGGCGACGGCGAGGAGGCGGGTCGCTGCGCCGAGAAGGAGGATCCCCGGGTCGCCTTCCCCGCCCACTGGGCGCCGATGGCGATCGCCTTCTACACGGCCGACCAGTTCCCCGAAGCGTACCGCGGCGGCGCGTTCCTCGCCTTCCACGGTTCCTGGAACCGGGCGCCGCTGCCGCAGGCCGGCTACAACGTGACCTTCCTGCCCTTCCGGAACGGCGAGCCCCACGCGCCGGCCGGCGCCGCCCGGCAGCCTCGCTGGCGGGTCTTCGCGGACGGCTTCGCCGGCGAGCGGATGGATCCGCGGGAGGCGGCGCACCGGCCCGTCGGCCTCGCCGTGGGTCCGGACGGCTCGCTGTACGTGTCGGACGACCAGGGCGGCCGGATCTGGCGGATCCTCTATCGGGGCTGAGCGCTGAGCGGCCGGGGCGAGCGAGTTCGACCGGCCGGGGCGACCCGCGGGGTCCGTGCGTCCCGGAGCGGGGCTCGGGGCCCGCAGGGGCGGCGGTCGGCTACGAGGGACGCTCGGCGGCGCCCGCCTCCAGGCTCTCCAACAGCTCCTCGAGGCTCGTGGTTGGCGCCCGGCAGGCGAAGTCCCGGCACACGTAGGCCGCCGTCCGGTCGTCCACCGGCCGGTGGCCGCGGGTGTACGGGGCCAGCCTCACGATCTCCGGCTCCTCCGCCGAGGGCTCCCCCGTCCCGGACGGCGCGTCCGAGCCGCGCCCGGCGCCGCCGCGGCCGCCGTCTCCCGACGGCCGCAGCACGACGACGGCGCGCGGAAAGAAACCGCGCCCCAGCGCCTCCACCATCCTCTGCGTGTCCTCGGTCTCCGGGTCGCCGGCGATCACCACCTCGTGGCTCGGCCCGATCCGGAAGTCGAGCCCCACCAGGAACATCGTCTCGGCAGCCGGGGCCCGGCCGACGGTCGGGGCGAAGGCCGCCTCCAGCCGGTCGGCGCGCGCCGCCAGCGCGGTCCGTCCCGTCAGACGAGCCAATCGCAGCAGGTTGAGGTAGGCGACCGAGTTGGCCGACGGCACCGCGCCATCGTGGATCTCCTTGCGGCGGACGGGAAGGTCGGTCGCGTCCCCGGCCGTGACGTAGTAGCCGCCCGCTTCGCCATCCCAGTAGCGCGCGTCCAGCATCTCCTGAAGCTCCAGAGCCTCGCGGAGCCAGCGGGGATCGAAGTCCGTCTCGTACAGCTCGATCAGGGCCCAGATGAGACACGCGTGGTCGTCCGCGGTGGCGGGGATCGCCGCCTCGCCCTGACGCCACCGATGCAGGAGGCGCCCCTCCCGGTCCCGCAGGTTGCCCAGCAGGAACCCGGCCGCCTCCCGGGCGGCCTCCAGCCAGGCGTCCTCGCCCAGGGCGCGGGCGCCCTTCGCGAGCGCCGCGATCATCAGGCCGTTCCAGTCGGTCAGGACCTTGTCGTCCTTCAGGGGACGCTCCCGCCGCTCCCGGGCCGCGAACAGCCGCTGGCGGGCCTTCTCCAGCCGCTCGCGCAGCTCGCTCTCCGACAGGTCCCGGTCGGCCGCGAGCATCGAGAGCGGCTTGGACAGGTGCAGGACGTTCTCGCCCGTCCGCTCGCCCGTGGCCTCCTCCGCGAAGTTCCCCCGCCGCTGGACGCCGTAGACCTCCTTCACGACGCCGGCGTCCTCCTCGCCCAGCACCTCCCGGAGCTCCGCATCCGTCCACAGGTAGAACTTCCCCTCCCGGCCCTCGCTGTCGGCGTCCTCGGCCGAGTGGAAGCCTCCCCCGGGATCCCGGAGATCGCGGAGCACGTAGCCGAAGACCTCGCGCGCCGTGCGCCCGTACCGTTCCCGGCCCGTGGCCTGGAACGCCTCGACGTACGCCATGCCCAGGAGCGCCTGGTCGTACAGCATCTTCTCGAAATGAGGCAGGAGCCAGCGAGCGTCGGTCGAGTAGCGGTGGAAGCCGAAGCCCACCTGGTCGAAGATCCCGCCCCGTCGCATGGCGCGCAGCGTGTCCTCCACCATCTCCAGCGCCCGCTCCTCGCCCGAGCGCCGCCACCACCGGAGGAGGAGCAGGAGGTTGTGAGGCGTCGGAAACTTGGGCGCGCGCCCGAACCCGCCCTGCAGGTCGTCGTAGGAGGCTTCGAGCTGCCGGTAGGCGTGCTCCAGGACCCGCTCGTCGAGCGATCCCCGTCCCTCGGGGGCAGGGGCCTCGCCGGGGGCGACCGGCGTGCCGGCCCCCTCGCCGTCCCGCTCCGCCCCGGACTCGCCGGAAGCCCGACGGAGGGCTTCGACGACGCGGTCGGCCGAGTCGAGCACCTCCTCGCGGCGCTCGATCCAGACGCGCTCGAGGCGCGGCACCAGGTCGAGCATCCCGATCCGACCGCCGCGGGTCTCGCGCGGAAAGTAGGTGCCCGCGAAGAACGGCTTCCTGTCCGGCGTCAGGGCCACCGTGAGCGGCCAGCCCCCGCTCCCCGTCATCAACTGGCAGACCGTCATGTACACGCCGTCGACGTCGGGCCGCTCTTCCCGGTCCACCTTGATCGGGACGAAGGCGTCGTTCAGCAGCTCCGCCACCCGCTCGTCCTCGAACGACTCGCGCTCCATCACGTGGCACCAGTGGCAGGTCGAGTAGCCGATGGAGAGGAAGATCGGCTTCTCCTCACGCCGCGCCTTCTCGAACGCCGCTTCCCCCCACGGATACCAATCGACCGGATTGGTCGCGTGCTGCAGCAGGTAGGGGCTCTTCTCGCCGGCCAGTCGGTTGTACCGAAGGTCGGCGTCGCCGTCTCCGGCGAGGTCGGGCTCCTGGGGCTCGGTGTCTCGCGTCATCGGTCCGGCTCGGTGGGTGTGCGGGAGGCTGCCTGGCGACCTGCTGATCGGATGCTACACTTGCTCCGACGGCGGGTTGCCCGCGGGTGGCCGCGGCCGCTGCGGCTCGCCGGGGACGAGCGCCCCGGTCGGGCGTCGCCCGCCGAGAGGTCCTACGTCTGTCCCGAGAGGCGGACCGGCGCGGTGCGGTCCTGCTCGCTGCCGTTCCCCAGACGTCCCGCCTCGCCCTCGCCCCAACACAGGCCCACGAGCTCGCCCGTGGCCGCGCAGGTGTGCGCCTCGCCGGCCGAGATGCGACCCGAAGCGCTCGGGTCGAAGTCGAGATCTCCGAGGACGCGCGTCGGGACGAGCCGATCCGCCGCGTCCCCCGTGCCCAGCCGGCCCATGTCGCCCGCTCCCCAGCACCAGGCGGAGCCCCCGAGGTCGATCGCGCAGGTGTGCAGGGTACCCGCGGCGACGGCCGCGAACTCGAGATCGCTCGCTACGGGCTGCGGCACGAAGCGATCCTGCTCGGCGCCCGTTCCGAGGCGTCCCCGGCTCCCTCGCCCCCAGCACGACAGGACCCCGTCGCCCCGGACGGCGCAGGTGTGCTCGAAGCCGGCGGCCACGTCGACGAAGATCGAGCTTCCCGCCACCCGCGCGGGCACCTGATGATCCTGCTCCGTTCCCGTGCCGAGTCGGCCGCCCTCGCCCTCGCCCCAGCAGAACAACGCGCCCGCCTCCGTGATCCCGCAGGTGTGCGCCGCGCCCGCGCTCACCCGGATGAACGGCGTCCCCTCCGCCACGCGGGCGGGCACGAGGCGATCCTGGTCGGTCCCCGTCCCCAGCCGACCGTTCGCCCCCTGCCCCCAGCAGAACAGCGCGCCCGCCTCCGTGATCCCGCAGGTGTGCGCCGCGCCCGCGTCGATCTCGGAGAAGCGGAGGCTTTCGGAGATCCGTACCGGGGCCAGCCGATCCTGCTCGGTTCCCGTCCCCAGACGTCCACCCTCCGCCACCCCCCAGCAGTAGAGGGCGCCCTGGCCGGCGATCCCGCAGGTGTGCGCCGCGCCCGCGCTGGCCCGCGCGAAGACCAGGTCCGCCGACACCCGGACCGGGAAGAGGCGATCCTGCGTGACCCCGTTGCCGAGCCGCCCCCCGTCGCCCTCGCCCCAGCACACGAGCTCGCCCGTCGGAGTGATGCCGCAGGAGTGGGCGTCCCCGGCGACCACCCGCTCGAAGGAGAAGCCGGGGCCCGGCGGGGGCAGCGGGAGGCCGTCGTCGATCCCGTCGCTGCACGCGGCGAGCAGCGGCAGGGCCGCGGAGACGCCAAAGATTGCCGAGAGACGTGACATCATTTCCTAGTGCTCCCGATGAGGTCCGACGTCGCCGCCGGTCGGCCCGGGGGGCGCATGACCGTCCGGCCCGGGGGGCGCGTGACCGTGCGCGGGGGCGAATCGGTGCCGCCCGGCTACGGTCGCTACGGCCCTTCCGAGCAGGGGGCGTGCCGTCCCTCCACTGGCCCCCCAGGATTCGAACCTGGATCACCGGCTCCAAAGGCCGGGGTCTTGCCATTAGACGAGGGGCCATCGCTCGGTACGCTACCGCGTCCGCCGGCCAACCTGCGCCCACCGCTCCGGGGCCGTCAACCGACGGCCGGATCCCGGTCCGGCTCGGCCCGACGCTCCGCCTCCTCGCCGAAGCGCTCGACCTCGGCCTCGACGACCTCCTCGGAGCGCTCCACCTCGGACAGCGTGATTCCCATCCGGTGCGCGTACCACAGGCCGAGCACGGTGATCGGAATGAACGACGCGATGTGGTACCCGGCCGCGAAGCTCAGGATCAGGGAAGGAGAGATGCCGAAGCCGACCAGCGCGAGACGCGCTCCCGCCTCGAACGGCCCGAAGAAGCCCGGGCTGGAAGGAATGGAGACGGCGAACCCGATGATCGACTGGAGCAGGAGCGCCCCCAGGAACCCCGGCTCGCCGATCCCGAACGCCAGGAAGCCGAGCCAGAACGAGGCACCGTTCCACAGCCAGACGACGACGGTCCACAGGAACACCCGCACGAAGAGGTGGCCGTGCCTGAGGGCCCCCAGACCGGCGATGAAGGAAGCGAGGACGCCGATGGCGCGCTCCGCCGCGTGCTCGGGAAGCAGCCGGTGGGCGACGGGACCGAACAGGCGCAGGAAGCGGTCCGGAAACCGCACGAGCAGCCCCAGCACGACGAAACCCACCGCCAGTAGCCCGGTGACCACGATCGAGACGTTCCGCAACACCCCGGCGCCCTCGAAATCGGTCAGCCACACGGCGGGGAGCAGGAACAGGACCAGGATCACGCCGTCCAGGAGCCGCTCGACCACCAGCGAGGCGAAAGCGGCGCTCATCGTCACCGGCTCCCGGCGCGCCAGGGCGTACACGCGCGCGAACTCGCCGAGCCTGGCCGGGAGCAGGTTGTTGGCCATGAACCCGATGCACACGGCGGAGAAGCGCGAGTCGAAGGAGGAGGCCTCGAGCGCCGGCAGGAGCAGGACGCGCCAGCGGAGCGCCCGGAGGACGAACGTCCCCGTCGCCACGGCCACGGACGCCGCGAGGAGCCGGAGGTCGGCGCGGGCGAGGTGGTCCAGCGTCTCGGCCATCGAGACACCCCGCAGGGCCCACCAGAGGAACCCCACGGAGATGAGGAGACCGAGGGCGACCGTGACGGGCTTGCGGATCCAGCTCACGGCGCCGGGCGTCCCACCGGGCCGGTCGGAGGGAGCGACGGCCGAACGCCGCTCATCCGGCCGACCGGGTCCTCAGCACCAACTCCTTCATCTCGCGGACGGCCCGTTCCACGCCCACGAGCACGGCGCGGCTCACGACGGAATGGCCGATGTTGAGCTCCTCGCACTCCGGGATCGCGGCCACCGGAGTCACGTTCTCGTACGTGAGCCCGTGCCCCGCGTGGACGGCCAGGCCGAGCTCGCGCCCGAGCCGGGCCGCCTCGCGCAGGCGCCGGACCTGGGCCCTGCGTGCCTCCGCATCGCCCGCGTTCGCGTACTCGCCCGTGTGCAGCTCGACCGCCTCGGCGTCGAGCTGCGCCGCCGCCCGAATCGAATCCTCCACCGGATCGATGAACAGCGAAACGCGGACGCCGGCCGCGCGCAGCCGCCCGACCGCGGCTCGGATCCGGTCGCGGCTCCCCGGAGACAGGTCGAGGCCCCCTTCGGTCGTCACCTCCTCGCGGCGCTCGGGGACCAGGGTCGCCTGCAGGGGTCGCCACCGCTCGGCAAGCGACAGGACCTCCTCCTCGGCCGCCAGCTCGAGGTTCACGCAGGTCCGCACCGTCCGCAGGAGGAGCTCCACGTCCCGCTCCTGCACGTGGCGCCGGTCCTCCCGGAGGTGCACGGTGATCCCGTCCGCTCCACCCAGCTCGGCCAGCACGGCCGCCCGGACGGGATCCGGCTCGTCGGTCCCGCGGGCCTCCCGGACCGTCGCGACGTGATCGACGTTGATGTACAGGCGCATGGCTTCACCCTTCTTCGGCCGCGTCTCCCGCCTCCCCCGGCGCCTCGGACTCGGCCAGCGCCGCATGCAGCGCGCGTCGCCTCGCCAAGCTCAACCGGGGGCTGGCGATACGGAGAAGCTCTTCGGCGAGGAGACGATACAGGGACGCCGCAGCCGGGTCGAGGGCGCGCAGGTGTCCGACCACGGTCTCGACGTCGCCGCGTGCCACCGGGCCCGTGAGCCCGCCGGCCAGCCCGTGCTCGGCCGTCGCCTGCAGAGCCGACCGGGCCAGCGGCAGGAGGTCGACCAGCCCCGCCTCGCCGTCCGAGGCGGCCGCCACCTCCCGCGCCGCGACCGAGAGGCAGGCGACGAGGCAGTTGGAGGCGTAGACCGCTGCGGCGTGCCAGCGGGCCTTCCCGTCGGCCCGAAGGCGCACGGGGCGGGCGCCGACGGCGCGGGCGATCGACTCGGCCAGCCCGATGGCGGCCGACTCGCCTTCGACCCCCACCGTCGACCCGCGGAACGCCTCGCGTCGAGGGGCCGCCAGCGCCACGAGCGGGTGCCAGCTCCCCACGCTCGCTCCGCCATCGGCCAGGGGGGCGAGCGCGTCCGATCGGTGGAACCCGCTGGTGTGAAGGGCGATCGCGGGCACCGGAAGGTCGGCCCGAGCCAGCGCCGTCGTCCACGCCGCGGCCGCTCCGGGGATCGCGTCGTCCGGGACGGCGAACAGAAGCGCGGCTTCCGAGAGAGAGCCGCCGAGGGCGGCCGACAGGGCGGCGGCCGGAGGGACGCCGACCCGGGCCACGGCATGCCCGCCGTCGGGACGGCCGCTCTGGCCGTCGCGCTCAGTGGCCAGATATCGGACCGCCGGGGCGTGCCGTCGCAGGAAGGGCGGGGGGGCCGGCCTCCGGCCGACCACGACCCTCGGCTCCAGGACCCCCGCGGCCGCGAGGTCCACGGCCAGGGAGAGCCCGAGGCGGCCGGGACCGACGACGACCAGCCGCACGGCGTCGCCGCCCGGCCCGGGCACGCTTAGGCCGCGTCCGGCCGGCTTACCTCCACGCCCTCCAGACTACGCCAGCGGCCGATCACCGCCTCCGGCAACCGCGCCGTGAGCTCGATCTTGCCGTTTCGGAGGTGGCGCTCCAGCACCTCGCCCGCCCGGTACGCCTCGGCCAGGGTCTTTCCGTCCGCGGCCGGGAGCACGACGCGAACCGTGGAGAGCCGTGCCCTGGCCTCCGCCAGCAGGAGGGAGCGGAGCGCATCCATCCCGCCCTCCTCCCGCACGGAGGTGACCACGTGCGCGCCCAGGAAGGTCGCGCCCCGACGTCTCAGGGCCCGCTCCTCGGCGTGGGTGAGCCGGTCGGACTTGTTGAACACGAGCACGATCCGCCGCTCGCCCGCCCCCGCCTCCTGGAGCACGTCGTTGACGACCTCCACGTGGTGCTCCCAGCCCGGGTGCGACGCGTCGATCACGTGCAGCAGCAGGTCCGCCTCCCGCACCTCGTCCAGAGTGGCCCGGAAGGAGGCGACCAGGTGGTGGGGAAGCTTGCGAATGAAGCCCACCGTGTCGGTCACCAGAGCCCGATGCCCTTCCTCCAGCTCGACGACGCGCGTGGCGGAGTCGAGCGTGGCGAAGAGCCGGTCCTCCACGAAGAGGTCGCTGCCGGAGAGGGCACGGAGAATCGAGGACTTGCCGGCGTTCGTGTACCCGACCAGGGCGGCCGTGAGCTGGTCCCGCCGCCCCTTCCGGCGAGTCTGGCGGGAGCGGTCGATCCCCTTCAGCTCCTGGCGAAGGCGCGCGATCCGCCGGTCGATCAGCCGGCGGTCGGTCTCGAGCTGCTGTTCCCCGGGTCCGCGGGCGCCGATCCCTCCCCCCGTCCGCGAGAGGTGGGTCCACATCCGTTTCAGCCGTGGGCGCAGGTACTGCAGCTGCGCAAGCTCGACCTGCAGCTTGGCTTCGGAGGTTCGCGCCCGCAGCGCGAAGATGTCGAGGATGAGCTCGGTGCGGTCCATGACCCGGGCGTCCAGGCGCTCCTCCAGCTCCGAACCCTGGGCGGGGCTCAGGTCCTCGTCGAAGATCACGAGGGTGGCCCCCTCTTCCTCCAGCAGGCGCTTCAGCTGGCGAATCTTCCCGGAGCCGATGTACGTGGCGGCGTGGGGAGACTCGAGGCGCTGGACGAGAACGCCGGCCACCTCGGCGCCCGAGGTGGCGGCCAGGCGGGCGAGCTCCTCCAGATGCTCGTCCACCAGCGGCTCCGGCATGTCCGAGGGGGGCGCGCCCACCAGGATCGCTCGCTCCACGGGCTGCCGGACCTCGATCATCGGTTCTCCGATCGGCGTATCTCCCTTTCGCTCGAGGATTCGTGGCGGCGTGGCGCCAGGCTCACCGTCGGTCGGGTACCCGGCACGCTCGGCACGGGTCCCGGGCCGGCGGGCCTCCGGCGCCCTCGCCCGGGAGGCGCCCCGATCGTCTCACCCCGAGGGGGGCGCCGCGGCGGCCTCATCCCCGTCCCCCGCTTCCGCGGAACCGGGCTCCCGGGGGTCCGGGCTCCTCCAGCCCCGGTTCCCGGAGCCCGGGCTCCTCGCCCCCGGGCTCCGACCCGGCCCCGGAGGTCCGCATCGCGGCCCTCCTGAGCGCCCGGGCTCGCGCGAGCCGACGGGCCAGGTTCGCCTCCTCGCCGTGGTCGCCGGGTCGGTAGAACCGAGCTCCCGCGACCGTCTCCGGAAGATAGCTCTGCGGAGCCACGCCTTCCTCCCACGCGTGATCGTATCGGTAATCGCGTCCGTAGCCGAGCTCCTGCATGAGTCGCGTCGGAGCGTTCCGCAGGTGGAGGGGCACGGGCTCGGCCGGCGTCTCTCGCGCCGCCCGCCGGGCGGCGGAGAACGCCTCATAGACTCGGTTGGACTTGGGCGCCGCCGCCAGGTACACGGCGGCCTCGGCGAGCGCCAGATCGCCCTCCGGCGAGCCGAGGAAGTGGTACGCATCGCGGGCCGCCATCGCGACCTGGAGCGAAGCCGGGTCGGCCAGACCGATGTCCTCGATCGCCATCCGGACCAGTCGACGCGCCAGGTAGAGTGGATCCTCACCGGCCTCGAGCATCCGGGCCAGCCAGTACAGCGCGCCGTCCGGGTCCGAGCCGCGCACGGCCTTGTGCAGGGCCGAGATCAGATTGTAATGCTCCTCGCCCGACTTGTCGTAGCGAGGGTAACGGCGCTGGAGGGCCTCGGCGGTCTCGCGCGGCCCGATCCGTCCCCCCGGTCCGACCAGCTCGGCGGCCGTCTCGAGGGCGTTCAACGCACGGCGGGCGTCGCCGTCCGCGGCGGTCCCCAGGAGCTCCAGCGCCTCCTCCTCGATCTCCAGCTCTCGTCCCCCCAGTCCGCGCTCCACGTCGAGCAGCGCGCGGCGGCACAGCTCGGCCACCTCGTCGGCGGCAAGGGGCTCGAGCACGAAGACGCGCGTGCGGCTCAGCAGGGGGCCGACCACCTCGAAGCTGGGGTTCTCCGTCGTCGCGCCGATCAGCGTAACCGTGCCCGCCTCCACGTGGGGAAGCAGCGCGTCCTGCTGGGCGCGGTTGAAGCGGTGGATCTCGTCCACGAAGAGGATCGTCGCGCGGCCCGTGGCCCGCCTCCGCTCGCGGGCCTCGGCGATCACCTGGCGCACGCGCGGGATCCCCTCGGTCACCGCGCTGAAGGGGACGAACGCCGCGTCGGTGGCGCGGGCGACCACGGCGGCCAGGGTGGTCTTTCCGCAGCCGGGCGGCCCCCAGAGGATGAGGCTGGGCACGCGGTCCCGCTCGATCAGCTCCCGGAGCGCCGACCCCTCGCCCACGAGGTCGGGCTGGCCCACGACTTCCTCCAGCGAGCGGGGTCGCATGCGGGCGGCGAGCGGCGCGTCGGGGTCCGTGGCCTCCAGGATGCCCGCCGTCCCGCGCGACGCGGCGCGGTTCGGGGAAGGGCCGCCGGGTCCAAGGGGCTCCCGCCGTCCCGCATCGGGTCCGAACAGGCTCGGCTCCTCAGCCATCCGGGCTCTCATCCGGCCGAGCCGCGTCCCGCCCCGCGAGCCCCGACATCTCGATCAACACCCGGGCGCGCGAGAGCAGGGCCTCCCGCTCGTTGACCCCGGGATCCTCGAGCGCCTCGGCGTGCAGCTCGTCCAGCAGGATTCCGACGGCCGGGCCACGGGACACCCCGAGTTCCAGCAGATCATCGCCGTCGATCGCCAGGTCCGACAGCGTGAGCGGCGGCGACGCGAGGAGCTCCTCGTGCACCCGGCGCCAGCTCGCCACGAGGTACCGCTCCTTCTCCGTCGCGCCGGCCGCCCGCGCGTCGGCCGCGTGCAGCCGGAACAGATCGCGGACGGCGTCCTCGCCCACCTCGGCCATCCACTCGCGAAGCTGGGCCGAGGAGTCCAGCGGGCCCGGGAGCGTGTGGTAGTGGCGGAGCAGGTGGGCGGCGCGACCGATCTCGGCGTTCGAGAACTTGAGGCGCCGCATCAGCCGCCGCCCTCGCTCCTCGCGCTCCGTCCCCTCTCCGCCGATCGGCACCAGCCAGCGGATCAGCCGGAGCAGCCGGCGCCGCGGGGCGATCGCGTCGACGGCCCCCAGGTTCAGCTCCCAGCGGGCGTCGTCCTCGGCGGCGGCCGCGACTTCCGGATACCAGGTCTGGAGACCGCCCGCCTCACGGTACAGCCGCAGGGCCGCCGAGGGCCGGCGGTCGTCCAGGACCTTGAGCAGCTCCTCCCGCACCCGCTCGGCCGACAGTCGGCCGAGGCCCTCGACCGCCGCCTCGAGGGCTTCCCGTGTTCGCGGCTCGATCCGGAGACGGAAGCGGCCGGCGAAGCGCAGCCCCCGAAGCACGCGCAGGTAATCCTCGGCGAAGCGGTCCCGGGGCTCACCGACGGCCCGGAGCACCCCCGCCTCCAGGTCGGCGCGGCCGTCGAAGGGGTCGCGCAGCTCGTCCGTGGCGGGTCGCCAGGCGATCGCGTTGATCGTGAAGTCGCGGCGGGAGAGGTCCTCGTCGATCATCGTCGCGAACTCGACCACCGCGTGTCGCCCGTCGGTCTCGACGTCGCGGCGGAACGTGGTGACCTCGTACATCTCCCCGTCCTCGCCCATCACCCCCACCGTGCCGTGCTCGACTCCGAGAGGCACGGTGCGGCGGAAGACGCGCCCGATGTCACCGGGCCGGGCGTCGGTGGCCAGGTCCCAGTCGGCGCGGAGCCCCCCCAGGAGGGCGTCGCGCACGGCGCCGCCGACCGCCCACGCCTGGTAGCCGCGGCTCTCCAGGGTCTCGGCGATCCGGAGCAGGGCCCCCGGGGGCTGGAAGGCTATCCGCAGAGCACGCTCCCGCCGTTCACGTTCAGGACCTCGCCCGTCACGTGGCGGGCCAGGTCGCTCAGCAGGAAGACGATCGGGCCCGCGACGTCGTCGGCCGTCGCAACCCGGCGCAAGGGGATCTCGCGCAGCACGGCTTCCCGGGCCTCCGTCCGGAGAACCGAGGCGCTCATGTCCGTATCGACCCACCCGGGCGCCACGGCGTTCACGGTGATCCCCCGGGGCCCGAGCTCGCCCGCCAGCGACTTCGTGAAGGAGATGATCGCGCCCTTCGACGCAGCGTAATGGCTGTGGCCCGGCTCGCCGCGCTGGCCCGCCGTGGAGGAGAGGAGCACGATCCGCCCGCCGTCCTCCATGGCCATTACGGCCGCCCGCGTGGTGAGGTAGATGGAGGCGAGGTTCACCTCCAGCATGCGCCGCCACTCGGCGGGCGGCAGACGGTCGATCGGACGCTCCTCGGCGTTCCAGATCCCGGCGTTCCCGACGAAGCCGTCCAGGCTGCCGAACTCCCGCTCGACCCGATCGAACAACGCCTCCACGCCCTCCTCGCGGGCGAGGTCCCCCGGCTCGGCCCAGAAGCGGGGCTGGGTCCCATCCTGCCCACCCCCGGCGGGCGGCGCGGCCGCGCGGGCCTCTCGAACGACCGATTCCGCCGCCTCGTGGGCGCTCCGGTAGGCGAGCCCGACCGAGGCTCCGGTTTCGGCCAGGGCGAGGACGGCAGCGCGACCGATGCCGCGCGACCCGCCCGTCACCAGGATGCGCCGGCCGGCCAGTCCGGGGAGCCGGCTTCCGGCTTCGCTCATCCGTCCGCCACCCCCAGCGCGTGGCGCGCCACGCGTCTCGCCTGGTCCAGGGCTTCGTCCACCTTCGAGCGGTCGCCCACCCCACCCTGCGCGAAGTGCGGGCGCCCCCCGCCGCCCGACCCGGTGGCGCCGCTCGAGGCCCGCACGAGGTCGCCCGCGCTCAGCCCCGTCCGGATGCAGTCGTCGGTGACCACGGAGAGGAAGGCCTCCTTTCCCTCCTCCGGCACGACGACGTGCAGGATCGCGGCCCCGGAGCCGATCCGCCGGCGGAGCCGATCCCCGAACTCTCCGAGGTCGCTTCCGCCGGGCAGCTCCACATCCCGGCTCACGACCAGCCGGCGGCCGTCCAGCTCCTCGACCGCCCCGTCGGTCGCGAACAGCGCCTCCAGGCGCTGCTCGGCACGCTCCCGGCTGCGGCCCGAGGCCTCCTCCTCGAGCCGCTCGCGCTCCTCCAGCAACCTCTCCACGCGGTGCGCCAACTCGGAGGGAGCGACGCGCAGACGGTCCGCCGCGGCGGCCAGGAGCTCCTCGGTCTCCAGGACCCACTCGTACGCCTTCGGCCCCGTGAGCGCCTCGATCCGCCGGATGCCGGCGGCCACTCCGCCCTCGCTCACGATCTTGAACAGCCCGATCTGCCCCGTGGTTCGCACGTGGCAGCCCCCGCACAGCTCCAGGCTCACGTCCGGGACCTCGATCGTGCGAACCACATCTCCGTATTTCTCGCCGAACAGGGCCATGGCCCCGGCCTCGAGCGCCTCACGATAGCCCCGGCGCTCCGCCCGGACGGGCGCGTTGTCCCAGATCGCGCGGTTCACCCGGCGCTCCACGGCCCGGCGTTCCTCGGGCATCAGGGGCCCCCGGTGGCTGAAGTCGAACCGGAGCCGGTCGGGAGCCACGAGCGACCCCGCCTGCTGGACGTGCTCCCCGAGCACCTCGCGGAGCGCCGCGTGCAGCAGGTGCGTGGCCGTATGGTTCCGCTCCGTGTCGCGTCGGAGGCCCTCGGCCACCTCGGCGCGCACGCGCTCGGGCGGCTCCTCCGGAAGCGAGCCCCCGGTGGCCGGTCCGGCCACCACGATCTGGCCCCGCTCGTTCCGCAGGGCCCGCTCCACCCGCAGCTCCCAGCCCTCGCCCACGATCCTTCCCACATCGCCCACCTGACCGCCCGCCTCGGCGTAGAACGGGTTGCGGGCCAGGACGAGCGCGACTTCGCCGTCGCGTCGGGCCCAGGCCAGGACCTCGCTCTCGACCGAGAGCTCGTCGTAGCCCACCCACTCCTGTTCCCCTTCGGCCACCAGGCGCGCCAGCCGGCTCGCCTCGACCGCATCGCCGCCGCCGGTCGCGCGATCCTCCCGGGAGCGCGTCCGCTGCTCCTGCAGGGCCTCCTCGAAGCCCTCGACGTCCACCCCGTAGCCGCGCTCCTCGGCGATGATCTCGGTCAGGTCGAGGGGAAAGCCGTAGGTGTCGTAGAGCTTGAAGGCGTCCTCGCCCGAGATGATCCGGTCCGTCGGCTCACCGCTCTCGGGGACGCCCGAGTCGCGGAGGTCGAGGGCCGTTCGCCCGGGCTTCCCTCCCTCGGCGGCGACGGTCTCCTGACCGGCCGGCGGGGCGAGCTCGTCGAAGCGGCGCATCCCTTCCTCGATCGTCGAGAGGAAGCGTTCCTCCTCGGCGCGCGTCGTCTCGACGAGATGCTCGCGGCGGGCCTCCAGCTCCGGATAGGCGTCGGCCATCTCGTCGGCCACCCGGCCCACGAGCCGATCCAGCGTGGGCTCGCGGCGGCCCAGCAGCCAGGCGTGGCGGCCGGCCCGCCGGAGAATCCGACGGAGCACGTAGCCGCGGCCCTCGTTGGAGGGGAAGACGCCGTCGGCCAGCAGGAACGCCACGGCCCGGGCGTGATCCGCCAGGACGCGGAACGAGAAGCCCTCCTCCCAGCGCTCCGGCTCCCGCGGATATCTCTTGCCGACGATCTCCTCCGCCTCCGCGATGAGCGGGAGGAAGAGATCCGTGTGGTAGTTCGTGCGCACGCCCTGGAGGATCGCCGCGATGCGCTCCAGCCCGGCCCCCGTGTCGATCGAGGGGGCCGGAAGCGGCCGGTCGTTCCCCTCTTCGTCCCGGTCGAACTGCATGAAGACGAGGTTCCAGATCTCCATGAACCGGTCGGCCTCTCCCGCCGCCAGGAACTGTCCGGGAGAGAGCCGATCCGGCGCGTCGGCGTCCCGCAGGTCGTAGTGGAGCTCCGAGCAGGGCCCGCAGGGACCCGTCTCCGCCATCTGCCAGAAGTTCTCCTCGTCCCCCAGCTCGAGCACCCTCTCGGGCGGCAGGTCGGCGAGCTCCAGCCATAGCTGGCGCGCCTCGGCGTCCGTCCGGTGCACCGTGGCCCAGAGACGTTCCGGATCGAGCCCCAGCTCACCGGTCACGAACTCCCAGGCGAAGCCGATCGCCTCCTCCTTGAAGTAGTCACCGAAGGAGAAGTTGCCGAGCATCTCGAAGAAGGTGTGGTGGCGGGCCGTCTTCCCGACCTCCTCCAGGTCGTTGTGCTTGCCGCTCACGCGCAGGCACTTCTGAACCGTCACGATCCGGGGCGCTTCCGGCGCTCGCTCGCCCAGGAAGGCGCGCTTGAACTGCACCATGCCCGCGTTGGTGAACAGCAGGGTGGGGTCGTCGGCGGGCACGAGGGCGCTGCTCGGCAGGTGCTCGTGCCCCTGTCGGCGGAAGTAGTCGATGAAGCGCTGTCGGACCTCGGTTGCCTTCACTCGGCCTCGCTCGTCATCGGGCGGCTCGCCGCCCCGGGGCTCGCCCACCGGGGGAAGCCGGCGTGCGATCCGGGAGGTTCGAATCTGGGCGCGGCCCCGCGGCGCCTCAATCCTCGTCGAGCAGGTCGCGTACGAGCGGCCAGGCGTCGGCCGCGGCGAAGCCCCGCCGGCTCAGGTATCCCAGGAGCCGTCGGCGCGCCGTCTCGGGGTCCCGCCCGCGGAGCCGCCTCCAGGCCTTGCCGGCGGCGCGGCGGAGAAGGTCCGCCTCCCCCACCTCCTCCGAGGCCATCGCGTCCGCCACCCCGGCCCGGGCCACGTCGCGGCCCACGCCGCGCTTCCGCAGCTCGGCCTCGATGCGTGCGGGGGCGCGTGGCTTGAGCCGGATGCGGTCCCGCGCGAAGGCGGCCGCGAACTCCCGGTCGTCGACGTACCCCAGCTCCCCGCAGCGCTCCATCGCGGCGCGCACCGCGGGCTCTACATACCCCCGGCCGCGCAGGTAGCGTTCCAGCTCGAAGCGGCTGCGGGCCCGATGGCCCAGGTAGCGGAGGGCGCGGTCGACCGCGTCGTTCCGGTGGGCCCGGTCGCGGATCCGCTCCAGCTCGGCCAGCTCGAGCTCCACGCCTTCCGCCAGGCCGGCTTCCTCGGCCGCCGAGCGCGGCATCCGGCAGGAGAAGTCGCCGTCGAGGAAGATGTCGCACCAGCCCGGACGGCGCTCGGTGGGTCGGAATACGGTGATGCGGGGCACGGAGCTCACCCCACCCGGCAGGTCGCCGGCGGGATCCGCGTCCGGTGGGCCGATCCGGTTCCCCGGGTCGGCGGGCGCCGGAAGGAGCCGCGGGAAGGAGAGCGGCGCGACAGCCCTCTACTCCTCGGCCGCCGCCTCTTCCTCCTCGGCCTCCTCGGAGCCGCCGCCGTTCTTCGAGCCCGGCATCCCCATCTCCTCGCGGATCGTCGCCTCGATCTCCTCGGCGATCTCCGGGTTCTCCCTCAGGAAGACCTTCGCGTTCTCCCGCCCCTGCCCCAGCCGGACATCCTCCCCGTAGGAGTACCAGGCGCCGGCCCGGTTGACGATTCCCTGCTCCTCGCCCAGGTCCACGAGGAGGCCTTCGCGGCTGATCCCCTCGTTGAACATGATGTCGAACTCGGCCTGGCGGAATGGCGGTGCGCAGTTCGACACTACGACGTCGCTCGCCACGAAGGCGTGGTCCGCCGCCACGTGGATGTCGTACACCCGTTCACGGCGCGCCGGCAGGATCTCGACGACGCTGTCGTACCAGAGATCCTCCACGAGAATCTCCTGGAGAACCTGGCTCTCCAGCGCCACCGCGAGGGTTTCCACCCGGTCCCGCCGAGGGCGACGGACCCCGATCACCTGGCGTAGCCCTCCCCTCGGGTCCCCCTCCCTGCCCGACAGGGTGGCGGCCAGAGAAGGAGAGATATCCTGATCGCGGAGCCACTCGAGCACCGCCTCGCCCTGGTCCGCCCGCAGGTACCCTCGTCGCGAGCCACGATGGGTGGCGAGCGAGGGATCCTCGAGGCACTCCACGAGCCTTTCCCCCTTGGGACCCGACATCGGGATGGCGTCGGCGAAGGCCCGCACGTTGTCGATGCCGGAAACCCGAACTTCCCAGCAAGGCCGGCGATGGTGGATGCGACGACCTTCGATCAGGCTGGGCCGTTTCTGCGCGGGATCGTAGGCCCGCACGCTACTGCCGATGCCCCAACGGAGCAGCAGCCAGTGGAGCTGATGGGCGAGCTGCTCCGAGGTCGTCGTGAAGCCGAGTCGGATGCCACCCGTCTGCTCCCGCGAGGCGTAGCCGTCCGGCTCCCAGATTCCCTGGATCAGGTTCGACACGATCTCGGCCGACACGCTCGGCGCGAAGAACTCCGGCGATATCCGTTTCTGCCAGGCGAGACAGCCGTAGATGCCGGCCCAGCGACACAGCTCGAGGACCTCGTTCGAGATGCCGCTGCGACCCGAGATCGCCAGCTCGTAGCCCCGCCCACGAATCTCGGTCGAGCATCCCATGGAAGCCGCGATGTCGGCGACATCGTCGCGAAGCCGTTCGTCGGTGTTGATGAACGTGACCGGCGTCTTCCCGCCCACGTAGCCGTCGCCGATGAGGTAGCCGAGCAATCGGGCCCGGTCGGCGGGGATCGGCCGCTCATGACCGAAGCCGGACGCCCGGCGAGGCCGGGCGAGCCGGTCTCCCACTCCGAGCTCGCCCGCTTCGCGCCAGCCGGTTTCCGTTCGCACCCTGTGGTCGGGAGTCACCCACAGTTCCGTGCCGTCCCGCAGCTTCAAGCCGATCACTTCGGCCTCGCCCTGGTCGAAGCGCTGGAGGATGTGACGGGTCTCCAGTCGCCCCTGCTCGTCGGCCGCGACCACCGTCGTGCCGGCTCCCCGCTCGACGAGCTCCTCTATCGTGTGCGTGAGTCCCGTGGAGGGATCGAACACGCGCGTGCCCGCCGCGACGCACTTGTTCTTCACCACCTTGACCCGCGTGCGGTTGCCCACCTGCTCGTTCCCCTCCTTGATGGAGGCGATCCGCCGGA
>CAYMQZ010000030.1:0-20998 GCA_964392705.1 uncultured Gemmatimonadota bacterium
GCTCGACCCCGCGATCTCGAGGTCGGCGTCCCTCCAGGCGGCCCGGAAGCGGGCTTCCGCCTCGGCGGCCTCGGGGTCCTCCGGGTAGCGGCGCGTCACCTCCGCCACACCGTGCGTAGGAAGGTCGTGGTCGGAAGGTCGTGGAAGGAAGGATGCGGGGACGGCACCGGCCGGAAGCGGCCCTAGCCCGCCGGACCGGAACCGGCGTCCCGCTCCTCTGGGCGTTCGGCCAGCCGACGGTAGCGACGCGCCTCCTCATCCTTCCCCCAGCGCTCGTACAGCTCGGCGAGGCCCCCGTGCACCAGGCGGACGTCGGGATGGGCGTCGGCCGTCTCCCGGCGCAGGATGTCCAGCGCCCGCCGGTACAGGGACTCGGCCGGGGCGTACTCGCCCCGCAGCGTGTGGAGGCGGCCGAGGGAAGCCAGGGTGAGGCCCACGAGGGGGTGGTGCTCGCCGCTCGCCTCCCGGCGGATCTCGAGGGCCTGCCGGTACAGGGGCTCGGCCTCGGCGTAGCGACCCCGGCCGACGAGCAGGTCGGCCAGCGAACCGAGAGCCCCGGCCACCGCGCCGTGGCGCGGTCCCAGGGTCTCCCGCCACAGCTCCACCGCCTCGCGAGCGAGCGCCTCCGCCTCTGCGTGGCGGCTCTGACGCTCCAGCACGGCGGCCAGGTCCCCCAGTGCGCCGGCGACGGCCGAGGAGCGGGCGCCGAATAGGCTCCGGCGCAGCTCCAGGAGCTCGCGGGTGAGCGCCTCCGCCTCGGCGTGCTCGCCTCGCTCGGACAGCAGCAGAGCCAGGTTGCTCATCCCGTGGGCCAGGGCGGGGTGGTGGTCCCCCAGTGTCTCGCGCTGGATGTCCAGCGCCCGCCGGTAGAGCGATTCCGCCCGGCCGGGCTCGCCCCGGTGCACGTTCAAGAGATCGGCCAGGTGCAGGAGCGAGTTCGCGACCTCGGGATGCCGCGGTCCGAACAGGCGCTCGCGCATCGCCAGCCCCTCGCGCATGGTGGCCTCGGCGGCCTCCAGCTGTCCCGTGCGTCGGAGCGCGGCCCCCAGGTCCAGCAGGCTGTGCGCCACGAGCGGATGCTCGGGGCCGAGGGTCTCTCGCCGGATCTCGAGCGCCCGCCGGAATAGCTCCTCCGCCCGTGCCGGGTGCCCCTGGTAGGGGGCGAGGAAGCCCAGGTAGTAGAAGGTCTCGGCGACGTCGGGGTGGCTCTCGCCCAGTCGGCGGGTTTGCAGGTCCAAGGCCTCCCGGTGATAGCTCTCCGCCTCGGCGTACCGGCCGCGGCGTCGGGCCAGGGTGCCGAGGTGGTTCAGGCTGCGCGCCACCTCCGGGTGGTCGGCGCCCAGCGACTCGCGTCGAAGCGTGAGGGCCCGACGCACCAGCGCTTCCGCCTGGGTCCACTGCTCCAAATTCGCGTGGACGGCGCCCAGAGCGTCCAGGAGCGTCGCCTGGACGAGGGGCTGTCCCGTGAGGCCTTCCGCGCGGGCCAGGCCCAGCCGGAGAAGCGCGCGCGCGGCCGCCGTGTCCCGCAGGGCGGCCTCGTTGGGATCGCTGGCGGCGAGGAGGTCGAGGAGCACGGAGGTCACCTCCTGGGCACGATCCCGCTCGGCCTCCGCCTCGAGGCGCGCCTGCTCCGCCCGATCCCTCTCTCGCCCGGCCTCCACCGCCTGCCAGCCCGCCGTTCCGGCCCCGACCAGCAGGGAGACCGCCACGGCGGCGGCTGCCGAGGCCTCGATCCGGTGACGCCGCAGGAACTTCCGTGCGCGGTACCAGCGGCCACCGCGGTGCGCGGCGACGGGGAGCCCCTGGAGGTGGTTCTCGATGTCCTGGGCGAGCGCTTCGGGCGAGGCGTAACGCCGCGAAGGTTCCTTGCGCAGGGCGGTCATCACGATGGCGTCCAGGTCCCCCTGGATCCGTCGCGCGAGGCGGTCGACCGTGGTGGCCCGGGCGCCGGCGATCCCTTCCGGCTCGATCCGACGCTCCTTGCCGTCGGGGGTGCGAAGCCTCGTCGCGCGGCTCACCCGGAGGCTGGGCCTGGGGGGATCGCGCTCGCACACGGCCTCGACGATCTCCTTGGGGGAGCCCGTGGTCAGGCCGTAGGGCCGGTGACCGCACAGCAGCTCGTAGAGGATGATCCCGAGCGAATACACGTCGGTGCCGGTCGTTACCGGATCGCCGCGGACCTGCTCGGGACTGGCGTACTCCGGCGTCATCGGCAGGAGCCCGGTCCGCGTGGGGGGCGCGCCCAGCGCGGCGGCGGGACCGAGGATCTTCGCGACGCCGAAGTCCAGGAGCTTGGGCGTCCCGTCCGCCGTCACCAGGATGTTCGAGGGCTTCAGGTCTCGGTGCACGATCAGGTTGCGGTGGGCGTGCTGGACCGCCCGCGCCGCCGTGCAGAACAAGCGGAGGCGGTCGTCGATGCCCAGCCGGTGCCGGTCGCAGTGCTCATCGATCGGCAAGCCCTCGATGAACTCCATCACCAGGTACGGTCGCCCGTCCTCCGTGAAGCCCCCGTCCAGGAGCCGGCCGATGTGCGCGTGGTCGAGGGCCGCGAGGATCTGACGCTCGGCCAGGAATCTCCGATGGAGGTCGAGCGTGTAGGGGCCGCTACGGATGATCTTGATGGCCACGCGTCGGCGGAACTGGCCGTCCGCCCGCTCCGCCAGGTAGACCGTTCCCATCCCGCCGTGGCCGAGCTCGCGCAGGAGGCGGTACGGGCCGACCGGTCGGTCGACGCGGGGCTCGAACCGCGTTTCGGGTCCCGGTCGATGAGGACCCGCCAGATCGACGCCCGCGGCGATCCAGGCCCCGGCGGCCGCGGGATCGGGGCGCTCGAGGATGCCCTGCTCCCGCGCGTGGGCGGACAGCAAGGCCTCCACTTCCCCCCGCAGGTCGTCGTCGCCGCGGCAGGCCGTTTCCAGCCAGGCCTGGCGCTCGTCAGGGGGGAGCTCGAGGGCTCCCTCGAACAGGAGCTCGACTCGTCGTCTTCGCTCGGGATTCACCGGTTCACCGCGGCCTCCCGGCCGGGCGGGCGAGCCTTCCCGCGGGCTCCGGCCCCCCGACCGACCTCCGAATCTGACGGGGTTCGCGGTCCGGAACAACGTCACTGTCCGTGGAGCGGTCTCGGCTTCCCATTCCCGTTCGAGACACCGGTTCCGTGGCTCGAGGCGGGGGCACTCGAGGCTCAGGGGAGCACCCCCGCTTCGCGACGCTCACCGGCTCCTGACTCAGCCGTCCGGATACAGCGCCCGATACAGCCAGGCGCGCGCCTTCACCCAGTCCCGGCGGATCGTCCGGTCGGAGACGCCGAGGGCCTCCGCGATCTCCGCCTCCTCCATCCCGCCGAAGAAGCGGCATTCGACCACCTGTCGCTGTCGTGGCTCCAGCTCCTCGAGCGCGCGATCGAGGGCGAGGAGCTCCTCCGGGTCGAGCTCGACCCGGGCGGCGCCGTCGGTGAGCGTCGTGGAGCTCCACCCACCGCCGCGCTTGGCGGCGCCGCGGCGTCGGGCGTGGTCGACCAGCACCTGTCGCATGGCGCGCGCGGCGACGGCCAGGAAGTGCGCTCGGCTGGAGGCCGGCACCTCGGCGTCGGCGAGCTTCAGGTAGGTCTCGTGAACGAGGGCGGTGGGTTGCAGCGTGTGGCCGGGTCGCTCGCGACGGAGCTGGATGTCGGCGACCCGCCGGAGCTCGTCGTAGACCAGCGGCAGCAACCGGTCCAGAGCCCCGCTCTCGCCGGCGTCGATCGCGGCGAGCAGACGCGTCACTTCCCCCGTCCCTCCGCGCATGAGCGCTCCCCTGGATGTCCCGGTTTCGATCGCCAATGGGCCGACGTCCACGCCTCCTACCGGGCCCGATCTCCGGCGGCCGGCCTCGCCTCCCGGGCGCCCGGCCTCCTCCTCCGATGATCGCCGCGGCGAGCGCGGGCGACAAGCGCGGCTCGCGGGGATGTGCCGTCACGACCCGCGTTGCCCGATCGCGGCCCGGCCTCGATACTCCCGATGTGATGGATCCCGCGGACGGCTTCTGGCTCACGCGCGTCTTCTTCCTGCGCGGGCTCGCCGCCATCTACCTGATCGCGTTCCTGGTCACGGCGAACCAGTTCCGCCCGCTGCTCGGCGAGCGGGGGCTGCTTCCCGTGGCGCGATTCCTCGAGCGCTCCTCGCCGCGGCGCTCGCCCAGCCTGTTCTGGCTGGCGTACTCCGACCGTCTCGCCGCGGCCCTCGCGTGGTCCGGCGTAGGCCTTTCCGCGCTCGCGCTGCTGGGGGTGCCCGGCCGCCTGGGGACCGCGGCGAGCGTCATCGTCTGGGCGTTGCTCTGGGTCCTCTACCTCTCCTTCGTCAACGTGGGCCAGACGTTCTACGCGTACGGATGGGAATCGCTGCTCCTCGAGACGGGCTTCCTCGCCGTCTTTCTCGGAGGGACGGGGACGCAGCCGCCCGAGATCGTGATCTGGCTCCTCCGCTGGACGCTCTTCCGGGTGATGTTCGGGGCGGGACTCATCAAGCTCCGGGGCGACGAGTGCTGGCGCGAGCTCACCTGTCTCCGGTGGCACTACGAGACGCAGCCGCTTCCGAACCCCCTTTCCTGGTGGCTCCACCGCTCGCCGATGTGGCTCCACCGGGCCGGCGCCGCCGCCACCCATTTCATCCAGCTCGCGGTCCCGTTGTTCTACTTCCTCCCGGCGCCCTTCCGCTGGGCCGCGGGAGGACTGACGCTCCTCTTCCAGGGATCGTTGATCCTGAGCGGGAACCTCTCGTGGCTGAACTGGCTGACGGCGCTCCTCGCCGTGGCCTGCTTCGACGACGCGCTTCTCGCGACGATCCTGCCGCTCGAGGTTCCGGACGCCGGGCCCACTCCGCTCCCCCTCCAGGCCGCGGCGTGGGCGTACGCCGCGGTCGTGGCCGTCCTCTCGGTGCGGCCGGTCCGCAACCTCTTCTCGAAGCGGCAGCTCATGAACGCCCGCTTCGACCCGTTCCACCTGGTGAACGCCTACGGCGCGTTCGGGAGCGTGACGCGCCGCCGCCTGGAGGTGGTGCTGGAGGGGACCGCGGCGGAGAGCGTGACGGCCGATACGGAGTGGCGGGAATACGAGTTCAAGGGAAAACCGGGCGATCTCGGACGACCTCCGCCGATGGTGGCTCCTTACCACCTCCGGCTCGACTGGCAGATGTGGTTCGCCGCGATGTCGGCCTACCACGACCATCCCTGGATCGTGCGGCTGGCGACCCGGTTGCTCGAGGGGGATCCCGCGACGCTGGCGCTGCTGGCCGGGAACCCGTTTCCCGACGCGCCTCCCGGCCACGTTCGGGGCCGGCTTTATCTGTACCGGTTCACCTCCCGCGACGAGCGTCGCCGGACCGGCCGCTGGTGGACCCGGTCCCCGCTCGGCGAGTACCTGCCGGTCCTGTCGCGAGGGGCGGTGGCCGGACCGACGCCGCGGGCCGGCGCCGCGTGAGCCGGGCGCGCGTGAGGCGGGGGGTCGAGTGACGCTGGCCAGGTACCGGGAGATCGTTCCCGATTGGGACCGCTTCCGTCGGGTCGTGGCCACGCCCGAGCCGACGGCGATCCGCGTGCGGACCGGACGCATCTCGCCGGAAGACCTGACCGCCCGGCTCGAGGGGTCGGGGTTCCGCCTCGAGCCGATTCCCGCCGTCCCCGGCTTCCTGCGGGTCGTGGAGGCCCCGTATCCGGCGAGCCAGACCCTCGAGCACTGGCTGGGGCTGTTCTACATCCAGCAGGCCGTGATGGGGCTCGCGGCGCCGGCGCTGGGCGCCCGCCCGGGAGAACGCGTGCTGGACCTGTGCGCCGCGCCGGGCGGCAAGACCACCCATCTGGCCGACCTGATGGAGGACCGCGGAGCGCTGATCGCCGCGGACGTGAGCGAGAAGCGTCTGCGCGGCCTGCTGGGGAACGTCTATCGGGTGGGCCACTCCGGCGTGATCGTCGTCGCGGCCGACGGGCGGAACCTGCCGGGCGGGGCGGCCTTCGACCGCGTCCTGGTCGACGCGCCCTGCTCGGCGGAGGGGAACCTCCGCGCCCGGGACGGAGAGCCGCTCCCCCGCGATCCGTCCTTCGTGGAGCGCGTCACCTCCGCGCAGGAGAGCCTGCTCAGGAGGGCGGTCCGGCTCGTCCGCCCGGGCGGCAGCGTGCTGTACGCCACCTGCACGTTCGCGCCCGAGGAGAACGAGGCCGTGGTGGACCGCGTGCTCTGGGAGGAGCCGGTGGCGCTCGAACCCATTCCCCTGGACGCCCCGCACGCTCCGGGGCTCACGCGCTTCGGCGGCCGCTCCTTCCACCCCGGGCTCGAGCGAGCCTGGCGCGTGTGGCCCCATCAGCTGGACTCCGGCGGGCTCTTCCTGGCGCGGCTGAGGAAGGAGGGCGAGTCGGAGGCCGGGGAGGTCGGGGCGGGAGCCGGGGAGCTCGCCTCCGGGGCTCGGAGCGAGCCGCCGCCCGGCTGGGCCCCGGTGCCGGCGGCCTTCCCGGGCGACGGGGAGAGCGAGCCGTCCGGGGAGCGGCTCGACGAGGCGCTGGGGCGTCTGGCCGACGAGTGGGGAGTGGCGGCGGAACGCCTGGCGTCGTGGGGATGGTTCGTGCGCGGGGACAGCATCTGGCTCCACACGTCCTCGGGATGGCCGTTCGCGGCCTGGGAGGGACGCGGCGGGTGGCGGCTCCTCTCCGTGGGGCTCCGGGCCCTCACCGGGGATCGCCGCTTCGGCGTCCGGCCCACCAACGACGGGCTCCGCTGGCTGGGAGACCATCTGGAGAAGCGGGTCGTGCGTCTGTCGGCGGCGGCCTGCCTGCGGCTGCTGGAGGAGGGAAGCCGGCCCGCCGGGGGCGCGCCGGAGGGCAACGTGGCGCTGGCCGTGGAGGAGGATGTCGTGGGCCGCGGCGTCGCATCCGGGGGGCGGGTCCGGCACGAGGTCCCCAAGGGGCGGGCGCGCCGGCTGCGCCAGGTGCTCGAGCACCGCCTGGGGGTCGGCGCCTGAAGGGCGCGGCGGGCACGGAGACCGCCTCGTCCCTTTCTCGGGGGGACGTGCCATGGGATCTTGGTCGGGAGGATACCGAGGAGATCCCGCCAGTGGCGTCACGCTGGCGCCGTGCGCCGAGGGACGGTGGCGCCGTGCATCGAGGCCCGGACCGCGAGCGAGAATGACGACACCCTTCCTGTTTCCGGACGACTTCCTCTGGGGTGCGGCCACGTCGGCGTATCAGATCGAGGGGTCCCCTCTGGCCGATGGCGCCGGTCCCAGCATCTGGGACCGGTTCTCCCACACCCCGGGCGCGGTGAAGGAGAGCGCCACCGGCGACGTGGCGTGCGACCACTACCGGTTGTACGAGCGGGATGTCGAGCTGATGCGGGAGCTCGGGCTCGGCGCGTATCGCTTCAGCGTGTCGTGGAGCCGGGTCCTGCCGTCGGGTCGCGGAAGCGTCAACGAGGCGGGCCTGGACTTCTACCGACGGCTCGTCGACCGGTTGCTGGAGAGCGGAATCGAGCCGTTCGTGACGCTGTACCACTGGGACCTCCCGGCCGCGCTGGACGACGCGGGAGGCTGGCTGAACCCGGACATCGCGTCCTGGTTCGTCGAGTACGCCGGGGTCCTCTTCCGGGCCCTCGACGACCGGGTGCGGTTCTGGACCACCCTCAACGAGCCCTGGGTGGTGGCGGACGGAGGCTACCTGCACGGCGCGCTCGCGCCGGGTCACAGGAACCTCTTCGAGGCCCCCCGGGCGTCCCACAACCTCCTTCGGGCGCACGCGGAAGCCGTGAGGGCCTACCGGACGGACGGCGAGGGCGAGATCGGGCTCGTGGTGAACCTCGTGCCCGTGGCGCCCGCCTCGGAGCGCCCGGAGGACCTCGCCGCCGCGCGTCGCGTCGACGCCTACATCAACGCGCACTACCTGGATCCCGTCTTCCGCGGCACCTATCCCGAGGAGCTGCGGGAGGTCTTCGGCGAGGCGTGGCCCGAGGCCGCGGACGTCGAGGCGGAGCGGATCCGGGAGCCGGTCGACTTCGTCGGGGTCAACTATTATACGCGAAGGGTCGTCCGGGACGCGCCCGAGCTGCCGCCCCTCCGCGCCGCCGAGCTCAAGGACCGGAGCCGGGCGACGTACACGGAGACCGACTGGGAGGTGTATCCCGAGGGCCTGGCGGACACGTTGCGCTGGGTGACGGGACGTTATGATCGGCCGCCGATCTTCATCACCGAGAACGGCGCCGCCTTCTACGATCCCCCCGTCGCGAAGGGTCGCCTCGACGATCCGCTTCGGGTCGAATACCTGCGCGCGCACCTCGAGGCGGCGCGGAGGACGCTGGAGCGCGACGAAGCGGACCTCCGGGGGTACTTCGTGTGGTCCCTGCTGGACAACTTCGAGTGGAGCCAGGGTTACTCGAAGCGCTTCGGCATCTATCACGTCGACTTTCGCACCCAGCGCCGGACGCCGAAGGCGAGCGCCGAGTTCTACGGTGACGTCGTCCGGACCGCCGGCGGCGCGCTGGCCGGGGAGCCCGAGGAGGCCTGGGCGGAGACCTCCGAGGCAGGGGGCTGAATCGAGCGAGGGAGGCTTCCCGTGTCGATCCCCCGTCGCGACATTCCGTGGCTCCTCGTGGCCGTGGCCGCGTGCACGCCGGCGTGCGCGGGGACGCCTCCCCCGCGGGTCGCCACGACCGTCGAGACGCGGCCGCAGCCCGCCGGCTCGCTCCGGGCCGAGCTTCACGGCGCCCTCTCTCCCGAGGGACCCGTCGGCTTCAGCCTCGGCGACTCCGCCTGGACGGCGGTGCTCGAGGTGATCCCGGAGCGGGGGGGCTTCGTTCTCTTCCCGGAGGTCGGAGACGGCGACCGGCACCTCCTTCCGGCCGGGGAGCACGTCGTGGGCCCAGCGCCCGAGCACCGGCCGGGTCTCCGGGATGCCTGCCGCATCGACCCCCCGGTCCGCTACCGCCTCCTGGTGGCCGCCGGAGCGCCCCTTCGCCTCGACCGCCTGCGCCTCCGCCGGGTGCCGGGCGAGACGTGGTGGCGCGTGGAGGCGGTCCATCCTCGGACGCCGACGGAGAGCGCCGTCGAGCAGCTCCGGATGCTGGTCCAGCCCGCGAGCGGGGAGCTCGCCAGCGACCTGACGGCCTTTCCGCACCGGTGCGAGGAGGTTTCGCCTCCGACGCCGCCAGTGCGACCTCCATCGTCGGCGGACCACGTCGCTCCTCCGCGCTCGCTCATCCCTTCACGCTCCCGAGCATGATGCCCTGGATGTAGTACCGTTGCAGGGCGAGGAAGAGCAGCAGCACCGGGAGCACGGTGAGGACCGAGCCCGCCATCATCAACTCGATGTCCTGGGCGTGCTCGCCGACCAGGTTCGCGAGCGCCACCGGCAGCGTGTACATGTCGTCGTCGGTCAGCACGATGAGCGGCCACATGAACGCGTTCCACGAGGCGAGGAAGGTGAAGATCGCCAGGGTGATCAGGATCGGCTTGCACAGCGGGAGTACGATCGACAGGTAGATGCGAAACTCGCCGGCGCCGTCGATCCGGGCGGCGTCCAGGAGCTCGTCGGGGATCGAGAGCGCATACTGCCGGATCAGGAAGATCCCGAAGATCGTGGCCATTCCGGGGACGATGACCCCCCAGTAGGTGTTGACCAGCCCCATCTGCTTGAGGAGCAGGAAGAGGGGGAGCATCGCCACCTGCGCGGGGATGACGAGCGCCCCCAGCAGCCCGCCGAAGATCCGACGTCGACCCCGGAAGCGCAGCTTGGCGAAGGCGTAGCCGGCCATCGAGTTGAGCAGCAGCGAGATCGCCGTCACACCGCCCGCGATCAGGGCGCTGTTCAGGAGGAAGCGAGCCACGTCGAGGCGCTCGAACAGGATCCGGTACTGCTCGAGCGTGGGCTCCGAGGGCCACAGGCGCGGCGGATAGCTGTTCGCCTCTCCCGTCGGCATGAAGGAAGCCGCGGCCATCCAGAGAAGGGGAAGCAGGGTGACGGCCGCCCCGACCAGCAGCGCCCCGTAGAGAAGGAAGCGGCCCGCCCACCGCCGCGCGCGACCCGTGCGGATCCGCTCGCCTCCGCCCATCGTGGCCTCCACCTCAGCCACCCCCCCCGCGCTGCAGGCGAGCCTGGATGACCGTGGCGACGAGGATGATGAGGAAGAGCACGAAGGCGATCGCCGCGGCGTAGCCCATGTTCCACCAGCGGAATCCCTCCTCGTACATCAGGAGCACGACGCTCAGGGTGCTGTTCAGGGGCCCTCCCTGCGTCATCACGTACGGCTCGGCGAAGAGCTGGAAGTAGCCGATCATGGTGATGATGCCGACGAACAGGAAGGTGGGGGCCAGCATCGGGACCGTGATGTGTCGGAACTGCCGCCGGACGCCGGCCCCGTCGACCGCGGCCGCCTCGTAAAGATGCTCGGGGATGTTCTGGAGGCCGGCGATGAAGATGATCATGTTGTAGCCGAAGTTCTTCCACACGGCCATGAGGATGATCGCCGGCATGGCCCAGCGGGGGTCGCCCAGCCAGTCCACCGGGCCGATCCCCACCAGGTCGAGCGCGGCGTTGAGCAGGCCGAACCGCGGGTGGTACAGGTACCGGAAGACGACGGCCATGGCGACGAGGGTCGTCACCACCGGGGCGAAGTAGACGGTGCGGAAGAAGCCCTTGAAGCGGACGAGCTTCGCGTTCACGAGGAGGGCCGCGCCCAGGGAGACCGCGACCGTGAGCGGCCCTCCGGCGAGGACGAAGTAGAAGGTGTTCCGGACCGCCGTCCAGAAGACCGGATCCCGGAGGAGTCGGGCGTAGTTGTCGAGCCCGACGAAGCGGGTGTTCGCCGGGTCCGCCAGGGCGTAGATGTCGAAGTCGGTGAAGCTCAGGAGCAGGGCGGCCCCGACGGGCAGGGCGAAGAAGATCCCGAGCACCGCGAGCGCCGGGGCGACGAACAACCAGCCCGCCCGGGCCTGTGCCCTGCGCAGCGGATCCGCTCCGGGCTTCGGCTCGGCGGCGGCCCCGATCGGGCCGGGCTTCGGCTCGGGCGCGGCGGCCCCGACCGGGCCGGTCGAGGGCGTGGCGAGGTTCACCGATCCGCCCGTCTCTCTTCGCGCTCCAGCATCCAGCGCCGCTTCTCCAGGATGCGGTCGACCTCGCGGTCGAGCGCCGCCAGGGCCTCGTCGACCGTCATGCGCCCCCGGATCGCCTCCTCCGCGTACTCGATGACCGTCGTGGCGATCTCCTCCCACTCGGGAACCCGCGGCATCGGCCGAACGCGCTGGAGCTGCTCGAAGAACGCCCTCACCCGGGGGTCGTCGAGGGCCGGGTCCCGCCACGCATCCGTCCGGGGGGGGAGGTTGCCGGTCAGCTCGTAGAAGCGGAGTTGTCGCTCGGGCGCCGACAGGTACTCGATCAGCTTCCAGGCCGCCTCCTGCCGCTCGCTGGCCCGGAAGATCGCGAGACTCGCGCCACCTGCCAGGGAGACGCCCGGCCCCTCGCCCTCGAAGGCCGGAAGCGGCGCCGTGCCCCAATCGTCCTGGAGCTCGGCGGGGAGACGGCTCCGGAACTCGCCCAGGTTCCAGGGGCCGCTGAGGACGGCGGCGAAGTACCCCCTCGCGAAGTCCTGGTACAGGTTCCCCAGTTGGGCCGCGCTCACCGGAGGCGCCAGCCCCTCCCGGAAGAGGCGCACGTAGAAGGCGAACGCCTCGCGGAAGCGCGGATCTCGGAAATTCCCGTATCGGCCGTCCTCCCGGAGGAGGGGCGCTCCCGCCTGGAGGCCCAGGATGACCGGCTGGGCCCACTCGTCCAGCGGCAGCAGGATCGCGTACCGGTCTTCGCCCGCCCTCCGCTTGATGCGGCGGAGCGCCTCGAGCCAGCCCTCCCAGCTCTCCGGGGGATCGGGGTAGCCGACGGACTCGAGCAGGTCCTTCCGGTAGAAGAGGACCCGGGTGTCCACGTACCAGGGGATCCCGAAGACGACCCCCTCCACCCGGTTCGTCTCCCAGATGCCCGGAAAGTAATCCCCGGGCTCGATGGCGGAGGAGCGACGCACATGGCCCCCGAGCGGCGCGAGCGCGTCCAGGGCCACGAACTCCGGGATCCAGGTGTTCCCGATCTGGGCCAGGTCCGGGGTCGCGTCCCCGGCGTAGGCGGTCAGCAGCTTCTCGTGGGCGGCGGTCCAGGGGATCTGCTGGACCTGCACCCGGATTCCCGGGTTGCGCCGCTCGAATTCCGGAATCAGCGCCCGGACCTCCTCGCCCTCCCGGCCCAACGCCCAGAACTCGAGCCTCACCACGTCCGACTCGTCGTCGCACCCGGCCAGCAGGAGGCAGGCCGCGAGGAGGGCCGAGCGGGCCGGCGTCGCCCCCGAGGGGCCGGTCGAGGCGGGGGGCGACGAGGAGGTCCCCCGCCTCCTCACGACCCGGGCTCCTCCCAGCGGACCGTGACCTCCCCCTCCAGCCGCTCGAACGAGATCCGCGTGCCGGCCGCACCGGCCGCCGTCGGCAGCACGCGCCCGCCGCCCGTCTCGGAGGGCCTCACCCGCCGGCCGACCAGCCGGACCTCGACCGGCCGGGCCGTCTCGGCGGAGAGGCGGAGCGTCCAGGCGGGTCCCTCGCGCTCCAGGCGCGCGGCCAGGCCGTCGTACGTGGCCACCGTGCCCGGCGCGCCCGGCCACACCTCGAGCACCCGGCGGTCGTCGAGGGCGACGAGGTCCGGGTCGAGCGACACGTCGGGGCGCACGAGCGTGCGCACGTCGTCGGGGAGGAGCGGGAGGATCGCCCCCGCCCGCACGAACAGGGGGATGCGGTCGATCGGGGCGTCGACCTCCAGGACGCGCCCGCCTCCGTGGGCGGTCCCGGTCCAGTAGTCGTACCAGGTCCCGGCGGGCAGGTAGACCGGACGGCTCGTCTCCGCGTGGTGGACCGGCGCGACCAGGAGGTCGGGACCGAACAGGAACTGGTAAGGGTGCCGGCTCGCCTCGGGGTCGTCGGGGAAGGCCAGCGCCATCGGGCGGATCGGGGGCAGACCGGAGCGGGCGGCCTGGTGGACGGCGTCGTAGATGTACGGGAAGAGGCGGATCCGCAGGATCGCGAAGCGCCGGAAGACCTCCAGCGCCTGCTCGCCGAAGTCCCACGGGCCCAGGTTGGAGGTCATGTGGACCTGCATGAGGGGCGTGAAGGTGGCGAACTGCGTCCACCGCAGGAACACCTCCGCCGTCGGCGTTCCCGCGTAGCCCGCGATGTCGGAGCCCCACAGGGAGAGGCCGGAGAGCGCGGCGTTCTGGCCGGCCAGGATGACGGATGGGAGTCCGTCGGCGAAGGAGAAGTCGCCCCGGTTGTCGCCCGCCCAGGAGAAGGGGTACCGCTGGGCGCCCGTATGGCCGCTGCGCGCGAGGAGGACGCCGTCACCGGCCAGATGCTCGTCGATGTAGGCTTGCACGGCGCCCGCGTACAGGACGGAGTAGCGGTTCTTCATGAGGCTGGCCGGGGTCCCGTCGTGGAAGATCGCTTCCGGGACGAAGTTTCCCTCCCCGTCGTCGGCCTTGAAGCAGCGCGCCCCGTGCGCCCGGGTCCGCGCCAGCTCCCCGTGCCACCACGCGACCGCCTCGGGGTCGGTGAAGTCGACGAGTCCCCCGGTCCCCTTCCACCAGTCCACCAGGAGCGGCTCGCCGTCGGGGCCCTCGACGAGGTGGCCGTTCTCGACGGCTTCCAGGTAGTTGCGGGAGCGGTCGCTGATCCCCTCCACCTCCTGCACGCTCCGGAGGTTGAGGAACGGCGTGAGCCACAGGCAGGTGCGGAAGCCGAGCCGTCGGATCTCGTCGAACATCCGGCTCGGCTCGGGAAACTGTCGCTGGTTGACCACGAAGTCGTTGTATCCGGTGGACCACGGGCTGTCGAGCACCAGCACGGAGGCGGGGATGTCGAGCTCCCGGAGCCGTCGGATGTCGGCGTAGGCGGAGTCGGCGTGGTGGTGGACGTCCCGGCTCTTCCAGAGGCCGAAGGCCCAGGGGGGCGGGACGCGCGGGCGTCCCGTGAGGCGCGTGAACTCCTCGAGCACTTGCGTCATCCGGGGGCCCGGCAGGAAGACGACCCGGAAGGTCCGCTCCGGGAAGCGAAGGAGCGTGAGATGCCGGTGCGTCCCGCTCAGGTCGAGCGTGCCGGGAGCGCGACTGTCCACCCACACCCCGAAGCCCTCGGGGCTCATGAAGAAGGGGATCGGCTTGTGGCTTCCGACTCCCTTGTTCCCGTACCGGTCGTCCGACAGGAGGGGGAGGATGTAGCCTCGCTGGTTCAGGGCCTGAAAGCGCTCCCCCGTGCCGTAGTACCTCGTCTCGTCACGGCTCCGCAGGCGCAGCTCGAAGTCGTGCACGGCGTCGTCGCGTGCGGACCAGGTGACGGCGATCGAGCGACCGCCGAGCGTCTCGAGATCGACGCGGAGCGCGTCGTTTCGGAGGCTCGGCCCCGCCTCCGACGCCACGGCCGTGAACCCCCGTTGAGGGGTCCCGTCCAGCCACAGGCCCGGCAGCCCCAGCTCGTGGATCACGGCGCCGCCCTCGTCGCGCACGTCCAGCCTCAGGCCGCCAGAGGCCGGGTCGAGCGCCAGAGAGAGCCGCTCTGCGGCCACCCGGACCGTGTCGGGCCGGCCCGCGGGCCGAACGAGGACCACCCCGGACGGGGCCGTCCGGGCGGCGGAGAGCGGATTCCCCGGGACCGCCAGCGCGCCGCAGAGGGCGAGCGTCCACGAACGCGACACGGCCACCGGCCCGCTGCGGGTCCGCGCACGCGTCCGGGAGCCCCGGCCGGCCACCTGCGCCCCTCAGCCGCCCACGGCGAGCGGGGAGAACCAGAGCCACAGCAGGGCCACCCCCAGGACGAGCAGGACGCTGAGCCGCGCGTCCGCCCGTCGCCACCAGGGCTTCCGACCCCTGGCGATCTCCGGCGACACCTTCACGTAGGTGAGGCCCTCGAGCTTCTCGGCGGGCGGGCGTGCCGTGGCCGCGCTCACGGTCCCCAGGAGCAGGGTGCAGACGAGGAAGAGGAGCGCTGCGAAATGGAGGAAGTTCACCTCCGCGTACGCGAGGAGCCACCCGTCCAGGGCCGCCTTGTTCAGCTCCGCCAGCAGACGCCCCATGCCGAGCACGAATCCCCCGAGCAGGGCGGCCATCGCGCCCGGCGCGTTGGCGCGTCTCCAGAAGAGGCCGATGAGGAAGACGGCCGCGATCGGGGGGGCGATGTAGGCCTGCACGCTCTGCAGGTACTCATAGAGCTGTCCGGAGATGTTCTCCATCAGGGGGATCCACAGCAGCCCCAGGACCACCAGCAGGGCGGTCGAGATCTGCCCCACCCACACGAGACGCCGCTCCGTCGCCTGGGGGTGCAGCTTCCGGTACACATCCCACGTGATCAGCGTCGAGCAGGAGTTGAACACGGAGGAGAGCGAGCTCATCAACGCCGCCAGCAGCCCGGCCACCACCAGCCCCCGGAGGCCCGTGGGCAGGAGCGTCCCCACCAGAACCGGGAGCGCCTCGTCGGGTCGTCCCAGCTCGAGCTGGCCGGACTCGGCCAGCGCGAAGGCGATGACGCCGGGGAGCACGAAGATGAACAGCGGCAGGAGCTTGAGGAAGCCGGCGAAGATCGTTCCCCGTCGGGCCTGCTCCTGGTCCCGGGCCGCGAGCACGCGCTGGACGATGAACTGGTCCGTGCACCAGTACCAGACGCCGAGGATCGGCGCCCCGAGCAGGATGCCCGTCCAGGGGAAGCTGGGGTCCGAGACAGGCTTCCAGACGGAGAGGAACCCCTGCGGGACCTCCTCCGTCATCGCACTCCAGCCCCCCAGGGCGTCCAGGCCCATCAGGGTAACCGCGATCGCGCCTCCCACCAGGACGAACATCTGGAGCAGGTCGGTATAGAGGACGGCCCGCAGCCCGCCGAAGACGGTGTAGATTCCGGTGGCCACCACGACCACCAGCGCCCCGGTCCAGAAGTCGATCCCCATCAGGGCCTCGAAGACGATCCCGCCCGCCGCGATCGTGACCGAGATCTTGGTCAGCACGTAGCCGATGATGGAGACCGTCGCCAGGTACCAGCGTGCCCCCTCCGAGTACCGGCGCTCGAGGAACTCCGGCATCGTGTAGACGCCGCTCTTCACGTAGAAGGGGACGAACACCCAGCCCAGCAGCAGCAGGATGAGCGAGGCCAGGATCTCGAATTGGCCGACCGCCAGGCCGCTCGCGGCGCCCGTCCCGGCCAGGCCGACCAGGTGCTCCGAGCCGATGTTCGAGGCGAAGAGGGAGGCCCCGACCACGAACCAGCCGACGTTGCGGCCGGCCAGGAAGTAGCCGGCCGAGGTCTGGCGCGTCCTCTCCTTCGCGGCGACCCGGAACGCCACCGCGAACACGACGACGAAGTAGAGGGCGATGACCGACCAGTCGACGACGCCGAAGGTTCCCACCCGGACCTCCTCTCCTGGAAGCTACAGCCGGGCGAGCCGCAGGGCGCTCACCGTGCTGCGACCGCGCCGCGCCTCGAAGGTCAGCGTGATTCCCTGCCCGCCCACCGCCTCGACCCGGACGGCGCGGCCCACGGCCACGTCCCGCCCGTGCCTCTCCGCGAAGTCCACGTCCCGGAACGCGTAGCGGTCCCCGACCCGTGCGGAGAACACCCTGGCGCCGGGCCGGTCGTGCTCGAGCTCGACCACCCCGATCCACAGCTCGTAGGCGCCGTCGGGCACGTCGAAGCGGTACGCCTGGACGCCCACGCGCGCCGCCTGGAACAGCGCATCCTCCTCGGTGCCGCGGATCCGGCGATGGACGCGGACGGGCTCGCCTCCGAGGAAACCCCACCCGCCCCCCTCCGCGTGCGCGCGGTCCGCCTCCCAGACCAGGTCGCCGCCGTCCACGTACGCGTAAGGCCCGCCCGGGTTGACCGCGTGGACCGCGACGTCGGAGGCCGGATCGCGAAAGAAGGACGTGCGATCCTCGTACCGGATGCGGACGAGATCGGCGACCTCGAGGCCGTCCCGGACGCCGCGGGCCGTGAGCCGATGCACCCCGCCCTCCAGCTCGATCGTCCAGTCGGCCCGCCCGTTCCGCACGGGACGGGACCCGGCGGACACGCCGTCCACCCGTAGCTCCACCTCGTCCAGGTTCGAGTACGCCCACACCGGCTGACGCCGGTCCTCATCGCGGCTTCCCGCCCGCCGGTCCCCCTCGCGGGCGATCCGCAGCACGGGCTCGCGCCTCAGCATCGCCTCGTAGTAGAACGCCACATCCTTCGGCTCGCGGTCGAAGGTGTAGAGGCCCTTCTGGTTGATGGCGCTCTTCGTATCCTGGCGATGGGCGGAGCCGAAGTCGAACTGGTTCCACACGGCGCCTCCCAGGAGCCAGGGCCGGCCGGCGATCTGCGGGAAGGCGGCCATGTGGAACCGCTGCTGGTATTCCGAGCTGAAGTCGAAGGAGCGCGGCTCCGTGGCGTGGACCCGCTCGTCGCTCCCGGCCCCGTACTCGCTCACCAGCAGCCGGCGCTCCGGGTGCCGCCGCCGCTGCTCGTCGAGGAAGCTCCCGAGGCCGTCGAGCTCGTCGTAGTACCATCCGAAGTAGAGGTTCATCCCGAGCACCTGCGGAACGCCGGCCACCCCGCGGTCCCGCTCGATCTCGTGCCGAGAGAGGGCGAGGGCGGTGAGCCGCCGCGGATCCTCCTCGCGGGCGCGCCGGTCGAGTCGCTTCGCCAGCCCGACCACGAACGCGTCGTAGCCCTCCGGCGCCGGGTCGGGACGGCGCAGGAAGACCTCGTTCATGTAGCCCCACATCGCCACCGACGGATGGTTGTAGTGCTGGCGGATCATCTCGACCAGCATGCGTTCCGCGTTCGCGGCGAACGCCTCGGTGGGGGTGACCCGGTTGACGATCGGGATCTCCTCCCAGACGAGAAGGCCCACCCGGTCGGCCTCCGAGAGGACCGCGTCGTCCTGCGGATAATGAGCCAGCCGGAGGAAGTTGAAACCCGTGCGCTCGACCAGGCTCACGTCACGCCGGTGGAGCTCGTCCGAGAGGGCGTTGCCCAGACCCGCCCGGTCCTGGTGCCGGTTCGTCCCATCCAGCCGGAACGGCGACCCGTTGAGAAGGAATCCCTCCTCCGCGTCGAGGCCGAACCAGCGCACGCCGAACGCGTTTCGGGTCCGGTCGGCGATCCGACCATCGACGACCACTTCGGTCACGGCTCGGTAGAGGTACGGCCGGTCGGGAGACCAGAGCTCCGGCTCGACGAGCTCGGCCGCGCGTTCGAAGCCGGCCCGACCCCCGGCCGGCACCTCGAGCCCCTGTCGCACCACGGCGAGCTCCCGTCCGGACGCGTCCAGGATCCGGTGGATCACCTCCAGCGAGCGCCGCTCGGAGGTCTCGTTCGACACGCTGCCCCGGATCCGCACCTCGGCCCGCTCGCGGCTCGCGATCGGCGTGTCGATGTAGACGCCGGGGGACGCGTGGTCCAGGAGATCCAGGTGCACGGCGTCGGTCGCGATCAGCCACACGTCGCGATAGAGTCCCCCGTAGAAGGTGAAGTCGGCCTCGAGCGGCGGGATGTCGGGGTCGTGCCGGTTGTCCACCCGGACCGCCAGCAAGTGGCGCCGGTCCGGCGTCAGCCGGTCGGTGACGTCGAACGCGAACGCCGTGTAGCCGCCCGCGTGGCGGCCGACGTGCCGGCCATCCAGGTACACGTCGGCGACCTGGTTCGCGCCCTCGAAGTGGAGGAAGAGGCGCCTTCCCTCGGGAAGCTCGCCCGGCGGGAGCCAGCGGCGGTACCAGCCCACGCCCCGGCGGTAGTCGCCCTCTCCCCGGACCGCGTCGGTCGCGTTCCAGGTATGGGGCAGATCCACACGCTTCCACGCCGAGTCGTCGCGGGCGGGCAGCTCGCCGCCGTCGATCGGGCCCGGGGCGTACCGCCAGCCCTCGTTCAGCGTGATGCGAAGCCGTGGCGAAGCGGGTCCGGCGGCCGGCCCCTGCGCCTGGGGGGCGGGGGCGGCGAGCCCGAGCAGGACCGGCGCGAGGAGGGCCCGCGTCACCCTAGGGCGGCCCACGCTCCGCCGCCTGCCAGTCTCCCGTCCGGCGGAGCGGGATCCGCATCGCGGCCTGCGCCTCGAGCGCGTCGTACATGCGGTCCCGGAAGTCCCGGATCCGTTCCTGGTGCTCGGGGTCGTCGATCAGGTTGTCCCGCTCCGCAGGGTCCGCCTCCAGGTCGTAGAACTCGTTCGTGTCCCAGACGCCGTGGTAGAAGATGTACTTGTACCGCTCGCCGCGGAGCGCCAGGGTGGTCGGCGTGTGCGGGAACGGGAATTCCCAGTAATACGTGTACAGGAACTCGTCCCGCCAGGGGACCGATTCGCCGCGGAGCAGCGGGAGGAACGACCGGCCGTCCATCTCCGCGGGCGTCCGGACCCCCGCCAGCTCGAGCAGGGTGGGCGCCACGTCCACGTTCAGGATCATCTGCTCGAGCCGGCCGCCGGGCTCGATCAGCCCCGGGCCCCAGGCCAGCATCGGGACCCGCATCGACTCCTCGTAGGCGTGGCGCTTGTCGATCAGGCCGTGCTCGCCGAGCAGGAAGCCGTTGTCCCCCATATAGACGATCAGCGTGCTCTCGGCCAGGCCGTTCTCCTCCAGCCAGTCGAGCACCCGGCCCACGCTCTGATCCAGCGCCAGTAGCGTCTCGGCGTAGGCGCGGTAGAACTCGTCCAGCGCCATCTGGCCGTGATACAGGTAGTCGACCCCGTGCCAGCTGCTCCGCTGCTCCCGCACCCAGCGCGGCTTGCCCTCGTAGTTCTCCTCCGTGTCGGCCATCGTCCCGGGGTACGGGGGCTCCAGCTCGGCGTACCGACCCCGATGCCGCTCGGCCGGCTCGAACTCGGCGTGGACGGCCTTGTGGGAGAGGTAGAGGAGGAACGGCCGATCCCCCTCGCCCTCCTCCAGCCACCGGATCGCGAAGTCCGTCAGGATGTCGGTGATGTAGCCCTCCACCTCCCGCCGTTCGCCGTCGATGTTCAGGGTCGGGTCGCGGTAGACGCCCTGCCCCGGGAAGCTCACCCAGCGGTCGAAGCCCGGCTGCGGGTCGTCCGTGTGGTGGCCCATGTGCCACTTGCCGATGAAGGCCGTGCGGTAGCCGGCCTCCCTCAACATCTGCGGGAAGAAGACGACTCCGGGACGCAGCGGGCTGTCGTTGTCGACCACGCCGTGGTCGTGCGTGTACAGCCCGGTCAGGATCGAGGCGCGGCTCGGCGAGCAGAGCGAGGTGGTCACGAACGCGTTGGCCAGGTGCATCCCCCCGGCCGCCATGCGGTCCAGGCCGGGGGTCTGCAGGAAGTCGGGCGCGGCCTCCATGAAGCTCATGAAGTCGTACCGGTGGTCGTCGCTCAGAATGAAGACGATGTTCCGCGGGGCGGCCGGGCCCTCCTCCTGTGCCGTCGCGAGCGCCGTTCCCGGTGCGACGAGCGCCGCCGCCACGACGAGGGTGACCGATCGGGCGGCGGAACCTTCTCTCTTCATCTCCATTTCCCTTCTCGCGGGTTTGAGAGCGGAGCGGGGCTCGCGCCGCGCGCGCCCGCCGGTCCGATCGCCGGTACCTCGATCGCCTCGCCGCGCACCTCGAAGCCGATCTCGAGGACGTCCTCGGAGCTGGTTCCCACGAAGGCGGTGAACGTGCCGGGCTCGAGCGTGCGCCGCATGTCGGGGCCGTAGAAGGCGAGCTCCCCGGCGGGCAGGCGGAACGTCACGTCGCGGCTCTCGCCGGGCTCGAGGTGGATGCGCCGGAAGCGTTTCAGCTCCCTGACCGGCCGGGTCACGCTGGCCACGTCGTCGCGCACGTAGAGCTGCACGACCTCGTCGCCCGCCCGCTCCCCGACGTTGGTCACGATCACCCGCACCTCCAGCGTGTCGGAGGCGGAGATGGTGGAGGCACCGAGCCCGAGATCCGAGTAGCGGAAGGTCGTGTAGCTCAGCCCGTGCCCGAACGGATACAGGGGCGTCCACGGGATGTCGATG
>CAYMQZ010000031.1:0-11250 GCA_964392705.1 uncultured Gemmatimonadota bacterium
CAGGGGCCCGCCGGGGCTGGGGTGCCCCGTTGGTGGCGCCGGGCGGCGGCGCCGGCGGGCGCCGCCGCTCGCGCAAGGGAGGGGAGCCGGCCGGCCCGGGGGGCCGGCCGGCTCCCGCGTCAGCTCACCCGCATCTCGCCCGGATGATCTGCTCCTGCCGGTAGATCTGGACGTCCACCGCCTCGCGGATCTGGGCCTGGCTGTTCGACTGGTAACCGCCCGCGCTCCCCAGGTACGGCCCCACGTTCTGGAACGCGCTCAGGGCCTGGCGGGCCGGCTGGCACGCCTCCTGGCCCTCGTTCCGCTGGTCGATGTTCGTTCCCATCTGGTAGTAGCCATACGCCGCGAAGAAGTTGACCTGCTGCTCGAGCTGCGGATCCTGCGCGAACTCGAGCGCCGTCCTGAACATGTCGATCGCGGTCGAGAACTGGCCCTTTTCGAAATAGTCGTTGTACCCGATCCCGAAGAGCTGGTTGGCGATCGCGTTCGGGTCGCGGCCCTGCTCGTTCACGGCCTTCCGGTAGTCGGCCAGCGCGCCCTCCGTGTCGCCCGAGCGCAGGCGGTAGAAGCCCCGCTTCATGTAGGCGCCGCTGTACTCCGGATCGATCGAAAGCACCTCGTCCAGCTCGGCGAGCGCCCGATCGAAGTTGTCGCGGCGCGCGAAGATGTCGGCGCGGAGCGAGTGGATCCGGGCCCGGAGCTGCTGACGGCTCTCGGCGCCGCCCGGCACGCCCTCGGGCGTCTCGGGCGTCTCGGGTGTGGTGCCCTCGGTGACTTCACCCTCGCCCGTGGCCGCGGTCCCGACTCCACTGCGCAGGGCCTCGAGCGCCCGGTCCGAGAAGGCGAGCGCCTCGTCCAGGTCGCCCATCTCCAGGTGTGCGGCGATCGCGTTCGTGAGCACGCTGGCCCCGACGCTGTCGCCCTTCAGCTCCAGCACCTTGTCGAAGGCCCGCACGGCCAGCCGCACCTGCGCGGTGTCCTTCACGGTGGCGCCCTCGGGCTCGCCGTTCGTGGCGGTCCCGGCCGCCAGCGCCACGTTCCCCAGGTACTCCCACAGGCCGGCGTTCGTCGAGTCCCGCCGGACGCCCGCCTGCAGGATCTCGGAGGCCTCCTGGAAGGCTCCGGCCTGCGCCAGCTCGAAGGCGATGTTGAGCCGAACCTGCGCGTCGTCGGGCTGGAACTCCAGGTAGGCCTGGTACAACTCGAGCGAGCGCTCCTTGTTGCCGAGCTGGGCGTGGCTGTAGGCCAGGGACTGGAGCGCCTCGGTGTCGGCCGGGTTGTCCTCGACCACCCGCTCGAGATCCTCGACGGCCGACGGGTAGTCCTCGGCCTCCATGTGGACGCGGCCGCGGACGTAGTGCCCGCGGGTGGAGCTGGGGTTCACCTCGAGCGCCTGGTCGCAGTTGCGGAGCGCGTCCTCGATCTGTCCGGAACCCAGGTACTCCTGGCAGTAGATGAGGGAGCGCTGGTAGGCGATCTGCTCCTCGAGGCCCGCGGTGATCCGGGACGCCGCCTGCTTGTCCTGGCCGTCGTCGCTGACCGTGAAAGGCTCGACGGGAAGCTCGTCCCCGGACTTCGGGTCCAGGAAGGTGACGCTCACCTGGATGCCCTGGCCCGCGCGCTCGGCCGAGCCGACCATGAGCATCTGGGCTTCCAGCCGGCTGGCCAGCTGGCGCCACTGGATCGGGTTCATCTGAGCGGCGTCCAGGTTGAACTGCTTGAGCGCCTTCTTCACGTCGCCCTCGGGCATCGGGTCCAGGCCCGAGATCTCCTCGATGGCCTTGGTGACCTCCTTGGACACCTTCTCGCCGAACTTGTCGTTCACGTCCGGTCCGGTCGACAGCGGCGCCACGAGCACCTGGATGCGGCTGGCCCCCTGGGCCGAAAGGTCGGCCGCGGTGGCCAGCATCCCGGAGACGGCGAGCGCGCCTCCCACGAGCAAGGCGAGGGCGATTTGTCGTGCCTGTCGCATGTCACTCCTCGAGCCAAGCGGTACGCGGGGTCGCCCGCGGGCGACCCCAGACGGTAAGCCCCGGGTGTGGGCGCGGGCTTCCCATTCCATCCTCGTTACGAAAGTCGTTACCCTTATCATGCATGCAGGTTCTGTGCAAGTCGTGCGCGCGAGCGCGCCGAGGCGTCCGTGGGGGCGAGCGAACCGGTGCGGGAGCGAGAGCCCGCCCGCGTGTCGACGCCTCCTCTCCTTCCCACCGACAAGACGAGCCGGAGCGCGGGCTCGTCACGACCCCGCTACCGCAGCCACCCCCTGAGCCGCTCGACCAGCCCGCCGGCCAGCTCGAGGGGGGGCACGGAGATCGGCTCGCGGTTTGCCAGCAGCCTCCGGGGGTTGAGCTCGGTCAGCAGCCGGGCGACCGGCAGACCGGGCTCCTGGAGCTCCTCGTCCCCCCCGGCAACCTCCCACTCGTCCGGACCGGTCCCCCCGTCCTCGGCCTCCGACGGATCGATCCCCTCGGCCTCGAGCAGCAGGTCGCGCGTCTCGCGTAGGCCGGGGGCGCCCCGGGCGTGGTAGTCGCTGGAGAGATAGTCGATCCATCCGCGCTCCAGGAAGGCGCGGGCCGCCTGCCGGGCCGAGGGTCCATAGCGGCCCCGGAGCGAGCCCGCGTTCATCTGGAAGAAGGCCTCCTGCCGCCAGCGCTCGGCCACGTCGAGCCGGTTCGCCACGCCCGCGTATCGCTCGGGGTGGGCCAGCACCGGAATCCAGCCCGCTTCCCGCAGGCCGGCCAGCTGCTCGCCCCCGTAGGCGGGCATCTGGAAGGTCGCGAACTCCACCAGCACGAAGTGGGTGCCGGCCAGCCGGAGCCGTGAATCGGCCAGGTCGACGTCGGGAGAGTCGAGGCGCACCTCGGCGCCGCGCTCCAGCCGCACGTCCACGCCCCGGCGCTCGGCCTCTGCGACCAGGCCCTCGAACGCCTCGTCCATCCACGCCAGGCGCTCGATGAGGACGTCGGGTCGCTCGGTGAGGGAGCCGCGGAAATGTGGCGTGGCCACCACGGTCTCCACCCCCTCCAGGCGGAAGCCGGCCAGGGCCGCCACGCCCTCCTCCAGGTCGCGGGCGCCGTCGTCCACACCGGGCATGACGTGGTTGTGGAAGTCCACCAGCCGGCCGGCGATCGGTCCGTCCTCCCTTCTCCGGTCCGTGAGGTTCTCCGGTCGCGGCCGTCGCCTCGCGCCGCGGCCGCCCGTCTCGCGAACAAAAGGCGTGCCCGCGCGGGGGACGGTCCGGGCACCGGGGGGGAATATAGGGCGGAGTGGCGTCGCGTGTGTCGGGCCGCGGCGGGCCACGCGCCGAGGAGGGGGGAGCTGGCTACGAGGGGGACCCGGATCGCGGGCGGTCTGCCTCAGCAGACGTGGTTCTCCCCCGCGTGGTTCTCCCCCGCCAGCAGGTCGACGCCCCGGGTGGCGGCGCGGTGCACGAGGCCCGGCTCGGAAAGCCTGCGCTCGAACTCCCCGGGCGTGTAGCAGAGGAGCCGAACCCCGGGGCCGACGCCGCACTCGCGGGATACCCACACCCGGCGGTCCAGCCACTCCCTCCCGGAGAACGCGCGGGCCACGATCACGAGGCAGAGATCGGTAGCGGCCCCGTTTCCGTTCCGGGCCGCGTTGTGCATCGGGCCGCGCGGGGCGCCGCCCGGGACCGCACCGTGTCCGTTCCCGTTGCCGGCCATCCCGAAGGGGTCGGCCAGCGCCAGGATCGCCTGCGGGTCCACGAGATCTCGGAGCCGCGGCAGGGAACCGCGACGGAAGCTCTCGAGGCGCGGGATTCGCGCTCCGTTCGCCCGTCCGTGGCCACTCCCGACAGCTTCGTTATCGACAAAGGTTTCCACGTTGTGACCCTCCGATGGAAAAGGGGCGGGATCCGGCCGGCCCCGGGCGGAGCCGGCCGGCGGACAGAGCATGCTCGCGGCCGCACTTCAGATCGCAAGGAGCCGCTCGAAGAACGCGCGGTAGCGCCGTACGGCCAGTCGAAGCGTCTCCGTGGAGGCCTCACCCGAGTCCTCCCACTGCCGTTCCAGCTCGTCCCGCTCCCGCGTGAACCGATCCGTCAGCCGGTCCGTGAGCTCGGATACCAGGCCGTGCGCCCGCCGGACGGCGGCGCGCGGGTCGTCCACGAACTCCGTCTGCAGCTCGCGCCAGCGCTCCTGGAAGCGGACCTCCTCGTCGGCCTCGAGCAGGGTGAAGTCCCCGGTCGGCTCATCGACGGGGCGCTCATCGACGGGGCGCTCCTGGCCGGATCGCTCCACCTCGGGCTCCACCTCGGAGCGCTCGCCCACGGCCGCCCGCGCGGCACCCGCGGCTTCCGCCCCGGCCGGATCGGACGCGATCGGACGCCGTTCATCTCGATGTTTCATCTCGCCACCTCCATCGGCTTCGGTGTCCGCAACAGCTCCTCGAACAACCTCCGGTGGTGCACGAGCGCCTGCCGGAGCTCCTCGGTCGTGGCCTTCCCGGCCTCGTTCCGCACCGCGATCTCGCGCGCCGCCCGGTAGTGCTCCACCACCAGAGGGTGCTCGACCGAGAGGTCGGAGGCGCGCTGCTCGAAGTCGGAGACCGGATAACCACGGGTACGCATCACCTCGGCGACCAGGATGTCCGCGTCGGCGATGGCAGCGCTCGGGCTGTCCACGAACTTCGCCTGCACATCCTCCCAGGCGCTCTCGAACCGGACCCTCTCCTCGGGGGAAAGGGGGCGGACCTCGAAATGCTCGACCCGCTTCTCCCGTCGCTGCAGCTCGACTTCGGCGTCCTTCACGTCGCCGCGCTCGGCGACCGCCCGGTCGTACTCGGGCCCGAACCGGTCGCGCAGCCGCCGGGTCGTCTGCCGGCGGAAGACCCACCAGGCGAGGCCGGCGCCAACCGCGAGCGCGAGGACCACGAGGACCGCCCATATCCACGCTGGCATGACTCTCCTCCTTTCCTCACTCCCCCCCGCGGCCGGAGGGAGCCCGTTTTCCGGAACGTGAGGGCAAGTTCGGTACCAGTGGGGAAGGGACGGGGGACGGAGGGCCCCTCGATGCGAGATGAGCGCTCGCTCAGGACTCGGTGGTCCACTTCGCGAACGCGAGACGCGGCAGGGCCAGGGTCACCAAGAGAAGCCGAGGCTCCACCTCCCGATCACGAGACCGCCGGCCGGCCGTCCGACTCCACGGTCCGCCGTGACCCGTTGGAGGTCGTGCCAGCCGCCGCATCCCCTCCGCTTTCCCGCTTTCGCCCCACGATCCGCTCCAGCTCCTCGCTCCCGATGGAGAGGAAGAGCTCGACCACCTCGGGATCGAAGTGGAGGCCCGCCTGGTCGCGAATGTGCTCGCGCGCCTTCTCCTCGGGCCAGGCGTCTCGGTAGGGTCGGTCGGAGGTGAGCGCGTCCCACACGTCGGCCACGGCGAAGATGCGGGCGGGGAGCGGAATGTCCCAGCCCTTCAGGCCCTGGGGATAGCCGGTGCCGTCCCACTTCTCGTGGTGGCAGTAAGGGATGTCGAGGGCCGGCTGGAGAAAGGGAATGGGGGCGAGCAGCTCGTGGGCGTAGGCTGGATGGCGCCGCATCAGTTCCCATTCGTCGTCGGAAAGCGGGCCGGGCTTGAGCAGGATCCGGTCCGGCACGCCCAGCTTCCCGATGTCGTGGAGGAGGGCACCCCGACGGATGTGGGCCAGCGCTTCGCCCCTCGCCCCCATCCGCTCGGCCAGGGTCACGGTGAGCTCGGTCACGCGCCGCGAGTGGCCCTCGGTCTCGTCGTCGCGGAGGTCCAGCGCGCGCGCCCATCCCTCGATCGTCTGGTCGTAGGCCAGCTCGAGGTCCAGGTTCGTGCGCCCCAGCTCCTCGAGCAGCCGGGCGTTGTCGATCGCGATCGCGGCCTGCCCGGCCAGCGTCTCCAGGAACTCGAGCCAGGTGTCATCCGGCTCGAGCCGGGAGCGATGGAACAGCTCGAGCACGCCCCGGAGCTGACCCTGCGCCACCAGCGGCAGCGCGAAGTAGGACACGAACCCCTCCTCGGGGAGCAGCCACGACCAGACCAGCTCGCCGGGCTCCTCGCGGAGATCGTCCACCCGGACCGTCTCGCGCTCCAGGGCGGCCCGTCCCGCGTGGCCCTCGCCCAGGCGGAGCCGGGCGTGCCGCAGCGCCTCGGTCCGGAAGCCCCGTCCCGCGGCGTATTCGAGCCTCTGCGCCTCGGCATCGAAGGTCAGGACCGCGCCCGCGTCCACCCCCAGCCGGGCCGTCGCCTGGTCCAGCACGACGTCCAGGGTGATCCGGAGATCCAGGCTCCCCATGATCGCCAGGTCGATGGTCCGCAGCGCGCGCAACTGCTCCATCTGTCGGCGGAGCCGCTCCCCGGCCTCGTGGCGTTCGGTGACGTCGGTGATGAAGCCCTCGAGGCGCAGAAGCTCCCCCTCCTCTCCGAACACGCCGCGTCCCCGCTCCCACACCCAGCGGAGCGAGTTCCCCCGGCCGCGGATTCGGTACTCCAGCCGGAAGGGCCGTCGCTCGCCGACCGCCCGCTGGACCTCCCGCCACACCCGGTCCCGGTCCTCCTCGTGGATGAGCGAGGCGTAGGAGAGGCGCTCGTTGTCCAGTAGCTCCTCGGGCGCGTACCCGGTGAGCGACTCCACGCCGGGGCTCAGGTAGGTCATCGTCCACTGGGGGTCGTTCGCGCAGGCGTACACCGTCCCCGGCAGGTTCCGGATCAGCGTCCCCAGGAAGCGCTCCGACTCCGCCCGCTCTCGCCTCAGCTTCTCGCGGCCCCGGAGCGAGATCCGGATGAGCAGGTAGAGGAGGAGGGAGGTGGCGATGACGAAGCCCCAGCCCTTGAACGTCTGCAGCCAGGAAAGTCGGGCGGGGTCGCGGACCAGCGACGCCAGGACGCGGTCCGAGGCGGCGATCCACAGCCCCCCGAACAGCAGATAGGTCAGCGCGATCCGGAGGGCCAGATAGACGTCCCCTTCGCGGCTGGACCGGTACCAGGCTCGGATGCGCGCCTTCGAGAGCATGCCTTTCCTCGGCGAGCGGCCGGACGATCGGCGAACACCATCCACTTGTCTGTCGCGTGTCGTGCGCGCGAGCGCCCCTCATGCCTCACCCGAGCGACGCCCGATCGGCGAACGGGCGCAAGCGTCGTTCCCGCGAAGCAGCGGGGAGGCTCCGGTATTCGCGACGAGGGAACGATCTCCTAGGTGAAGCGACGGCAAGAGGATGGGAGGTTACATGCGGACCTGCCGGGTCGCGCGACGGAAGCGACGGAGCCGCGGGCTCCACGGGTCGGTCCGGCAAAATCGGCGCAAGTCCGCGAAATGCGAGGGCCCGGGGCCAGATGGGCGGCGGGTCGGCATCGGACCCCAGCGTGAAGCACGGCGTCGTGGGAGCGGCGCGAGGCGGCGTGGGGGTACCCTAGCTTCCGAACAGCTCGCCCTCCATGTCGGCGTCGAAGCCGCGCTCGGCCGCCTCGGCCCGCCGGGTCAGGTCGCTGGCGTCCGGCTCCTCCGCGGGCGGTCCCGCGGCCTCGGGCTGGCCGGCGGTCTCGGCGTCGGCGGTCGGCGGCGTGGCGGCCTCCGGCGCCGCCATTCCGTCCTCCCGCTCTACCAGGCGGGGCTCCCACTGCCGCATCATGCCCGCGAAGGCGTCCACCATCTCCGGGTCGAACTCCGAGCCCCGCCGGGTCTCCAGGAAGTCGAGCGCCGCATCGGCGCTGAACGGCGCGCGCCAGGGACGTCGGGTACGGAGCGCGTCGAACACGTCGCAGACCTGCACCAGGCGACTGAAGTGGTGAGGCTCGTGCTCGACTCCGGGTCGAGGGTATCCTCCCTGGCCGACCCAGTGCATGTGATGCTCGTAGGCCACCACCGCGGCCAGCGGGTTCCGGCGCTCCGAGCGGTGCAGCATGCGGGAGCCCTCGACGGCGTGGTGCTCGACCACGGCCCGCTCCTGGGGCGTGAGCTTGCCAGGCTTGTTCAGGATCGCCGGTGGGAGGCGGGTCTTCCCGATATCGTGGAGCAGGCCCGCCTCGCCGATCGCCGTCACGTCGGCGTCGCCGAGCCTCAGGTACTCGGCCAGCGACATCGAGAGCAGCGAGACGTTCATGCAGTGGGTCGTGGTGTAGTCGTCCGTCTCGCGGATCTCGATGAGCGGCGCCACCATCTCACGCGCCGATCGGACGGCCACGAGCAGGGCTCCCACGATCGCCGCGGTTTCGGCCTCAGGCACGCCGAGCTTCTTGGCGGCCACCTCGTGCACGTACTGGAGCGCCTCGGCCTCCTCGCGGAGATCGAGGGGCGGCGCCTCGGCCGCCTTTTCCTTCTCCGGCGCGCTCCGGACGCCCAGGAGGCCGTACCGGATGTGCGGGTGCCGCTCGGTCGGTGCGCCGGCGACGGCCTTCTCGGCGGCTTCCGCCATCTTCGCCGCCATCAGCCCCAGCTCCAGGGCCAGCGAGGTGGCGAACCGCGCCAGCTCCTCGGGAGGCGTGCCCTCCAGGAGCTCGAGCCGCTGCACGCCCACCTCGTTCAGCCGCCCGCTCCAGGGCCAGGTCCCCAGCCCTTCGAGAGGCCGGTTCCCGAAGATCACCTTCTCCTCGAGGAACGAGAACACCGCCGGGCCCTTCTCGGCCAGCAGCGCGTCCAACGCCTCGGCCGCGTCGGTCACGGCCTGCTTGCGGGCCGGGTGATTGGCCGGGTAGAGGCCGGCCGAGGTGACCAGCTTGCCGAGCGCCTGGAGGAAGCGGACCGGGGCGCTCACGGCCGGCCTCGCGACGACCTGTCTCTCCCGAGTAGCCAGGCCGGGACCTCGGCGCACGCGCTCACCGGGAGTCCTCCGGCCCCGGGACGTGGTCCGACGGGGGCGCCGGGCGGCGAGCGGCGGACGGTCCCGGTGGCGGGCCGGACTCCCCGGTGGGCGGGCCGGACTCCCCGATCAACTTGCCGTAGGCGGCCGCCTTCACCGGCTCGTCGCGCGACTTGCGCGCCTTGCGCAGAACCGCCATCACCTCGGGCTGCTTCTTCCAGTGACGCGACAGAACCGCCAGCGTCTCCAGGGTGACGCGCGACTTCGGCTCCAGCTTGACCGGCCGGAAGGGCCCCAGCAGGCGGAAGAGACCGCCGCGGGGTGTGGCCACCACGTCGATCAGCGGTCCCGGAAGCTCGGGAGGCCGCAGCGCGCTCAAGGCCCGGAGGGCCAGCACCCGGTTCTCCGTCTCCGCGCTCTCGTCGTGCAGGATGTCCAGGAGCAGCGGAACCGCCTCCGGCGGGGCCTCCTCCTGCGCCGCCTCGAGGCCCGACGTCCGGGCCCGCGGGCTGGCTTCTGCCAGCAGCTCGCAGATGGCCCAGTCGCGACGGTCCCGAAAGCGGAGGAGCAGCGCCAGCGCCTCGGCCCGTACCTCCGGGTGCCGGTCCCGCGACAGCTCGTGGGGCGACCAGGTGGCGGGCCACCCGCCCACCCGGCGCAGCAGGGTCAGGGCGTTTCGCCGCACCCACCACCGGCCGTCCCGCAGCCGCTCGAGCAGGTCGGGCGCGATCGACGGACCCAGCGTCTCGAGGCGCGCGAACAGGGTTTTCCGCAGCTCGGGCGACTCCGTGTTGGCCATGCGGTCCAGCAGGGGCGGCGCGGCCCGGGGGCCGAGCCTGCCCACGAAGCGGTCCAGCACCTCAACGTCCGGCCCCTCCTCCTCCGGGTGGGGTATGAGGATCCAGGCTACCGCCTTCGGGGTGGCCAGCTCCTCCCACAGCTCCTCGGCCGCCACCGATTTCGCCGGCGCGATGTCCAGCGCGTCCACCAGCTCCTGGAACCGCCGGCCCTGCATGAGCGCCGTGGCGCTGTTCCACACGTGGGGGCCCGCCTTGTCCACCAGGAGGCCGACCCGCAGCACGTGCTCGGGCTCGACGCCCACGATCGGCTCACGCGGCGCCTCGGCCGCCTCGGGCTCGGCGAACGCCATCCCCTTCAGGGCCTCGCGGTAGGGCTCGGGCACGTCGTATTCGCGATCCCAGTCCTCCAGCAGCCGTTCGACCTGATCGCGGAGGTTCGCCTCGGCCTCGGGTGCCAGGTCCGGCGCCTCGGAGTTGGCGTAGCGAGCCATCTTGGCCATCAGCAGCACGAGCGGGTTCGACAGGTCCCGCCTCTCGATCGCCCCGGTCGTGCGAACCAGCTTCACCACGGCGGTAGGGTCCATCCAGCGGGCGGCGTCCCGAATCAGGTCGTGCCTTTCCCGGTCGCTGGCCGTAGCCAGGACGCGCTGCAGCGCCTCCGGCTCGACGGCCGAAACGAATCGCGAGGTGCGCCGCTGGAGCCCTTTGCCGGCCTCGCCGCCCACGGCCCGCATCTCCCGGGAGACGGTGGCGAGACCCTGGAACGCCTGGCGGGCGTAGCCCTCCTCCCGCGAGGCCGCCTCGAGGGCCGCGGCCAGCTGCTCGGGATCCCGCTGGGCGGCCGCCTGCGCGGCGTCGCGCCGGGCGGGGGGCGCGCGCTTCGCGGCCTCTCCTTCCTCGTCCGCATCCCCGGCCCCCTCCACGGCGGCCACGCCTTTCTCGCCCGTGCCTTCCTCGGCGGCCTCCCCCCCTCCGGGGGCCGGACCCAGGAGGTCCGGCAACAGCGAGCTGGCCAGCGTGAGCCACAGCTCGTCCGCCCGCTGCTTCTGCTGCTCCGTCGAGCGGCCGCTACGCGACCAGGCCAGGCCCAGCCCCTCGTAGCGCACGGGCTGCAGGAGGATGTGCCGCCAGCTTCGACCCTCCAGGGCGATGGATCTCCCGAGGGACCGCCCCGAACGTCGCGGATCCAGGGACACCTGGGCCAGAAAGTCGGCCAGCTCGTCCTCGGACAGGCCCGTGCGGAAGGTGACGGACGCCAGCTCCTGATCATGGAGCTGCTCGGCCAATCCTCTGAACAGGGGGTTCTGCGGGTCGGTCTCGGCATCGGCCACGGCGATCCGCCGCCGCCCCACACCGAGCGTGAGCTGCGCCCGGGTCTCCAACAACGGCTGCAGGGCGGAGCGAGCGCCCGAGATCGCGGGACGGAGGGCGGGGTGTGCCGGCGGGTAGATGGCGTGCTTCTGGACCGCCCGGCTCAGCTCGGCCAGGAACTGGGCCACGTCGGCCGGGAAGTAGACCTCCTCGACCGAGATCGAGCCCTCCGGGCCGAGCGGGCGGGAGGCGGAGTCGGGTGTGGCGCGCCGGTCGCTGCCGGGATCGCCGGAATCCGCCGGGGAGCCGCCGCCGGCCGCCGGCGAGACGTCCCCGGACTCCAAGGAAGAAGCCTGGTGA
>CAYMQZ010000031.1:11350-17513 GCA_964392705.1 uncultured Gemmatimonadota bacterium
GCCGCCGCCGGCCGCCGGCGAGACGTCCCCGGACTCCAAGGAAGAAGCCTGGTGATTAGAGCCCGGGTGCCCGGGCGCCGAATCCGACCGTTCCGCCAAAGATCCTCCTCCCCTCCACCGCCCGAAGCCCACCCATGCCTCGAGCGGTCTCCAGCCACATCCACATCGACGGTCGACGGCCCGCGTCCGCCGAGATGCCTTTACCCAGCATGAATGTAAGGCTCGGAGCCTTCACGATCGACCCGGCACGGTGGATGGGTGGGCCCGGTCTTCCCGGTCGGCTTCGGCGAGCCCCCTGCACCGGTCCCGGCGTCACCGGGCCTACCGGCCCGTCGCGAGCATCCGCCGTGCCAGACGCGGATGCGGACGGCGCTCGTCCAGCTTCCGGAGGCCCAGGCGGTCGGCGATCTCCCGGGCTTTCCGGAACTCCTCCGACCCCAACCGCCGCCCGATCTCCGGGTGTCGGCCCTCCTCGACCGAGCCGGCTGGATAATACTGGTCCATCAGGTTCACGTACGTGTCGGGTCCCAGCTCCCGGGCCACCCACTCGAGGATACGCTCCGTTTCGTCCAGCATGCCGGGCATGACGAGATGCCGGAGGATGAGGCCGCGCTTGGCCAGCCCGTCCGCGCCGGTCACCAGGTTTCCCACCTGCCGGTGCATCTCCCGGATCGCGGCGCGCGCCGCCCCCGGATAGTCGCGCGCCTTCATGTACGTGGCGCTCCGCTCCCCGCTCCAGAACTTGAAGTCCGGCATGTAGATGTCCACCAGGCCGTCCATCAGCTCCAGGCTCTCCAGCGCGTCGTAGGCGCTCGTATTGTACACGATCGGGAGCTCCAGCCCCCGCTCGACGGCGGCGGCCAGCGCCTCGATCACCTGCGGCACCACGTGCTCGGGCGTGACGAAGTTGATGTTGTGGCAGCCCTTCGCCTGCAGCTCGAGCATCATGTCGGCGATCTCGTCCGGCGCCGAGCCGGGCGGGGCCTTATGGGGCTTTATGGCCTGGCTTATATCCCAATTCTGACAGTTGGCGACCGCCACAGACGAGGCCAGATACGAGTGGTCGGCGTCGTCCACCTCGAGGTTGTAGACGGGGCCGTCGTACGGGACCCGGTCCAGCTTGTGGATCGGCACCAGCCAGCCGCCGTGGGCCTCTTTCCACCGCGTGCGGCGCTCTCCCGTCCGCGGGTTGATCTTGGGGAACTTCACGTAGTGTAGGGGCCGCTGCCGGACCCGACGACCCTCGATCACCTTCTCTTCGGGTGGCTCCCAGAGGTGGTAGCTGGGCAGCATGCCGAGCCGCGTTCCCAGGTGGAACAGGCCGTGGGCGAACCGCTCCGACACGGTGTTGATCACCACGTGGCTCGGTCCGTCCCACCCGTCTCCCGCGGCGACACCGTCCAGGAAGGCCCGGATCACCTCCCCCGGAGCACGAAACAGACACGGCGGAACCCTCTTCCCTGCAGCACCGCCCCCGCAGAGCTCGCGGAAGAAGAGCGCCAGCGACGCCTTGCCCGTCTCCACCGTGAACGTCGTCCGGCGTCGACGCAGCTCCGTGGTCGCACCGAAGAGCTCGTCGATCAGCTCCTGCACCCTTTTCGCTCGCTCCCGTTCGCCGTGCGCGAACGAGAACACGAGACTGTGCGAGTTCGGCCGGTTCTTCGGCGAAGTCACGTGACCCTCGGCGCAGTAGAGACCGAGAAGCCAGGCCAGGTCCTCGTTCAGGTTCAATCTCGCGGGGATCCCGGGTCGCTTCTCCGTCTCGAACCGAACCGTCCCGCCCTCCTCCACGATTCCGATCGGAACGGTGCTCCCGCGGGCTAGAAGCTCGAAATCTCCCCGAATCCACTCGCCACGCAGCTTGCGCACGTAGGCGGGATGATAGCCCGTGATCTGGGCCAGCGTCCGCGAGGTCCAGCGCTGCGAGAAGAGCGTGACGAGCTCGTCCCCCGGCACCGTGCGCGCGTTGACCTTGCGGTAGGCGACGACACCGGACAGCAGGTGCGGGATCTCGAGCTCGACGCTCTCCGGCCGCGGTCGCAGACGCGGAACGAGCAAGCGGTGGTCCCTCTTGAGTTCGTCCGCTCGCTTCTTGAAGACCCGAGTGGGATCGGACTTCGAGACGACGAACATCCGGTGGTTCGGCGTCACCAGGAGCGGCGGGCAACTGTAGGGCTTCAGGCGCAGGATCTCACCGCGGTGGCGGTGACGAAACAGCTTGGCGACCTCGACGGATTGGCCCTCACGGGAAAACAGGCGAAGCGCGGACGACGGCCTGCGCACGTGGCGATCGTCGGTGCGTTCGGCCTGCAGGAAGAGGTCTTCGATGCGAGCCGGGCCGTCTTCGGTCGCCACACGCGTGTCGGGACCGCAGCAGAAGACGCAGCGCAAATTGCAATGGGAGAAGAAGATCGTCCCACTACCATTCCAGCCTCTCAGACAATCTTCTTCCCCGAAGTGCGGAAAATGGCTTCCGACCACGGCGTACCGGCCGGTCTTGCACGCGGCCCACTTGTCCTCCAGCCGGTTCACGCCGCAATCCCGGGGGCATGCGCGACAATCCTCCAGGGTGGCCAGCGCGCGCCCGACGCGGGCGGCCAGCTCGTCGCGGCTCAGGTACGAATAGGCGGGGCGGAACGTGCGCATTTCCGTTTCGACCGGGGCAAAGCTCGGTGGAAGCCGTCTCCGACCAAGTTAGCATGGCCTCGATGGCCTGGCATCCGATCGCGGCTATCCCCCCGCCAGCTTCTTCTGCACGCAGCTCGTGAAGCGGCCGAACATGAAGTCGGCCACGCTCTGAATGACGCCCCCGCGGCCGAAGGAGGCCAGCTTTCCGGACAGGTTCACGGTCTGTGACACCGAGACCCGCGTCCCTCCGTCCTCCCGCGGCTCGAGCTGCGAGCGCATGGACATCTTGACGCTCCCCGTCCCCTTCCTGTCCTTCCCCTGCCCCGACATCTCGACGCGCAGGTTCTCCTCGTCCAGCTCGTCGAAGTGGATGGTCCCGTGGAAGGTGGCACCGATCGGGCCCAGCTTCACGCCCAGCTCGCCCTCGTAGGTCCGCTCGTCTACTTCCTGTACGATCTTCGCGCCGGGCAGGCACTCGACCACCCGCTCGGGCGTCACCAGGAAGTCCCACACCTCCTCGGGCGACTGGTCGACCTCGAACTCCTTGTCGATCTGTATGGCCACGATCACACCTTCCGCGCTCGGCGTTCCTGCTCGGGACGTGTCGGATCCCGGGCAGCGGGACCCGTACGCCTCGAAGGGGCGTGCGCTCCGCGGCGCTCGCCGCGATGCGCAGCGAAAGCTGGCGCGGCGCGAAGGGAGGCGTCAAGGCACGGGTCACGCTGCGGACCGGGCCGAGCAGGCCATGACACCAAAGACGCCCCGCCATATCTTCCCACCCCCGAGCGAGGAGGACGATGACGGGTGGGGCGGCGACCGCCGGGATGGAGCGGGACCCGGTCGAGAACCGACAGCACGGAGCGCCGCGATGATCCCTGCCAGGTCCCGAGCAGCGCCCCGAGGCCGCGGCCCGCCCCGACACGGCCGTCTACCCGATGACCTGCCACAGCGGAGGCACGGTGGAGATCTACGTCGAGCCGCAGCTTCCCGCCCCCACCCTGGCCCTCTTCGGCGACTCGCCGGTGAACCGCGCCCTCGCCACCATCGCCCCGATCGCCGGCTACGCGGTCCGGGTGGTGGGCGCAGAGGATGAAGGTGAAGCGGAGGACTCGCACGCTGGGGGATCGACGGACGCCCGGGCCGGCGGGCCGCTCCTCTTCGCGGTCGTGGCGACCATGGGCGAGTGGGACAAGGCGGCTGCGGAGCAGGCGCTGGCCGCCGGCGCGACGTACGTCGGGGTCGTCTCCAGCCCGCGGCGCGCGGCCGAGATCCGCCGCCTCCTGGAGGACCGCGGCGTCGCCGAGGAGGCGCTCGATCGGCTCGTGAGCCCGGCGGGGCTCGACCTGGGCGCCGAATCGCCCGGCGAGATCGCCGTGAGCATCCTGGCCGAGCTGGTGGAGCTGCGGCGCCGGGGCGCGCCCCGGGGCGGCCGTGGGGAGGGCGCAGGCGAGGAAGCCGCGGCCGACCCGGTGGCCGAGGGCGTTCGGAAGTCCGGGCCCGGCCGAGGGGCCGAGGGCGCCCGGAAGCCCGCCACCGCCGTCGATCCGGTGTGCGGCATGAAGGTCGAGGTGGAGCGCGCCCATCACACCTACGAGCACGCCGGCACGACGTACTACTTCTGCTGTCCCCGCTGCCGGGAGCGCTTCTCCGGCGAGCCGGACCGCTTCGTGGCGGCCTGATCGCCCGACCCTCGCGCGGGGCGCCGAGGGCCGCACGGCCCGGCGAGACTCCGGCCGATCAGTCCCCGAGGATCACCCGCGCGGCGGTCCGGCCCGGAGCGCCCATCACGCCGCCCCCGGGATGGGTGGCGGCCCCGCACAGGTAGAGCCCCTCCACGGGCGTCCGGGGGCCGGGCCTGAGCGGCCCGAGCTGCGACAGGGTCATCGCCCCCTGGAATATGTTCCCTCCCGTGAGCCCGTACACCCGCTCCAGGTCCGGCGGGGCGAGGACCTGCCGGTGGAGCACCCGGTCGGAGAATCCCGGAGCGTAGCGGTCCACGAGGCCGAGGCAGCGGTCCGCGAAGGCCGTCTTCCGGGCCTCGTCCCACTCGCCCTCGGCCAACGCGTAGGGGGCGTACTGGACGAACAGGGAGGCCACGTGCTTGCCGGGGGGTGCCAGCGTGTCGTCCACCGTGGAGGGGATCGTCATCTCCAGCACGGGCTCCCGGCTGGGCGCCCCGTACTTGGCGTCGTCGAAGGCCCGCTCGACGTACTCGAGGCTCGGCGAGATGTGGATCGTCCCCCGGAGGGCCGCTTCCCGATCCCACGCCCCCGTCTCGAACGGCGGCAGTCCGTCGAGGGCGAGGTTGATCTTCAGGCTGGCCGAGGAGTAGTCGATCGCCTCGATCCGCTCCGCGTAGGGGGGCGGCAGGCGCTCCCGGCCCACCAGCCGCAGCAGGGTGGTCCGCGCGTCGATGCCCGAGGCCACCACCGGGGCCTCCACCGACGTCCCGTCGGCGAGGCCGACGCCCCGCACCCGGCCATCGTCCACGTCCAGGGAGATCGCCTCGGCCTCACGCCGGATCTCGACGCCAGACGCCTCGCAGGCCGAGGCCAGGGCGTCCGCCAGCCCTCCCATGCCGCCCCGAACGTAGCCCCACACGCCGCGGGCACCTCCCGCCTCCCCCATCACGTGGTGGAGCAGCACGTAGGCGCTCCCCGGCGTGGAGGGCGCGCAGAACGCTCCGATGATCGAGTCGCTCGCCAGGGTCGCCCGGAGGGGCTCCGACTCGAACCACCGCTCCAGGACCGGCGTGGCGGCGCCCGTCAGCAGCTCGAGGGCCGGATGGGCTTCCTCGCCCAGCGCCTCCAGCGCGCGGCCCAGCCGCCACCAGCGGGGGACGTCCCGGAGCCGGGGCGGCATGCGCGGTGGAACCTCCGGGGCCGGTTCCTCCATCAGGGGCTCCACGGATTTCGCGACGCGCGTGAGGAACGCCTCGTATTCCGGGTACCGCTCCGCGTCCCGCGCCGAGAAGTCGCGGATCTCGCGTCGATCGGCCTCCGGACCCCCGCCCAGCACGAGCGAGCGCCCGTCCTCGAGCGGCGTGAAGGAGGAGGGCGAGCGCGCGAGGATCTCGAGCCCGTGCCGCTCCAGCTCCAGCTCCCGGATGATCCCGGGCAGGAAGAGGCTGATCACGTACGCGGCGGGCGAGACCCGGTAGCCCGGCCACAGCTCCTCCGTCGAGCAGCAGCCCCCGAGCACGTGGCGCCGCTCCAGCACGCACACCCGGCGGCCCGCCCGGGCCAGGTAGGCGGCCGCGACGAGGCCGTTGTGGCCGGCGCCGATCACGACGCAGTCGTAGCGCATCGGGACGAAAGCTGGGGCGGGGCGGGAGCCGTCGCCAGCCGTGGGGGTGGCCGCGCGACCGGACCGCCGAAGCATCGCCCCCGGCCGAGCTTTTTCCCGCTCCCCGTCGGGGTCGGCGGTCGGAGGCCGCCATCTTGTGGCCCGGCTCCGGCACCGCGATTCTCCGTCCCGGCCATCCGGCGAGCTCGCGGGGGCCCCGATGCCTCGCGGAGCCGCCCTCGCGGAGCCG
>CAYMQZ010000031.1:17613-19606 GCA_964392705.1 uncultured Gemmatimonadota bacterium
CCTCGCGGAGCCGCCCTCGCGGAGCCGATGAGCGTTCCGATCCAGGAGGAATCCGATGCGCCACCGTCGCGCCCTCTCGCTGTCGATGTCGCTGGCGCTCGCCCTGCAGCTCCCGGCGAGCGCCCTCCGGGCCCAGGACCTCCCGATCCGTCCCTCCGAGCGCTTCGAGTTCGCCACCGAGGAGACGTTCGACGCCGCCTCGATCCCGGCGTACGGGGGCGAGCACCCGGAGATCTACGCCTGGATCGACGACCACCTGGACGAGCACCTGGCGGCGATCCAGCGCTGGATCCGCCAGCCCTCGATCAGCGCGCAGGATGTGGGGATCGACGAGATGGCCGAGATGGTCCGGGCCGACCTCGAGGCCCTGGGCTTCCGGGAGGCGGAGCTCGTGCCCACCGACGGGCATCCGGGCGTCTGGGGCTACTACGACGCCGGGGCCGAGAAGACGCTCATGGTATATCTGATGTACGACGTCCAGCCGGTGAACCCCGAGGACTGGAGGTCGCCCCCCTTCGAGGCGAACCTGGTCGAGACCGAGCACGGCACGGCCCTGATGGGGCGCGCCGCCACGAACCAGAAGGGGCCGGAGCGGGCGCTGCTGAACGCCATCGAGTCGATCGTCCGGGTGACCGGCACCCTGCCCGTGAACCTGATGATCACCGCCGAAGGCGAGGAGGAGATCGGCTCGCCCCACTATCCCCAGATCGTCGACCGGTACGAAGCGCGGCTCCGGACCGCCGACGGGGCGCTCTTCCCCTTCAACGCCCAGGATCCGACGGGCGCCATGGAGATGAGCCTGGGGGTGAAGGGAATCCTGTACCTGGAGATGGAGGCGCGCGGGAGCGCCCGGGGCGGACCGACGCGGGCCGAGATCCACGGCTCCTTCAAGGCCATCGTCGACTCGCCGCCGCTCCGGCTCGCCCAGGCGCTGGCTTCGCTCACGACGCCCGACGGCAACACGATCCTCGTCCCCGGCTACTACGACGCCATCCGTCCGCCGACCGAGGAGGAGCAGCGCCTGATCAACGGCATGGTCGAGCGGGGCTGGGGCGGCGCCGAGCTGAAGTCGGCGCTGGGCGTCGAGCGCTGGATCGACGGAATGGAGGGTCGGCGCGCCCTGCTAGCCTACCTGTACGACCCCACGCTCAACATCGACGGCATGTGGAGCGGCTACACGGGCGAGGGCGTGAAGACCATCCTTCCCCACGCCGCCACCGCCAAGGTCGACAGCCGGCTGCCGCCCGACCTCGATCCCGCCGACGCCCTGCGCATGATTCGCTCGCACCTGGACGCCGGCGGCTTCGAGGAGATCGGGATCCGGGAGCTCGCCGGCTATCCGGCCGCCCAGACCTCGGTCGACGCGCCCCTGGTGCGGGCCGCGATCGGCGTCTTCCGCAAGTACGGCGTGACGCCCGCGGTCTCGCCCCGCCTCGCGGGCAGCGCGCCCTTCTACCAGTTCACCCAGCGGCTCGGCCTCCCGCTCGTCTTCTCGGGACTGGGGCACGGCTCCGGCGCACACGCTCCGAACGAATACATGGTCATCCACCCGAAGGAAGGCTCGGGCGTGGCGGGCCTGGCCGAGCTGGAGAAAGCGTACGTGGACCTGCTGTACGCGATGGCCGGGAAGTAGCGCGGACCTCGACCTCCCGCGACCGGTAGCAAGGCCTGCGGGAATACGCGGTCTGGCCGTGAGGCCACGGGATCCAGTCCGGGGAGAGCGCCGGGTGAACCAGGACATCCAGACGCTGATCGAAGCGATGGAGACGCACGGCTACGTGGCCGAGCGCCCGCTCGCCACCGCCGTCCACCTGGCGCGCCGTCTCGACAAGCCGCTGCTCGTCGAGGGCGCCGCCGGGGTCGGAAAGACCGAGACCGCCAAGGTGCTGGCCAGCGTGCTCTCGACCGAGCTCATCCGCCTCCAGTGCTACGAGGGGCTGGACGTCCACACCGCGCTCTACGAGTGGAACTACCAGAAGCAGCTCCTCCGCAT
>CAYMQZ010000032.1:0-19411 GCA_964392705.1 uncultured Gemmatimonadota bacterium
TTCGGCGACACGAGGCGAGCCGGCCTGCGGGACATGAATGACACGACCACGCTGACATCGCTGTACGAGGCGACGCGGCGCGTCGGGCTTTCCGACAGCCTCGGCGACGTGCTGGACACGGTGCTCGACCAGGCGCAGGAGCTCATCGGCTTCGACCACTGTGCCCTCATGCTCTACGACCCCGAGACCGAGCTCCTCTCGGTGCGTCGGGTCCGCGGCTACGGCGAGCGAGCCGCAGAGGTCCTCCGCTTGACGCTCCGAAGGGGGGAGGGGCTCTCGGGATGGGCGGTCGAGCACCGCCGGGCGGCCCGGGCGAGCGACGTGACGAAGGATCCCCGCTACATCGCCGGCCTGCGTGAGGCTCGCTCCAACCTGGCCGTACCGCTGGTCGTCGCGAACGAGGTGGCGGGCGTGATCAACGTGGAGTCGGAGCGCACCGACGCGTTCACGAACGAGCACGAGGAACTCCTGACGGTGCTCGGCTCCCAGGCGGCACTGGCGATCCTGGCCGTCCGCGCTCGCGATCGGCTCCAGCGCCGCATCGGACAGCTGAACGCGCTGTACCGCATCAGCCAGCTGGCCGCGGCCCACGACCGCCTGGAGGACACCCTGGGGGCGATCCTCACGGTCACGGAAGAGCTCGTTCCGCAGGGGCAGGTCTCGATCCTGCTCATCGACGACGCCTCCCGGCAGCTCGTGATCCGGGCCGCGCGCGGATACGCGGAGGAGTGCCGGGGGCTGCGGATCCCGCTCGGTCACGGCGTGACGGGGCGCTGCGCCGCTTCGGGGGAGGCCATCATCGTCGACGACGTCGAACAGGAAGCGGCCTACATCCCGGGCGTGCCCGGCGCCCGAAGCGAGATCGCCGTACCGCTCAAGGTGGAGGGGCGGGTGATCGGGGTCCTGAACGCCGAGGCTTCCGTTCCCGGCGCCTACCAGGCGGACCAGGCCCGGGCCCTCAGCGTCGTGGCCCACCAGGCGGCCGCCGTGATCCGCGCCGCCCAGCTCAACGAGGAGGCACGCCGCCTGGCCGTCACCGATCCGCTCACCGGGGTGCACAACCGGCGCTATTTCGTCGACAAGCTGGAGGAGCACCTGGCCCGGGCGAGCCGTTATGATGGCCGTCTGGCGCTCGTCCTGGCGGATGCCGATTCGTTGAAGGCGGTGAACGACGAGCACGGCCACCTCACCGGCGACCGGGCTCTCCAGACCTTCGCCGAGGTCCTGGAGGCGAGCCTCCGGGAGAGCGACGAGCTCGCCCGGATCGGGGGCGACGAGTTCGCCGCCCTGCTGCTGGAGGCGGGCGAGGAGCGGGCGCGGAACGTGGTGCGTCGACTCCGGGAAGGCCTCCGGACCGCTCGCCTGACGAGCGACAACGGTCGGCACCTGCGGCTCAGCCTCTCGGTCGGCGTCGCCCTGTTCCCGGATCACGGTGGCGACGCCAAGTGTCTCCTGCGGGTGGCCGACCAGGCCCTGTACCAGGCCAAGCGCCGGGGCCGGGAAGGCCTCGCCGTCGCCACCGACGGAGCCGGAGGGCCCAAGGTCGCCGGCGAGGCGACGGCCGCCGCCATTCGGCTCGCGTCGAGGGAGAAGCCGACCCAGGCCTGAAGCCCCGGGCCGCCAAAGCCCAATCCGGGTCAGCGCGGCAGGCGCAGCGCGAAGCCGGCTCCGAGGAACCAGTCCTCCGCATCGTCGTCGACCCCCGCGCCCGCCCGCACGTCCAGTTGCAGGTTGGGGGCGATCAGAACCGTGAAACCGCCGTCCAGGCTGTGCCGGGCGGCCCGCGAGGCCTCCAGCCCCGCGAATCCGAAGCTCTCCAGGAAAAGGCCGACTCGGTCGGTCATCGCGATTCCGAGCGCCGCCGTGTACAGGAAATCCGCCCCGGTGTCGACCGCCGGGCCGTCGGCCGGGCCGGCAACGGATTCGGTGGCCCACTGAACGCCTACGTTCACGCCGAGCGACAGCCGCTCCCCGAGATCGCCGGAGGCGGCGAGGCGGAACGACGGATCGGCTCGCTCGCTGCCGACTCCCTCTTCGCCCGTGGGGATCGTCGTCCCGCCCAGGAGCGCGAGCGACGGGGCTCGCCCCCCACCTTCGACCAGTCCGAGCTTGAGCCCCAGCGAGGCGTCGCCCAGACCCTCCATCCGGAGCTCGGAATCCTCGACCTCGGCCTCGACCGACGACCAGCTCGGCAGCCCCACGCGCAGCTCGACGCGCGGGAGGACTCCGATCCGCACGAGCGCCTCCGGCAGGGTGTGCGCGCGCACCTCCTCGACCCCGTCGGACGCCTCGCTCACGGTCCAACCGAGCTCGAGCTGCGCGAAGCCGGGCGACACCACCGCCGTCGACTCCGTCTGATCCGGGCGGTCGGTGACCAGCGGTGGGGCATCCTGCGCCGACAGGTCCGGCGCCGCGAGGACGACCCCCGCGACGACGGCCGCGCCCAGGGCGAGCGGCCAAGCGGCCCGACGAATGCGTATCTTGGCGTATCGTGCATGCATCCGGCCCTTCCTTTCCCAGAAAAAGTTTAGGTAAACCTAAAAAAAGCCCGATGACCGCTTCACGCAAACCCCGGAAGGAGTCGGACGCCCGCTCGATCCGCGACTACTACGCCCGGGTGGGCGACTTGCTCGATCGGGCGCTCAGCGGCCGGGGGGACGAGGCCTTCTGGCGCGGGGTGGCCGAGCGGCGAGGCGGGACGCTGCTCGAGGTCGGGGCCGGCACCGGCCGGGTCACGCGCATTCTGGCGCCGGCTCGCGAGCTCGCGGTGGCGCTCGATCTCTCTCCGCGGATGCTTCGCAGGGCCCGCGCCACCCTGGGTCGAAACTCCGATGTCTGCCTCCTGGCGGCGGACGTGCGGCATCTGGCCCTCGACACCCGCTTCGACCTGGCGGTGGCCGCCAACGATCCCCTGGCCCACCTCCTCGGGGGCGGCGACCGGGATCGGGCGCTCGCGCGGATCGCCGCCCATCTTCGGCCTGCCGGACGCTTCCTGCACGATGCCCTCTGGCTGTCCCCGGAGGCGGCCGAGGAAGCGGCCACGCCGCGAGGGCATCGCCGCCGGAGGCGGGTGGAGGGTGAGGGTCCTCCGCTCGAGATCCGGGAGCGGTGGCTCCGGCCGGCCGGCTCTCCTCGCTATCGGGTTCGGTATCGCTATTTCAGCGAAGGTCGGTTGCTCCGCGAGGCGCGGACCGAGCTTCGCCCCTGGTCGCCGCCCGAGGCGCGGCGACGCTACCGAGCCGCGGGTCTGCGGATCGTCTCCCTGTGGGGGGACTATGCCGGCCGACCCTGGTCGCCGTACAGCGCCGAGGCCCTGCTGGTGGAAGCCGAGCGGGTCTAGAAGGCCCTCCGGAAGCCTGCCGTCGGAACTCCCCGCCCATCGCCCGGATATAGAATGCGGTCCCCCCGGGGCCGTCGGGGCGGCGACCACGAGAGCGGGGACCGGACCTGATCGACACCGACGCCACGTTGGAGGAGGAAGCATGGCGACCCGTCTGGCGGAGAAGGAATGCGTTCCCTGCAAGGGCGGGGTTCCGCCCCTGCGGGGGGAGGAGCTGCGGGAGCTGGCGGAAGAGCTGGACGCGGGCTGGGAGGTGGTCGATCAGCACCACCTCGAAAAGGAGTTCTCGTTCCCCGACTTCCGGCAGGCGCTCGAGTTCACGAACGAGGTCGGAGAGCTGGCCGAGGCGCAGGGCCATCACCCGGACATCCACCTGGCCTGGGGAGCGGTGCGGGTCACGGTCTGGACCCATAAGATCGACGGGCTCACCGAGAGCGACTTCGTCTTCGCCGCCAAGGTCGAAGCGATCTGAGCCGTCCGCTCGAAGTCGCCTTTCTCAATTCGTGGCCGCTGGACCCGGCTCGAGGCAGCGGGTCGGCGGTCGCCATCCTGGGGCTGGCCGAAGGGCTCGAGGCGTTGGGCCACGGGGTCGTCTTCGTGGGACGGGGTCGCGGCTCCACGAGCACGCTCCGTCGCTTGCTGTACAACCTCGGACTGCCGGCCCGGCTTCCGCGGACCGACGCCGACCTCGTGGTTGGCTTCGACCTCGACGGCTTCTCGATCGCCGGTCGCACCCCCCAACCCTACATCCTCTGCCTGAAGGGGATCGCGGCCGACGAGCTGCGCTTCGAGACCGGCCTCGAGCGCTGGCGGCTCGCCTTTCCGGCCGCCCTGGAGGGCCGCAACGCGCGGCGCGCCGATGCGGTGATCGTCCCCAGCCGCTACAGCCGCGGCGTGGCGATCCGACATTACGGCCTGGATCCCGGCCGGGTCCGGGTCGTTCCCGAGGGGATCGACCCGAGTGCCTGGGAGAGACCCGTGCCCGCCGGCGACGGCGCCGAGAGAAGCGGGGGGCCTCCCACCGTGCTGAGCGTGGCCCGTCAGTATCCGCGGAAGAACACCGGCACCCTGCTGCGCGCGTTCCGCCGCGTGCGCGAAACGTGTCCGGGGGCGCGGCTGCGGGTGGTCGGGGGAGGACCCGAGCTGCCTCGGCTCCGGCGCCTGGCCCGACGGCTCGGACTCGGGGCCGGCGTCCGCTTCCTCGGCGAGCTGCCCGGGCGCGGAGACGTCCGGCGCGAGTACTTCGCGGCTGACGTGTTCTGTCTTCCGACGCTGCAGGAGGGCTTCGGAATCGTCTTCCTGGAGGCGATGGCCGCGGGACTTCCGATCGTGGCCTCCTCGGCCGGCGCGGTCCCCGAAGTGGTCCCGGACGGACGGGCCGGCTTCCTGGTCGACCCGAGGAATCCGCGCGCCCTCGCCGAGGCGCTGCTGCGGCTCATCGGCGACGACCGGCTCCGGGCGCGCATGGGAGCCGCGGGCCGGCGGCGCGCGCGCCGCTTCGCCTGGCCCCGGGTCGCGCGGTCCTTCCTCCAGGCCCTCGACCTTCCAGCGGCGTAGCGGGCCGCTTCCAGGCACCCGACCCCGGTCGAGCCGCGGCCGACCCTTGTGGCTGCCACCCGCGGGAGGCAAGGTACTCCGCAGGCCTCCGATCCCGGGTCCGTCCTGAGAGAGGGGAACCAGAGATGGGCGAACTGCAGGTGCATCAGGCCGGGGACGCGGATGAGCTTCGCGTCTTCACGCGCCGGCTCCTGAAGGACGTCAAGGCGCTCGAGAGGATGCTGGACACCGGCCTCGTGGAGTCCGACGTCCGGCGCATCGGCGCGGAGCAGGAGATGTTCCTGGTCGACGACAGCTGGCGACCCGCTCCCCGGGCGCTCGAGGTGTTGGAGAACGCCGACGACCCGTTGATCGTGCCCGAGCTGGGACTCTTCAACCTCGAGTTCAACTCCGCGCCCCTCTTGTTCCAGGACGGGTGTCTCCGCGAGATGGAGGAGCGGATCCGGGAGATTCTGGACCGGGCCCGGTCCGCCGCGCGTCGCGCGGGGGTCCAGATCGTCCTCGTCGGCATCCTGCCCACGCTGCGCAAGTCGGACCTCACCCTCGAGAACATGACGCCCGAGGAGCGTTACTTCGCGCTCAACCAGGCGCTGAATCGCCTGCGCGGGGGTGCCTACAACTTCTACATCAAGGGCACCGACGAGCTGCTCGTGAAGCACGAGACGATGATGCTCGAGGCGTGCAACGCCAGCTTCCAGGTACACTTCCAGGTCGGGCCCGAAGAATTCGCCCGATTGTACAACGTGGCCCTCGCCGCCACGGCGCCCGTCCTCGCGGCGGCCGTGAACTCGCCGCTGCTGTTCGGTCGGCGCCTGTGGCAGGAAACGCGGATCGCGCTCTTCCAGCAGTCCATCGACACCCGCAGCGCGATGTCGGACCTCCGGGAGCTGCACCCCCGCGTCAGCTTCGGCTCGCGCTGGGTGGAGAGCTCGATCCTGGACATCTACCGGGAGGACATCGCCCGTTTCAAGGTGCTGCTCGGCACCGAGGTCGACGAGGACCCGATGGACGTGGTGGAGCGCGGGCGGGCGCCCCAGTTGCGCGCCCTCACCCTGTTCAACTCGACGGTCTACCGCTGGAACCGTCCCTGCTACGGCGTGAAGGACGGCAAGGCGCACCTGAGGATCGAGAACCGCGTCCTTCCTTCCGGCCCCACGATCGTCGACGAGGTCGCCAACGCCGCGTTCTGGTTCGGGCTCGTGAGCGGGCTGGCGGAGCGGTACGAGGACATCCGGGAGCTCATGACCTTCGACGATGCCAAGGCCAACTTCGTAGCGGCCGCCCGGCTCGGCCTGGGCGCGCCGTTCACCTGGCTGGAGGGCCGGGAGAGCGGGGCGCGGGAGCTCATCCTGGAGGAGCTCGCCCCGCTCGCGCGCGAAGGACTCGAGGCGGCCGGGATCGTCGGGGCCGACATCGACCGATACCTCGGCATCATCGAGCGCCGCGTCGAGTCGCGGCAGACGGGGGCGAGCTGGCTCCTCCGCTCCCTGGCCGGGATGAAGGAGCGCGGCTCGCTGGAGGAGCGCCTCACGGCGCTCGTCGCCGCCTCCGCGGCGCGGCAGCGAGAGAACCGGCCCGTGCACGAGTGGGGGGTGGCGGAGTTCGAAGAGCGGGGCGCCTGGCGTGCCAGTCACCTGCGGATCGAGCAGTACATGACGACCGATCTCGTGACGGTGACGCGCGAGGCGCCGCTCGACCTGGTGGCCAACCTCATGGACTGGCACCACGTGCGGCACGTGCCGGTGGAGGACAACGAGCATCGGCTCGTGGGCCTCATCACGCGGCGCACCCTCCTCCGTGACATGGCCGAACGGGAGTACCGGGAGAGCGACCAGCCGGTGCCCGCGGAGGAGATCATGGAGCGCGACGTGATCGCCGTGCCCCCCGACACGCCCACGCTCCAGGCGATCGAGCTGATGCGCCACCACAGGATCTCGTGCCTCCCGGTCGTCCGCGACGGGATCCTGGTGGGCATCGTGACGGAAACGGACTTCATGCAGATCGCCCGTGACCTTCTGAAGCAGAAGCTGACCCGGGGAGCCCCGGAGGGCTGAGCCGCTCTCACAGCGCTCCGAGTAGCGCCTCCCGCAACGCCTCGATGTCGATCTCGTCGTTGTAGACGTTCGGCGAGAGGCGAAGCGCATCCCCACGCAACGAGACGCGCACGTTCCGCTCCTCGAGCCGTCGGCTCAGCTTCCCGAGGTTCGCGCCCGGAGGGAGCCGAACGCCGACGATGTGGGCGGCGCCTCCCTGTTCCGTCGAGACCCGCCCCCCCGGCGCTCGCAGGTCGGACAGCCCGTCGGCCAGCAGCGCGCGGCAGTACTCCTGGATCCGCCCCGGCGTCCAGGTCAGGATCAGCCGAAGCGACTCGGTCAGGATCGGGACGTGTATGAAGTGGCTCCGTTCCCCCATGTCGTACCGCGCGGCCGCCGGGCGGTAAGCCTCCCCGTACCGGACCAGCGCCTGGAAGTCCTCGCTTCCCTCGCGGGCGATCCATGTCTCTTCCAGCGGCACCCCATCGTCGAAGCGCGGTCCGTACCAGGCCAGGCAGATGGAGTAGGGTCCCATGAGCCACTTGTAGCCCGCGCACACGACGGCGTCGGGACCGATGCGCCCGAGCGTGAACGGATACGCCCCGATCGACTGGGATGCGTCCACGACGAGCGCGGCCCCCGCATCCCGGGCGCGCGCGCCGATCGCCTCCAGGTCGAGCGGGGTCCCGTCCGTCCAGTGGACCTGCGGCAGCGCGACGACGGCCGTGTCGGCGTCCACCGTCTCCAGCACGCGTTGGGTCCAGCGAGCTCCCGCCGGAGCGGCCGTCCCGGGCCGGGGCCGCTCGACCGTGCGGATCTCGAGCCCCCGTTCGGTCGCCAGCCGCCGCCACGCGTAGACGTTGCTCGGAAACTGCTCTTCGAGCAGGACCACGTTCTGTCCCCGGGCGGCCGTCACGTTCTGGGCCGCCACGGCGATGCCGTAGGAGACCGAAGGCTGGATCGCCACCCGCGAGGGATCGTCCGCTCCGATCAGCCGCGCGAACAGCTCCTTCAGCCGGTCGCTCTCCTCGAAGAAGCGCTCGGACGGAAAGCGGATGGGGGCTCGTCGCTCCCGGATCGCCCGCACGCCCGCCGCCTCGGCGGCTCTCGGGAGGGGGGCGAGGTAAGCGCAGTCGAGGTAATGGACTTCCCGGGGGATCGAGAAGAGGGCCCGCTGGCAGCCGAGCGCGGCACCGGCACCGGATGTCCTCCCGGCCGGCCGCGGACGGGCGGTCACTCGGGCTCCGCGATCCCGTAGCGTTCCATCTTGCGACGCAGAGTGTTGCGGTGCACGTCCAGGATCTCGGCCGCCCGCGTCTGGTTCCACCCCGTCTCCTCCAGCACGCGCGCCAGGTACTTCCCTTCGACCTCGGCGAGGCTCGCCCGGTCCCTCGCCAGAGCGTCCAGGGAGGCGGGGCGGGCCCTCTGCTCGTGGCCGCCGCGCAGGGGAGGGAGGTCCCGGGCCCGCAGGGCCGGGCCTCGCCCCAGGATGAGGGCCCGTTCGACGACGTTCCGCAGCTCGCGAACGTTGCCGGGCCAGTCGTAGGACGCGAGCCGCTCGTAGACGGCGGGCTCCACGCGATCCACGGGCCGGCCGAGCGGCCCGGAGAGAAGCCGAACGAAGTGATCGGTGAGCCGACGAACGTCGTCGCCTCGCTCCCGCAGCGGCGGCAGCTCGACGCGTACCACGGCGATCCGATAGTAGAGGTCCTCGCGGAAGGCCCCCGATTCGACGGCCATTTCCAGGTCCCGATGCGTGGCCGCCACGATACGCACGTCCACCGCGATCGGCTGCCGCCCGCCGACCCGCTCGATCTCCCGCTGCTCGAGCAGGCGGAGGACTTTGGCCTGCAGCTCGAGCGGCATGTCCCCGATCTCGTCCAGGAACAGCGTCCCGCCGTCCGCCCGCTCCACCCTGCCGACCGAGCGCTGGACGGCCCCGGTGAACGCTCCCCTCTCGTGCCCGAACAGCTCGCTCTCCAGGAGCGTCTCCGGGATGGCGGCGCAGTTGATCGCCAGGAAGGGACCCGCCGCACGGCGGCTGTTCTGATGGAGGACTCTGGCCACGAGCTCCTTGCCCGTCCCGCTCTCCCCGGTCACCAGCACCGTGGCGTTCGTCTGGGCGACCCTGCCCATCGTCTTGTACACCTCGACGATCCCCGGCGACCGACCGACGAACTGCGGAGCCCCGTCGTCGGAACCGGGGGCGGAAGTCCCGATCGCGGGCTCGACCGCCCCTTCGGGCGGCGTCAGGGCCTCGTCGACGATCCGCTCCAGGTCGCTGGGCCGGAGCGGCTTGGTCAGGAAATCGTGGGCGCCCTCCTTCATCGCCTCCATGGCCACCTGCATGGAGGCGTGGGACGTGACCACGATGACGGGGATCTCGACCCCGCGCTCGCGAAGGATGCGCAGGGTCTCGAGTCCGTCGCGGTCGGGCAGCTTCACGTCCAGGAGGATCAGGTCGAAGGCGTCCCGGGAGAGCGCGGCCAGCGCTTCGTCACTCGTGTAAGCGGCGGCCACGCGCAAGGACTCGCCGGCCAGCGTGGTCTGCACCAGCGTCACGATGTCCGGGTCGTCGTCGACGACCAGGATGTCGCGGGCGCCGAGCCCGACCTCAGGGGCCATCCGGAGCCGCCGGCAACGCCAGCACGATCGATGTCTTCCCACCCGCCGTGCCGCTGGCCCAGATCTCGCCGCCGTGCGCCTCCACCACCACGCGCGCCACGAGCAGCCCCAGCCCCGAGCCCTCTCCGTCCTGGGCGCCCGCGAGCCCCTTCCGGCTCAACTGACGGCGAGCCCGCTCGAGGCCGCCGTCGGCGCCGGGGTCGATGACTTCGATCCGCACCCGAGCGCGAGACGCCTCCCACCGGCCCGCGAAACGTACCCGACCCTCCGCGCCGGCGACGGCCACGGCTCGGCGACCCACGCACCCGAGCGCCTTCGCGAGGCGAAGCCGGTCGCCCCGCAGCACCGGGAGGTCCGGAGGGACATCGTTGATCAGCGCCCCGGAAGCCGCCCCGGGCACTTCCCCCGCCTCGTCGCGCAGCTCCTGGAGTACCTGCTGCACGAGCAGGAACGGATCCAGCCGCTCCAGCTGCAGAGCGGCCCGTCCCGCCTTGAGCTCGGAGAGCTCGCGGATGTCGGCGATCAGCGAGCTCACCTCCCATCCGTTCTCCTCGATCCGCCTCACGAAGTCCCGTTGGGTCTCGTTCAGCTCGCCGGCACGCCCCATCAGCAGGAGCTCGGCGAAGCCGACCACGCTCTGCAGCGGCGCGGCGAGGTCGTGCAGAATCGTGGCCACGAACTCGTCACGGTCTCGCTCCCGCTCCACCCGTTCGGTGACATCGACGAGGGAGACGGCTCGCCAGCCCCGGAGGCCGAGCGTCGAGATGTTGAGCCGCTCCTCGAAGCCCTCGACGACCCGCCCCTCCGGCGTCCGAAACCGGCAGAGCAGACCGTCGCGTCTCGCGGAATCCCGGGCGTCCACGTCGCTCGACGGATCGAGTCGCGGCAACAGCGCCTGGACGGGGCGGCCCACCACGTCCCAGGGCAACAGATCCAGGAGCGAAGAGGCGGCCCGATTCACGTAGCGCACCGTCCCGTCGGGCGCCACGAGCACCAGCCCTTCCCGGAGCACGTCCAGGATCTCGGGGAGCTCCGCCCCGGAGCCGCCGCGAACGCCGTCGGCGTCCGGGCCGCGAGCCGCGCCTCGCTCCTCCGGGGCCCCCGGAGCGACCTCGGCGGCGGGCGCGCCGGCCGCTCCATCGCGCGCGAAGAGCGCCAGCCCCAGCAGGTCGCCCACCGCCCGGAGAGTTCTCAGGTCGTCCGGAGCGAAGGCCGGCTCGCTGCCCCGACGGTCGACGGCGAGAAGGCCGATCGCGCCTCCCGGGCCGCGGATCGGGGTGAGCACGTACTCGCGCGTGCCGAACGCCTTGACGAGCGTCGGTCGCTGCACCGTCTCTTCCGGACAGAAGGCGTAGGCCTCCGCATCCGGCACGTGCACCTGCTCGTCTCGCAGGACGCACCAGGCCGCGACGAGGTGGCGGCCGTCCTTCAGGGGTTCGAGGGGGATCGTGAAGAGCTTACGGAGCGCCAGGTCGACCGGCCGGGGCACGGCCGGATCGTATCCCCCGCGGGTGACGAGGCGGTTCCCTTCCCGGTTCGCGAGGGCGATCAGGCTTCGGGCGAAGCCGAATCGTTCGACCAGGAGGCGACAGGCGCGATCGCAGATCAGATCGGGCTCCGTCTCGCCGAGAAGTAGCTCGGACAGACGGGCCCAGTCTCCGGCTCGAGCCGCTTCGCGTCCGGCCGCACTCCCGCCTTCGTTCCCCGCCGCTGCGAGATCCGGCTTCAGGGATTCTGACCTCACGCCTCGACCCTCATGGGAAGAACTCGATGGACGATCGGCCTTCCGCGTCCATCCGTCCGCCGACCGGTGACCGGCTTTCCGACCTCCCTGGAAAGTTCGCGAACGGCCGGCCCCGGAGCAATTCGGCCTCTGCCACAAATGAGTGCACGTCCCGTGCCTCTCGCCCCATCCTGGTGCGACGACTGCGGTCCTCCCCGCCTCGCCCGAGCCGTGATGTGGCCGCGTGACGCGACATCTGGCCGAGCCGACGTCCGGGCACGGGGTGTGAAGGTAGAGAGAGGCAAAGGGAGCGCATCCGACCCCGCGAGGCGAAGGGGTCGGGCCGAAGAAAACCGACACCCGGAGGCAGTTCCAGAGCGAAGCCGAACAAACACCGTAAAGCGCCACCTCTTCACGGGGAGGCGGTCCGTTCCCACTCTCTCTCCACACGCGGCCTCGGGGCGGGCCCCTCCCCGTTTCCCCATCCGGGGAGCCCGGAAGGCGTCCTCCCGGAGGTTCGGGAGGGACACGAAAAGGCGCGGCGCCTCAGGAATCCTCCCGCCGTCGAGCCAGCGTCAGCAGCCCTGCCGCCGCCAGGGTCGCCACGGCGCAGCCCCACCCGACCAGATCCCCGAAGCGCACGTAGATCGTCTCGCCCTCGGTGGTCATCACCCGGCCCTGGAAGGCCGCGGTCGTGAACAGCTCCGTCACTTCCCGCTTCCGCCCCAGCGGATCCACGAGAAAGGAGATCCCCGTGTTGGCCGACCGCGCGGCGCCCATGCGGGTCTCCACGCTGCGCATCACCAGGTGGGCGGGGTGCTGCCACAGCGCGCTCGTGCGGCTCCACCACGGCTCGTGACGGCCGAACCAGGCGTCGTTCGTGATGTTGACGAGGAAGTCGGCGCCCTGGAGCCGGTAGCGTCGGGCCAGCCCCGAATAGATCGACTCGTAGCAGATGAGCACGCCGAAGCTCGAACCGTCGGTTCGGAACGGCTCGGCCGGCTCGCCCACCCCGAAGCCCCCGAAGTACGTGAGGCCGGCGAACCAACGGGGGTTCACGAAGGGCACGCGCTCCACGATCGGCACCAGCCGCCGCTTGTCGTAGCGCCCCAGCCGCTCGCCGCGCTCGGAGAGGAGGAAGGCCGAGTTGAAGTAATCGTGCGTGCCCTCGCCGAGATCCTCAAGCCCCATCGCGCCGAAGAGCAGGTCGGCACGGACGACCCGGGCGAGCCGGGCCGCCCACAGGCCGAAGTGCTTCCAGCCCGTGATGCCGGCCGATGGGGCGTCCTCGATGGGCAGCGGGATCGCGGTCTCGGGGAGCACGACCAGGTCCACGGTCCCGCGCCACTCGTCGAGCCGCTCGCCGATCAGGCTCTCGGCGGCCCGGAGGGCGCTGTCCGCCGCGGGCGCCCGTTGCAGCTTGATGTCCTCGGGCACGTTCGGCTGGATCACCCCGACCGTCGCCGCGGGCCGCATCTCGAGCGAGCTCCAGCGGCCGAGGGAGTAGCCGGCGGGAAGGCCGAGGGTCAGCAGGAGCCCGAGGGCGGGGGCGAGGAGTCGGCGGCCCGGACCGCCGGTCCCGGCCTCCGCGGCAGACTCGCTTCCGCCGGCCGCCCGGCTCGTCCCGCGAGCGCCCCGGACCCCGGCGCGGACCGCCAGAACGGCCACCAGGGCGTTGGCCAGGGCCAGCCAGAAGCTCAGCCCGCGCGAGCCCGCCAGGTCCGCCGCCCCGATCAACCACGGGAAGCCGGTGAGGGTGTCCCCGAGCTGCATCCAGGGAAACGCCACGTCCGGAATGTGCGCCCGGAGCCATTCGTTGGCGGTCCAGAGGACGGGAAAGCCGATCCAGATGGGCCAGCCGAGCCGCCGGTGCGTCTGGTGCACCCCGAACGTCATGAGCGCCAGGAAGGCGGAGAGGATGAGCACGGGCGCCAGGAAGCCCAGGATGGCCTGCCACGAATACCAGACGAGCGCGACGAAAAGCCAGTAGAGAACCAGGCCGTAGTAGACGAGCCCCAGGAAGAAGCCCCCTCGCCGAGCCTCGCGCCTCCCCTCCGCACCCTCCGGCAGGTCGAGGATCCAGAGGACGAACGGGACGAGCGCCACGAAGGAGGGCAGGAGAAGGTGGAAAGGCGGATGGGCGAGCCCCAGCAGGACCCCGCTGGCCAGGAGCCAGCCGGGACGGCGCGGGACGAGCCGGTCGCGGAACGCGGCCGCCCGGCCGCTCACGGCGCGCTCATCAGAGGACGACCTCTCGCCCCTCCTCGGCCGAGCGGTAGCACGCCTCCACGATCCGCATCAGCCCCACCTGCTCCTCCTCCACCTCGAGCGGCTTCTCTCCGCGCACCAGGCGGAGGAACTCGGCCCATTCCTGTCGATAGGAGGCGGTATACGGGTTGCCGGTGTCCAGCGGGGGGGTCACCTCCGTCAAGCCGGTCTCCAGCTCCTTCAGCACCCGGAACGGCGCCATCTCCGCGGAGCCGTTCGTGGCGAGCACGAACAGGGAATGCCGGTCCCGCTCCTCGTGCAGCTCCCAGGTCGCCTCGACGCTGATCGTCGCATCGCCTTCGAGCGCCATGAGCACCACCGCGGAATCCTCCACCTCGCCGGACCCGTGGAACCGGGCCGTGACGCGCTCCACGCGGGGAAAGTCGAGCAGCCAGAGGGCGACGTCGATGGCCTGCACCCCGAGATCCATCAGGGCGCCCCCGCCCGCGCGTGACGCATCCCGACGCCAGCCCCGCCTCGGCTTCCGGTGACGACGGTTGAGCCACGCCGATCGCACGAAGAAGACGTCTCCCAGCTCCCCGCTGGCGACGAACTGCTTGATGGCCCGGACGTCGTAACGGAAGCGCTGGTTCATCGCCACCATGAGCTGGCGCCCGGCGCGCTCGGCCGCCTCGATCATCCGTGCCGCCGACGCGCTGTCGGTGGAGATCGGGCGCTCGCAGAGAACGTGCTTTCCCAGCTCGAGCGCCGCCACGACGTTCTCCTCGTGGCAATCGTTGGGAGTGCATACGACCACCGCGTCCACCCCCTCCAGCTCCTCGAGCTCCTCGATCGCCCCGCCCACGAACGGGACGTCGAACCGCTCGGCGATCGTCTTCGCCTTCTCGCGGTCCGAGTCCACCAGCGCCGCCAGCTTCACGTCGGGCAGTCGCTTGAGGATCGGCAGGTGGACGACCTGCGCCGCCCCGCCCGCCCCGATGATGCCCACGCCGATCTCTCTCATGGCCTCTCTCCACCCCTCACCCGCGCACCCGGGCCGGGCCGGCCGCGGGTCACGGAGCGAAGTAGGCGACGCCCACGGTCAGGGCCACGCTGCTCACATCGGCCACCAGGGAGCCGCGAACCTCGCCGTAGAGGGCGATTCCCCGACGGAGATCGAACTCGAGCCCGCCCACTCCCGAGATGCCGGCCGTGATGAGGTCCAGGCCGTCCTCGACGAACGTGCCCTCGATCGCCTCGCCGGCGCCGTTCAGCACGTACAGCTCCGCCCCGACCCCCAGGTAAGGTCGCACCGGCTGCTCGACGAGAGGAAGCCAGTGGAGGTCCGTCCCGAAGATCACGGCCTCGCGGTCCACGGTCCCGAGGTCGATGGTGGGCCGCGGCTGGCCGGGGTTCTGCTCCTCGACCAGGTCTTCCAGCCTCGTGGCCAGGCTGTCCAGCTCCGCTTCCTGCAGCTCCGAATTCCAGAAGGCGAACCGGGGCACCACCCGTATCCGGGGACCGAGGAACCCGAGGTCCAGCCGGGCGCCGAAGCCCACGGTGGCGTCCGCATCGTTGGGGCTCACGTAGAAGAGCTCGCCCCCCACGCCGCGCAACCGGAGGTTCTCGTAGTCGTACTCCGCCAGCCCCTGGGCGACCGCCGGTGCCGCCCCGAGGGAGAGGATCGCGGCCATCATCGCCGCCGTCAGCGCCATCCGCCCTGTCTCCCGCATCGCTCCTCCTCCTTGGTGCTCCGTGTCGCGATTACGCCTGCATGCATGCGCCGCTGCATCGCGCCATGCGGCGTCGCTCATGGCCACCGTCTCGAACGGGCCGGGTCCGGCCCGACCCCGCGTTCCCGTCTATCCCGACCTCGACCTTCCGGCGCCCCTTCCAGGACCACGTCCATCGCGTCCCCCACCGCCTCCAGCGTCCGCTCCACGACTTCCTCGGTGTGGGCGGTGGAGAGGAAGCCCGCCTCGAAGGCGGAGGGGGCGAAGAAGACGCCCCGCTCCAGGCAGGCCCGGAAATAGGCCCGGAAGGCCCTCCTGTCGGCCTTCCGGGCCCCCGCGTAGTCGTGCACCGGTCCCTCCGTGAAGAAGATGCCCCACATGCTGCCGACGTTGCCTCCCGACGCCGGCAGGCCGCGGGCCGCGGCCGCATCCAGGATCCCGGAAACCAGACGCGTCGTCAACGCCTCCAACCGATCGAACGGCGCGTCCCGCTCCAGCACCCGCAGCTGCGCCAGGCCGGCCGCCATGCCGACCGGGTTGCCCGACAGCGTGCCCGCCTGGTACACGGGCCCCTCCGGCGCGACCCGTCTCATCAGGTCCCGGGGGCCACCGTACGCCGCCACGGGAAGCCCTCCTCCCAGCACCTTGCCGAGCGCCGTCAGGTCGGGCAGCACGCCGAAGCGCTCCTGCGCGCCCCCCCTTGCCACCCGGAAGCCGGTCATCACCTCGTCGAAGATCAGCAGGGCCCCGCCCGTCGTGGCCAGCTCGCGTAAGCCCTCCAGGAATCCCGGCTCCGGGCGGATCAGGCCCGCGTTGCCGACCACCGGCTCCACGATGATGGCGGCCAGCCCGTCGGGATGGCGATCGAACGCCGCCCGCACGGCCTCCAGGTCGTTGTACGGAACCGTCACGGTGAGCCGGGACAGGGCGGCCGGCACGCCGGGGCTGTTCGGAAGACCGTACGTGGCCACGCCGGATCCCGCCTCGACCAGGAAGGAGTCCCCGTGCCCGTGATAGCAACCCTCGAACTTGAGGATCAGGTCGCGGCCCGTGACTCCGCGCGCCAGCCGGACGGCCGACATGGTGGCCTCCGTGCCGCTGTTCACGAACCGCACGGATTCGATGGAGGGGAACCAGCGGCTCACGCGCTCGGCCAGCTCCACTTCGGCGGCGACCGGGGTCCCGAAGCTCAGGCCCCTCCGGGCCGCCCGCGAGACCGCCTCCACGACCTCCGGATGCGCATGGCCGAGGATCAGGGGACCCCAGGAGAGGACGTAGTCGAGGTAGCGGCGGCCCTCCCGGTCGATCAGGTACGGCCCTTCCCCCCGCTCGGTGAAGAAGGGGCTCCCGCCCACCGCCCCGAAGGCCCGGACCGGGGAGCTCACCCCGCCCGGCATGACCGCCCGCGCTCGCTCCCAGAGGTCCGAGGCGTCCGTCACGGCCGGGCGTGGCACGGACCGCGTCCCGGCGGAGCGCTTCCCGTCACTTCCCCCACGCGGTCTCCAGTCCGAGCGGTGTCACCACGGGAAGCCGTCGGGCGCCGCCCCGCCCGTTTCCAGCCGCCGGAGGCTCCGGCCCGTCGCCCCCGGCCGGAGCCCGCCGCACGACCCGCATGACCCGCCCGGCGAGGTCGAAGTCGCCCGCCGCCGTGATCTCGACCTCGACGATCTGCCCCGGCGCCGGCCGGGGACCCTCGGGGGAGAGGAGCAAGGCCGTCTCGCCGTCCACGTCGTCCGCCTGGGCCGATGTCCGGCCCACGGCGTCGGCCTCCGCCGCCCCCTCGACCTCCAGCAGCGGATCGGGATCGAGGCGGTCCACGATCGCCCGGCGCACCCGACCGACCTCGCCGGCGAGGCGCTCGGCGCTGACCGCCCGCTGCACCTCCAGCAGCTCCTCCAGCCGCTCCCGCCGCACCTCCTCGGGCACGAAGAGCTCCTCCATCTCGGCCGCGCGGGTCCCGTCCTGGGGCGAGAACGCGAAGGCTCCCAGCCGGTCGAACCGGGCTTCCTCCAGGAAGTCGAGCAGCGCGCGGAAGTCCTTCTCGGTCTCGCCCGGGAAGCCGACCATCACGGTCGTGCGGAGCGTCAGGTCGGGAATCGCGTCCCGCAACCACGCTACCTTGCGCCGGATCGTCCCCCGTCGCTCCGGGCGCCGCATGCGCTCCAGCACGGGATCGCTCGCGTGCTGGATCGGCATGTCGATGTAGGGAAGCACGCGGTCCTCGGATGCCATCAGCTCCACCAGCGGCTCCCTGAGCCCCGCCGAGTAGATGTAGAGGAGGCGAAACCACGGGATCGCGGTCTGCTCCAGCAGACGGCCGAGCAGGCTCGCGATCTCCGTTCCGTCCCGGAGGTCGCGGCCGTAGTGAGCCAGGTCCTGGGCGACCAGGTTCACCTCCACGGCCCCCTGCGCCTCGACCCGCCGGGCCTCGGCCACCAACCGCTCCGGCTCGAAGGAGCGGTGGCGACCGCGCCAGAGCGGGATCGCGCAGAAGGCACACCCGTGGTTGCAGCCCTCGCTCACCTTCAAGTAGCGCACGTGCCGTCGCTCGGAGATGGGCAGACGGGCGCCGGGATGATCGACCAACGGATCCCCCAGCAGCCCACGCTCCCGAAGCTCGGGCACCAGCCGGTCCACGTCCCGGAGCCCCAGCCACAGGTCCACCTCGGGAAGGGAAGGCTCGAGCTCCTCCCGGTACCGCTCGACCATGCAGCCGACGGCCACGACGGCGCGGCAGGCGGCCTCGGCCTTGAGCTCGGCGGCCCGTAGGATCATCTCGATCGACTCCTCCTTGGCGGCGTCGATGAACGCGCAGGTGTTCACGAGGATCACCTCGGCGCGCCCCAGGTCGGACACCGGTCGGGCGCCGTGGCCGACCAGGACGGCGAGCATCCGCTCCGAATCGACCGTGTTCTTGTCGCAACCCAGGCTCACGAGCCCGAGGAGCGGGCCCGATCCCGGCGTCAGGAGCTCGTCGGCCGCCGGCTCGATCGTCCCCGACAGCGAATCGAGAGGGGGCTCGGGCCTCATCGCTCGAAGACGTCGGCGTCGGCCGGCGGCGTGAAGCGGAACGTGCCTTCGGAAATCCGGGCGTTGGGCTCCAGCTCCGTCAGGGTGACGGTGCGCACGGTCTCGTTCGCCTCGGTGATCTCGAACCGGCGCACCAGGTCGTCCTCGACGCCGATCCACACCCGCACTCGCCGGTACGGCGAGCCAGGATCCAGGGGACGGAGCGAGATGACGTGCGTCTCGACCCCCGCCAGCCGCTCGTGGCCGACGTAGGCGCCCTCGTACGCCGTCCGGGCTTCGTCGAGGATCCGCGCCAGCACGTCGGCCGTCCCCGCCTCCGTCCTCGCGTCCCCGAGCGTCGTCTTGATCACCTGGTCGGGATTCGTGCTCGGATAGTACAGCCACAGGTGGGTCCCGTCCGCGACGATCTCGTCCTCGGGAGGCTCGAGGAAGTCCATGCGGAAGTGGCCGCGCCCCTTCTGATACCAGATCCCGTGGCCCTCCCGCCGCCGGTTCATCAAGGGCACCTCGATCGTCTGACGGAACCGCGCGCGCAGCGAGGCCAGCCCCGCGTAGGCGCGCTCCGCCCGCTCGAGGATCTCGGCCACGTCGGGGCGGGACCCCGTCGACGTGTCGTCGGCCGCCCGTCGCTCGCTCCCGACGTCGACCCGAGGCTCCGAGCGATCGCCCACACTCCCGGCCTCATCGGCCCCCCCGGTCGGAGCGCCCGGGGCACCGGAGGCCCCGGGGGGGCGGACTTCCCCGACCGGCCGGTCCGGGGCGGGGTCGTCCGGCGGGATCTCGCCCGAGGTGGACTCGACCTCGCCATCGGCCAGCGGACGTTCCGGCCCCGGGGTGGCCGTCCCGTCCGTCGGGTCCCCGCCCGAGCCGGACGAACGACCGGGCGCATCCGCGTCGGCGATGGCCGGGGGCGCGGTCGCGTCCTCGGCGCTCCCCGATCCGAGTACGCCGACGGCCAGCGCCACCGCGCCACCGGCCAGGAGGAGACCGATCGCGAGCAGGAGAACGGAGCGGGATCGACCCGCCGGACGCTCGGGCATCATGTCGCGAGAATACACGAGGCGCAGGGGCCCGTTCCGGGAATCCGGTCGCCCGCGGCGAGCCTCCACGCCGGCAGGGCCGGGCGGAGACACGGATTCCGAGCGGGCGCGGAGGACCGCGG
>CAYMQZ010000033.1:0-6190 GCA_964392705.1 uncultured Gemmatimonadota bacterium
CCGACGGACGCGCCAGGGCCGGGACGCTGCCGCTGCCCCGCGGGGAGCTGCACACCCCGTGCTTCATGCCCGTCGGCACCCAGGGGACCGTGAAGTCGCTCACGCCGGACGACCTGGAGGCGATCGGCGCCGAGGTCGTGCTGGGGAACGCCTACCATCTCTACCTCCGTCCGGGCCTGGACGTGCTGCGGGAGGTCGGAGGGCTGCACCGCTTCATGGGGTGGGATCGCCCGATCCTGAGCGACTCGGGCGGCTTCCAGGTCTTCTCGCTCGCCCGCATCAACGAGGTGGACGACGAGGGGGTGACCTTCCAGAGCCACATCGACGGATCGCGCCACCGGCTCACGCCGGAGAAGAGCGTGGAGATCCAGGCCGTCCTGGGCTCCGACGTCATGATGGCGCTCGACGAGTGTCCCCCCGGTCGCGCCGGCCGGGACGAGGCGCGGGTCGCGAGCGAGCGCTCCCTCCGCTGGCTCGAGCGCTGCCGCAGGCGGCACGAGGAGCTCTCCGCGGGAAGCGACGGCGAGGACGCGCCCGGCCTCCTCTTCCCGATCTTCCAGGGGGGCGCCTACGAGGACCTTCGCCTCGAGGCGCTCGAGCGCACCCTGGAAGCGGGCGACTGGCCGGGCCTCGGGATCGGCGGGCTCTCGGTCGGCGAGTCGAAGGAGGCGACGTGGCGGATCCTCGAGGCCTGCGAGCCCTCGATGCCGCGGGGGATCCCGCGCTACCTGATGGGGGTCGGGTATCCGGAGGACCTGGTCGAGGCGGTGCGCCGCGGGGTCGACCTGTTCGACTGCGTGGCGCCCACACGGAACGGGCGGAACGGGACCGCCTTCACCTCCTTCGGCCAGGTGAACGTGAAGATCGCCCGCTGGGCCACGGACGAGCGTCCCGTGGATCCCCTGTGCGACTGCGAGTGCTGCCGCGGCTATTCTCGCGCCTACGTACGCCACCTCTTCGTGTGCGACGAGCTCCTCGGGCTGCGCCTGCTCTCCCTCCACAACCTGCGCTTCCTGCTGCGTTTGACTTCGGAGGCGCGGTCGGCGATCGTCGAGGGCGACTTCGACGAATGGGCGGCGGGGTGGCTGCGCCGCTACCGCGAGGGCGAGCCGGACGGGTAGAGATCCGGGGTCGCGCGCGGCACGCCCCGGAGCGGCGGGCGGCCTATACCGAAGGAAGGAGACCGACTTGATCGCGACCATCTTCGCGCCCGGCCCCGAGGGGGGTGGCGCCGCGAGCAGCCTGTTCATCCTGGTGGCGTTCATCGCGATCTTCTACTTCCTGCTGATCCGCCCCCAGCGGAAGCAGCAGAAGGCCCACGACGAGATGGTCGGCAACCTGAAAAAGGGCGACGACGTCGTGACCGTCGGCGGCATCATGGGGAAGATCGTGCACATCGAGGGCGACAGGCTGACGATCAAGTCGGGGGACACGCGGATCCAGGTCGAGCGGTCCAAGGTGGGCCGACTCCTGGATCGGCCGCAGTCCTGACGCACGGCAGTCGATGAGCGTGCGGGAGATCCGGCTCCTGGGAGATCCGGCCCTCCGCGAGCCGGCGGAGCCGGTCTCGGGAGTGGACGAGGAGGTGCGGGAGCTGGTCCGCGACCTGATGGACACCATGTACGAGGCCGACGGGGTTGGGCTGGCCGCGCCCCAGATCGGCGTACCGCTCCGCGTCTTCGTCTACGACGTGCGGGAACCGGAGGCCCCCTCCGGCGCCCTGATCAACCCCGAGATCGTCGAGCGCGAAGGGGCGGTGAAGGGCGAGGAAGGCTGCCTCAGCATCCCGGGGCTCACCGAGATCGTGGAGCGGAGCGCGCGCGTCGTGGTGCGCGGGCTGGACGCGGAGGGAAGGGAGGTCGAGATCGAGGCCGAGGGACTCCTCGCCCGCTGCCTGCAGCACGAGAAGGACCATCTGGACGGGGTCCTCTTCCTGGACCGCGTCAGTCCCCTCAAGCGCCAGATGCTGCTCAACAAGTGGCGGAAGATGGAGCCCGCCGATCGCCGGGGCGGGGTCGCGCTGTGAGGGCCTCGCCGGAACGATAGCGTCCGATGCGCGTCCTCTTCTGGGGCACGCCCGCCTTCGGCCTGCCGGCGCTTCGCGCGCTGGCCGGCGAGGGCCACGAGGTGGTCGGGGTCGTGACGCAGCCCGACCGGCCGGCTGGCCGGGGCCGGACCCTGACCCCGAGCCCGGTGAAGCGCGAGGCGGAATCCCTCGGCGTTCCGGTGGTCCAGCCGGAGAAGCCCCGGGGGGAGGCGTTCCTGGAGCGGTTGCGGGCGCTCCGTCCGGACATCTCCGTGGTGGCGGCCTACGGCCACATCCTGGTGGAGGACGTCCTGGACCTGCCCCCCCGCGGCTCGCTCAACATTCACGCCTCGCTCCTGCCGGAGCTGCGCGGGGCCGCGCCCGTGAACTGGGCGATCATCCGGGGCCACGAGCGCTCGGGCGTCACGGTGATGCGGATGGTACGGGAGCTGGATGCCGGTCCCATCCTGCACCGGATCGGCGTCGACCTCCCGTCCGACATGACCGCCGGCGAGCTGTTCGAGCTGACCTCGGAGCTCGGGGCCGAGGCGATCGTCGAGGTCCTGGCCCGTCTGGAGGAGGGCGAGGTCGAGGAGCGGGAGCAGGACCACGACAAGGCCACCTACGCGCCGAAGCTGGACCGCGAGACGGCCCGATTGGACTGGAGCCTCCCGGCCGAGGCGACCGCTCGGTGGATCCGGGGCTGCGATCCGTGGCCGGCGGCCTGGAGCCGGCTGGTGACCGGCGAGGACGGCGCGGGGGCGGACGGGGCGACTCCGGTCCAGCTCTTCCGACCGCGCGTCCTGGCGGCGCCATCGGGGATCGCCGGGCCGGACGCCGAGCGGGTCGCCCCGGGGACGGTGCTGGAGGCCGACCCGCGCGAGGGCGTGGTCGTGGCGGCCGGCGAGGGGGCGATCCGCCTGGCGGAGGTGAAGCCGGCCGGCCGCCCGCGCATGGCCGCGGCCGCGTGGGTGCGCGGCCGCGGCGTGGCCCCGGGCGACCGCTTCCGGTAGGCGGCCGGTGCCCCGCGACGGCGGCGCCTCCGCCGCCGATTCCACCTCCCGCGGCGGTCCCCTCCCCGTCCTGCACGCGATCGCCGGTCCCGAGGAGACGACGCGGGAGGGGTTTCTCGCGCTCGCGGGGCGGCTGTTCGAGGCGTGCGGGGCGGACCTGGCGCTCCACCTGAGGCTTCCCGGCGAGCCCGGCGGACGGCTGTGGGAGCTGGCGGCCGCCCTCGCCCGGACCGCCGCCGGGCGGGGCGGCTGGTGCGTCGTCAACGGGCGTCCGGACGTGGCCCTGGCCGCGGGCGCTCAGGCGGTCCAGGTGGGGCGTCGGGCGCTCCCCCTCGCCGAGGTCGTCCGGCTCGTCGATGGCCGGCTGCAGGTGGGCGCTTCGGTGCACGAGCCGGCCGAGGCGGTCGAGGCGGCCCGCGACGGAGCGAACTTTCTCCTGCTGGGTACGATCTACGACACGCCCAGCCACCCCGGCCGACCCGGCGCGGGACGCGGTCTCGTCTCGGAGGCCCGGCGGGCGCTGACGGCGGCCGACGCCGCCGATGTCCCCGTGGTGGCGATCGGCGGGATCGAGGCGTCCGGCGCCCGGGCGGTGCGACGGGCGGGCGCCCACGGGGCCGCGGCCCACCGGGCCGTGTGGTCGACGGAGGATCCGGCGGAGTCCGCGGCCCGACTGGTGGCCGCCCTCCGTTCCGCCTGAGGGCGCGGAGTCGAGATCCCGCGAGGACGGAGGACGATGAGCGAGAGCCCGATCCGGATACGCGTGAACGGCGAGGACCGCCGGATCTCGGCGGGGCTGACCGTCGCCGGGCTGCTGGACGATCTGGAGGTGGACCGGCGGGCCGTGGTGGTCGAGGTCAATCGCCGGATCGTGCGGCGCGACGAGCTGGAGAGCGTGACCCTGGAGCCGGACGACCGGGTGGAGGTGGTCCACTTCGTCGGGGGCGGCTGAGACAGAGATAGAGATACGGAGGAGGGCGGATGGCGACGACGGCCGAGCGAGCGGAGCGAGAGGTGGAGCGGGACGACCCGTTCGTGATGGCAGGCCGCACCTTCCGCTCCCGGCTCATCGTCGGGACCGGGAAATACTCCGACAGCGAGACCATGCTGGCGGCCATTCGCGCGTCGGGGGCGGAGCTGGTGACCGTGGCCGTGCGCCGCGTCGACCTGGACGCCTCGAAGAGCGAGAGCCTGCTGCACTGGCTCGATCCCGACGAGTTCTTCCTGCTTCCGAACACGGCGGGATGCTACACGGCCGACGAGGCGGTCCGGATCGCGCGCCTCGGCCGTGAGGCGGGCCTGACCGACTGGGTCAAGCTCGAGGTGATCGGGGACGAGGAGACCCTGCTCCCCGACGTCGGCGAGCTGCTGCGGGCGGCCGAGACGCTGGTGGCGGAGGGGTTCACGGTCCTCCCGTACACGAGCGACGACCTGGTCACGGCCCTGCGGCTGCAGGAGATCGGCTGCGCCGCCGTCATGCCCCTCGCGTCTCCGATCGGGAGCGGCCTCGGCCTCCTGAATCCGGTGAACGTCCGCATCCTGAAGCGACGGCTCGACATCCCGGTCGTGGTGGATGCCGGCGTGGGCACGGCATCCGACGCCTGCCTCACGATGGAGCAGGGGGTGGACGGGATCCTGATGAACACCGCCCTCGCCGCGGCCGAGCGTCCCGTCGAGATGGCCCGCGCGATGCGACGCGCCGTCGAGGCCGGTCGGCTGGCCTACCGGGCCGGACGCATGCCGAAGCGGGAGTGGGCGGTTCCCTCGAGCCCGACGGCCGGGCTCCCGGCTTGAGCCGACGCCGCGGCGCGGCCGCGTGAGCGCGGCCGATCCGCGCGCCGCCGCCTTCCGCGTCCTCGAGGATGTCGAGGCGGGGGCGTACGCGGACCGTTCCGCCGCGTCACGGCTCGAGGGCCTCTCCTCCCGCGATCGGGCCCTGGCGATGGAGCTGGCGTACGGCTGCATTCGCCTGCGGGCCCGCCTGGATGCCGAGCTCGCCCGCCTCAGCGAGCGCCCGCTCGCCCGGCTCGACCGGGCCGTGCTCCTCTGGCTCCGTCTCGGCCTGTATCAGATCCGCGAGACCCGCGTGCCCGACCACGCCGCGGTGCACGAATCGGTCGAAGGCGCGCGCCGCGTCGCGGGGCGGGGCGCCGGGGGGTTCGTGAACGCCGTGCTCCGCGCGGCGCTCCGGGGCGAGGCGGGGGCGGACGCCTTCCCCGACCCGGCGCGGGACCCGCTGGGCGACCTGACGATCCGCGGCTCGCATCCCGAGTGGCTGGTGCGTCGCTGGCTCGAGCGCTGGTCCCTTCCGGAGGTGCGGCGCCTCGTGGAGCTCGACAACCGGCCGCCGCCCGTCACGATCCGGCTGCTGGAGGACGCGAGCTGCGGCGCCGCGGCCGAGGCGCTGGGGCCGGCCTTCCGGCTGGAGCCGCTGCCGGAGTGGCCCCGGGCCTGTCGGCTGGCCGAGGGAGCGCCGGCCGAGCTGCTGGAACGGATCGCCGCGGTCGTCCAGGATCCTGCCGCGTCGGCCGTGGTAGAGTATGCGAGCCGGGGCCTGGAGGGGCCGGTGCTGGACGTCGCCGCCGCGCCGGGGACCAAGGCGCTGGGGGTGGCGTGGCAGGCGCCCCCCGCGGGACCGTACGTTGCGGCGGACCTGTCGAAGGAGCGGCTGACGCGCGGCCGGGCGGGGATGCGGGGTCCCGCGGCTCGGGGTCCCGGCTCCCGCCTGCTGTTCGCCGTCATGGACGGACGCCGGCCGGCGCTGGCGAGCGCGGGCGCCGTGCTCCTGGACGTCCCGTGCACGGGCACGGGAGTCCTGCGGCGCCGGCCCGACGCCCGCTGGCGGGTGGGACCGGGCCGACTCGAGGCGCTCGTCGAGCTCCAGCGCGAGCTCCTGGAGGCGGCGGCGGCGCTGGTGGCGCCGGGTGGGCGGATCGTGTATTCGACGTGCTCTCTGGAAGCGGAGGAGAACGAGGGCCAGGTGGAGGCTTTTCTCCAGCGACACGACGATTTCGAGCGCGAGCCCGCCCCGGGGACGAGCCTGCCCGAGGACGTGATCACGCCGGCCGGCGACCTGCGGGTGCTGCCCTGGACCCGCGGCACGGATGGGGCCTACGCCGCCCGCCTCCGACGCCGGGCCGGACCGTGAAGC
>CAYMQZ010000033.1:6290-19119 GCA_964392705.1 uncultured Gemmatimonadota bacterium
GCCGTGCCGTGAAGCTTCGACGCCGGCGGGGGCTGGGGGGCGGCCGGAGAAGGTCGGGCGCGGCGCGCTCCGACCCCGCCCGGTCCGACCCGGCCCCCTCGGAGGCCGGGTCCGCGCGGGCCCGGGACGAGTGGCGCGACCGAGCGGCCCGCGCCCTCCGCTGGCTGCGGAGCGAGCGCGGCCGGTGGGCCCGCACGGCCATCGTCGTCTTCGCCTGTTTCGCGGTGGGCTACTTCGCGGCGGCCGCCTGGCTGTTTCCGGCCCCGGAGCGGTCGGCGCCCCTCGATCTCGTGGAGGTTCCCGACGTGGTGGGCCAGCCGGTCGAGATGGCCGCCCGACGAGCCGCCGAGCGCGGTCTGGAGCTCGCCGTGATCGCCGGGATCCACCACCCTCAGGCCGCCCCGGGCGTGGTGGTCGCGCAGAGCCCGCTGGCCGGCCAGCGGGCCGCGGCGGGCGACACCCTCGGCGTGTCCACGAGCCTGGGGGTCGGCACCGCCCGGGTGCCGCCGCTTCGCGGTCTCTCGGCGAACGAGGCGACGGGGGTCCTGGAGCGGCTCGGCTTCACGGTGCGCACCCGCACGGTCCCGGCTTCCTCGCCCGGGGCGCGGGGGACGGAGCCGGAGGCCGGGACCCGCGTGCGCCTGCCGGCCGAGGTCGAGCTGCGGGTGGGCGAGGGCGCGCGCGTCGTGGCCGTGCCGGACCTCCGGGGCATGCACATCGAGGACGTGGAGACGCTGCTGGAGGAGGCGGGTCTGCAGCTCGGGTCGGTCCGGTACGACCCGGACGCCGCCCAGGCGCCGGGACGCATCATGGGACAGTCGCCGCCCCCCGGCTACTCGCTCCGGGGCGGGGGCTTCGTGTCGGTCGAGGTGGCCGGCCACCCGCGGGGAGGCTGAGTGGACTGGCGAGCGGCGCTGATCGACAACTGGCCCTACAAGGTGGCCGCCCTGGCCCTGGCCGTGCTGCTGTGGTTCAACGTCTCGGCCGACCAGGACCGCACCGAGCAGTCGGTGACCACCGCGCTCCAGTTCCAGTTTCCGGACGAGGGGTGGGTCCCGGTCGAGGTGCCGACGGAGGTGCGTACGACGTTCCGCGGCAGGCTGGGCGACATCCTGGGCCTTCCCGGCGACGTCGCGATCCGCCACACGATCGACGAGGTCGGTGACTCGGTGGTGACGGTCGACCTCGATCCCTCGATGGTGCATTTCGACCGGCGCCTCAACGTGCAGCCGGTCAACGTCCGGCCCTCCAGCGTCGAGGTCCGCTTCGACCGGATCGCCGAGAAGCGGGTCCCGGTCACGATCGACGTCTCGGCCACGGCGGCCGATGGGTTCACGATCGTCGGGGCCCCGATCGTGGAGCCGGAGACCGTCACGGTCCGGGGGGCGCGGGGCGAGGTCGAGACGGTCTCCCACGTCGAGACGGAGCCGGTGGCGCTCGACGGCCTCGAGGCGTCGACCACGCGCCAGCTCGAGCTCCGGACGCCGGGGGAGCTGGAGACCCTCGGCCTCGAGCCGGACCACGTGCTGGCCACGCTGCGCGTGGACTCGCTCGTCGAGCGCCGCTTCTGGGTTTCGCTGCGGGCCGTCGGCCCGGGGGCCGCGGGCGTCACGCTGTCCCCTCCCGCGGTCGAGCTGATCCTGCGGGGCCCTTCGGGCGAGGTGGACGACCTGAGCGTGCGCGAGATGTCGGCCACCGTCCGGGTGGACGCGGTGCCCGAGGAAGTGGCCCGCCGCCCGGTCGAGGTGAGCCTCCCGGAGGGCGTCTCGGCGACCGCCGAGGTCTCGCCGACCGCGGTCCGGGTGATCCCCGGCGGCGCCGCGGGAGCGACGACATCCGACACGTCGGCCACCGGAGGAGCGACGACATCCGACACGTCGGCCACCGCGGGGGCGGAGGACGGGTGATGGCCGCGCTCGACGGGCCCGTGCTCGGGATCGAGACGTCGTGCGACGAGACCTCGGCCGGGGTCGTCCACGGGGAGCGGATCCTCGGCCACGTCATCGCCTCCCAGGACGCCCACGCGGCGTTCGGAGGGGTCGTTCCGGAGATCGCGGCGCGGGCCCACCTGCGGAAGATCGACCCGGTGACGCGGGCCGCGCTCGAGGAGGCGGACGTGGCGGCGGAGGAGCTCGTCGGCGTCGGGGTGACCGCCGGTCCCGGCCTCGTGGGCTCCCTGCTCGTGGGAGTGAACTGGGCCAAGGCGTTCGCCTTCGCCCACGACCTGCCGCTCGTGGGGGTGCACCACATGGAGGCGCACCTGTTCGCCGGGGTCCTGGAGTCGGAGGCGGCGCGACCCCCGTTCGTGGCGCTGCTCGTCTCCGGCGGCCACACCCTGCTGCTCCACGCGCCCGAGTGGGGCCGCTATCACCTGCTCGGTCGGACCCGGGACGACGCGGCCGGCGAGGCGTTCGACAAGGTGGCCCGCCGGCTCGGGCTCGGATATCCCGGCGGCCCCGAGATCGAGCGCGAGGCGGCGCGAGGGGAGCCCGGTCGCTTCTCGCTCCCGCGCCCGATGCTGCGCGCCGCGGACCGACCCGGCGACGACGGCTACTTCGACTTCTCGTTCAGCGGGCTGAAGACGGCCGCGGCCCTCCTGGCCGCCGAGCTCGAGGAGGGCGGCGAGGGCGCGCTGGAGGAGGCGCGCGCGGACGTGGCGGCCGAGTTCCAGGCCGCCGTGGTGGACGTGCTGGCGACGAAGACGATGCGGGCGGTCGAGCTGACAGGCCGGCGCAAGGTCCTGCTGGGCGGGGGGGTGGCGTGCAACGCCGCGCTGCGCGCCCGGATGGCCGACGAGTTGGGTGAAGAGGGCCGGCTGGTCGCGGCCTCGCCGCGCCTGTCGACGGACAACGGCGCCATGGTCGCCTGCCTGGCCGCCCATCGGCTGAGCCGCGGAGAGCGGAGCGGCTGGGAGCTGAACGCCGATCCGGCGCTGCCGTTTCCCGGCCTGGAGGCCTGGTCCGGCCCGCGCGCCGACGGAGCGGATGGCGTGAGCGCGACGGCGCGGGGACGGCAGGCGGGGTCGACCCGGACGGACGAGGAGGCGGCGTGCATCCGGAGCTGATCCACCTGGACCTGCCCGTCGTGGGCCAGTTCACCATCTACTCCTTCGGGGCGATGATGGCCCTGGCCTTCCTGGCGGGCTATTTCGTCCTGCGGGCGGAGTGTCGGCGTCTGGGCCAGGACGAGGACCTCGCGGCGGACATCCTCCTGGGCGCCCTGATCGGCGGGATCGTGGGGGCGAAGCTGTACTACGTGTTCCTGAACTGGGACCAGACCTCCGCCGATCCGCTCGGGATGCTGTTCTCGCGGGGCGGACTCGTGTGGTACGGGGGCTTCATCGGCGGCGTCCTGGGCGGCGTGCTGGCGGTCCGCCGGCGGGGAGCCCACCTGCCCACGGCGGCCGACGCCACGGCCCCGGCCCTGGCCCTCGCCTACGGGATCGGCCGCATCGGCTGCTTCCTGGTGGGGGACGACTACGGCCGTCCGACGGACAGTTGGGTCGGGATCGCCTTCCCGAACGGGATTCCGCCGTCGACCGCGGGGAACCTCCGGGAGTTCGACGTCGAGATCCCGGCCGGGGTCCCGGACTCGCAGGTGCTGGCGGTCCACCCGACGCAGCTCTACGAGACCGGCATGTCGCTGCTCATCTTCCTCGTGCTCTGGCGGCTGCGGAAGCGTCCTCACGAGGCGGGCTGGCTGTTCGCCCTGTGGCTCCTGCTCGCCGGGGTCGAGCGCCTGGTCGTCGAGTTCTTCCGGGCGAAGGACGACCGGTTCCTGGGACCGTTCACGCTGGCCCAGGCGATCAGCGTGGGCGTGATCCTGGTCGGGGCGTGGATCCTGGCCCGGCGGGCGGGCCCGGCCGGCGAGGCGGCCGGCGTCACGACTCGGACAGGCTCTTAGCATGACCGGGCTCTCAGCAATGACCAGGCTCTCAGAATGACGATCTACCGCCGGACCGAGGCCGAGACCTGGGAGGATCTGGCGGCCGCCGCCGCGGGCGTCCTCGCGGGCGCCGCCGTCTTCTACATCGCCCGACTCTGGTTCCAGAGGGAAGCGCTCCCGGACCCCTCCACGGCGGAGCGCGAGGGGCGCCCGGAGCCGGGGCGGGATCCCGGCGGGGGAGGTCGGAGAGGCGCCGACTCCCGGTGAGACGAGCCCTCCGCCCGGCGCTCGTCCTGGCGGCGGGCGCGCTCCCGCTGCTCGCGCCGCCGGGGCGACCGCTGCAGGCTCAGACGGCCGACCGCGAGGTCGTGTCCCTCCGCTTCGAGGGAAACCGGGCCTTCGGCGACGACCAGCTCGCGGCGGCCATCGCGACGGGCGAGACCCGGTGCCGGAGCCTTCTCTTCATCTTCCTCCCCTTCTGTCCCCTGACCGACTGGGGCTTCGCCCACGAGCGGGCCTTCCTCGATGAGGGGAGCCTCCCGGACGACATGCTGCGGCTGCGCATCTTCTACCGACAGCGCGGATACCGGTCGGTGCAGGTGGACACCGCCGTGAACCGGCTGGACGGCGAAGTCCGCGTCACGTTCCGGATCGAGGAGGGGGAGCCGGTGCGGATCGACTCCCTGACGGTGCGGGGGCTGGAGGGGATCCAGGACCCGCAGGCTCTGCGGGGCGAGTTCCCGTTGGCCGAGGGCGATCCGTTGAACCTCGTCCAGCTGAACGCCGGCAAGCAGCTCATCCGGGAGCGGTTGCTGAACCGGGGCTACATCGACGCGGTCGTGCTGGAGGACATCTTCATCCCCCCCGGCGAGGGGGCCCGGGTGGAGCTGAACGTGGATCCCGGCCCGCGCGTCCGCATCGGCCGGGTCGAGATCCGTGGCGCCGAGGCCGTGAGCCCAGGCGTGATCCGACGCTTCCTGACCTTCGAGAGCGGGCAGTACTACGACCAGCGCAAGATCTTCGAGAGCCAGCGCAACCTGTACGGCCTGGACGCGCTCCGGTTCGCCAACATCACGCGCGAGGGCCCGCCGGCGCCGGGGGACACGACCGTCGACATCCGGGTCGAGGTCACCGAGGCGGCGCTGCGCACGGTCCGTACGGGGGCCGGGCTGACGACCACCGAGTGCGCGCTCGCCGAGGCCGGGTTCACGCACCGGAACTTCATGGGGCGCGCCCGGCGGCTCGAGCTCACCGCGCGTCTCTCGAACCTGTTCTCGGACGCCCTGAACGGCACCTTCCCCTGCACGGACGTGGGCGAGGACGAGGTCTTTCAGGACCTGGACTTCCGGATCCGGGGCGAGGTTCAGCAGCCGAACTTCTTCGCGGCGAGGACGAGCTTCCGGGTCGCGCTGTTCCACGAGCGGGAGAGCTTTCCCGACATCTTCGTGCGCACGAGCAGCGGCGGCGAGGTGGGCCTGACCCGGGAGCTGAGACCGGGCATGTCCGTGGCGCTCGGCTACCTGATCGAGTTCACGGGCTTCGCCCAGGAGTCGGCCGACATCTTCTTCTGCATCAACTTCGGGTTCTGCCAGCCCGAGGACATCGAGGTCCTGATCGCGCGCCGCCTGCTCTCCCCGCTCACCCTGACCTGGCGGTACGATCGGACCGACGTCCCGTTCTCCCCGACCCGGGGCTTCTACGTCGACCTGGAGGCCGAGCGCGCGGACCGCCTCACCGCCTCCGACTATCAGTACCTGCGCCTCGCGGTGGAGGCGGCGAACTTCGAGTCGCTGGGCGACGGCGTGGTCGTGGCGGCGCGCATCCGGGGCGGCGTCGTGGAGCCGACGGGCGGGCTGGCGTTCGATCCGGACCCGGAGCGCGCGGGCGAGATCGTCCACCCCCGGAAGCGGTTCTTCGCGGGCGGAGCCCAGAGCGTGCGCGGCTTCGGCCAGAACCTGCTCGGGCCGCGCGTGCTGGCCGTGGACTCCGTCGAGCACTGTCCGGACCGTGGGCTCACGGCCTGCGCGGTCGCCCTGGCGGACACCGCGCCGGGCGCGCTCGACGAGCGGCCCTCCGGCGGCGACGCGGCGCTGGAGGCCAGCCTCGAGCTCCGGAAGCGGCTCGGCGGGCCGTGGGGCTTCGCGGCGTTCCTGGATCTGGGACAGGTCTGGAGGGGGCTGGAGAGCCTCGAGGCGCCGGTGCTCACCCCGGGGGCGGGGATCCGCTACCGCAGCCCCGTCGGACCCCTCCGGCTCGACATCGGTTATAACCCGAGCGGGGCGGCGATGCTGCCGGTCGTGGCCGAGCTGCCGGACGGCGAGATCCGCGAGCTCGAGGAGCGCGTCCTGTTCGACCCGTTCACCTTCGACGATCCGGGCTCGTTCCGGGAGCTGATCCGGCGGCTGCAGTTCCACATCTCGATCGGCGAGGCGTTCTGAGGTGAGCGGATCCGAGGCGATCGGAGGGGGGGCGGCCGGAGCGAAGGGGGGCTCGCGCGAGCCGGACGGCCCCGGGTCCGGCGCGAGCGACGCCGGCTCCAGCGAGGGGAGCGCGCTCGGGCGGCTGGCGGCCCGCCTGGGACGGGGGCTCGCCGTGCTCCTCGGCCTGCTCCTCCTGGCCGGTGCGGCCGGGCTCTTCACCCTCACGCAGACCCGGGTGGGCCGCGATGCGGTGGCGGGCTGGATCGAGGGTCGGCTCGAGGCGGCCTTCTCGGGCGACGTCCAGCTCGGCCCGATCGTGGCCGGGAATCTCATCTCGCACGCGACGCTGGGCCGGTTCGCGATCGTGGAGCCCGGGGGCGAGACGTTCGTCTCGCTCGACAGCGTGCGGATCGCCTACGATCCCACGGGCTTTCTCCGGGGGAACTTCATCTTCCGCGAGGTGCGGGCGGCGCGGGGTCGGCTGCAGCTCCTGCAGGCCCGGGACGGCACCTGGAACTTCGACCGCATCTTCACCGCCGACACGGCGGCGCCTCCCGGGGAGACTCGCCTTTCCCTGCACGACGTCGAGATCGGGTCGGGCGAGGTGACGATGCGCATGCCGTGGGCCTCGGACCTGGAGGGGGCGGCGTACGAGAGCGCCGTGGCCGAGGGCCTTCGAGGCGACGCGCTCTGGCGGGTCGAGCCGGCACCGGAGGGCGAGGGCTACGTGCAGGTCGTCGAGCTCGAATCGCTGAGCGGCGGGTTTCCGCTCATGCGGTTGGCCCACCCGCGCCTGCCGATGGAGATCCGCATGGAGGAGCTGGCAGCGGTCCTGAAGGCCGTGCAGCTTCCCCTGGACGTCCTCCACTTCGACGGCCGGCTCACCTTCGGCGACTCCGTCCGGGTGGAGGTCGACGACGCCCGGCTCCCGGCCAGCCGGCTGTCCGGCGGCGGCTGGGTGCTTCCCTCCGATCCCGTCGCCTACCGCTTCGAGATCGAGGCCGATCCGGCGGGGTTCTCGGATCTGCAGTGGCTGCCGATCCCCGTTCCCGAGGAGGGCGGCGGCCCGATGGATCTCGTCCTCTGGACCCGCGGCGAGGTCCCGGTCGTCGAGGTCCTCGGGGGCAGCGCGGAGGTGCGCGACTCCGAGATGGAGGGGTCCTTCACGCTCCTGCTCGAGGAGACGGCCCGCTTCGAGGCGCTGGACCTCCGCTTCCGGCCCCTGCGCCTCCAGCTCGTCGATCGGCTGCTGGAGCGGGATCCCCTCATCGACGGGTACGTGAACGGACGCGTACGGGGAACGGGACCGATCGACCGGCTGCGGATCGACGCCGAGGGGACCCTGGGCGATCTCGAGGGCGGCGAGCCGCCGTCGGGACTCCGCGCGGTCGGTGGCGTGAGCCTGGTGGAGCCGTACGTCATGCGCGACCTGCGGCTCGAGCTGGGGGCGTTCGAGCCCCGCTGGGCGCGGGTCGTGGGCGTCGAGCTGGATCTGGGCGGCCGGCTGCGGGGCGAGCTGACCCTGGACGGCGTGACCGGCGAGCGGTTGGCCTTCACGGCGGACCTGTACCACGAGAGCCCGGAGCACGCCACCTCGCACGTGACCGGGGGCGGGACGACGGACTTCGGGGAGCCCTCGCGGGTGGACGTCCAGCTCACGGCCGACCCGCTCGCCCTCGCCCTGCTCGATCCGCACTTTCCGAACCTCCGGCTGGTGGGCACGGTGCGCGGCCCGCTCTCGGCCCGGGGAGCCCTCGCCGATCTGCGGGCGGAGGCCAACCTGGAGACGCCGCGCGGAAGGCTGACGTTCGACGGCCGCTTCGACCTGGAGGCCGAGCGGAAGGCCTACGACGCGCTCGTCGAGGCCCGCGGGGTGGACCTGCGGCAGTGGGCCGAGACGTTTCCCGAGACCCAGCTCGCGATCCGGGGCAGCGTCCGCGGTCGGGGGACGGACCCGGCCACGCTCGAGGCCCGGCTGGACCTGGAGATCCTCCCCTCCGTGTTCGCGGAGGCCCGCATCGACACGAGCCTGGTGCGCCTGCGCGTGGCGGACGGCCTGGCCGTGGTCGACACGTTCGCCGTGCGGACCGACGTGGGCGAGGCGCGGGGGCGGGGCGGGCTCGGGGTCGCCGAGGAGCTGAGCGGCACGCTGGTCCTGGACCTCGAGGTCCCCGACCTCTCCCGCTGGAACCGCTGGCTGGTGGCCGGGCGCTCGGGGGCCGGGACGCCGGAGCGGCCCGAGGACCTGTTCGCGAACTTCCCCGGAGAGACCGAGCCGGCAGAGCGGGCGGGGGACGAGACGCGGCCCGACACCCTCGCGGGCTCGCTCGCGGCGCGCGGCGTCGTGTTCGGCAACGTGGACGCCTTCTCCTTCGGGGGGAGCCTCTCCGCCCGGGCGGTGTCGTACGGCGAGTACGGGGCGGACTCCCTGGCAGCGCGACTGGACGTCGCGCGGCCGCGCGAGCTGGACTCGCTCGTGATGAACGCCACCGCGTGGAACCTGCGGGCCCTGGGGCAGCGGGTGGACTCGCTGTCCACCCGGCTCGAGCGGGTGGGCCCGGGCCGGGCCGACGTCCGACTGTTCGCCGTGCGCGACACCGCGCTCCTGCTCGACGTGGCCGGCGACGCCCGCTGGGACGAGGCGAGCCGTCGGGTCGCCCTGGAGCGGCTTCGCCTCAGGCTGGGCCAGCAGGACCTGCGTCTCGCGGGCCCCGCGACCCTGGCCTACGGGGACTCGGGGCTGGTCGCGCGCGACTTCGTGCTGCGCGGGGAGGGCGGGGGTCTGTTGAGCGCCCGGGGCGAGGTTCCCCCGGAGGGCGAGGCCAACTTCGACCTGGAGTTCCGGGACCTCCGGGTGGAAGAGCTGCTCGAGCCGCGACCCGACGCCCCCGACCTCACCGGTCTGCTCGACGGCTCGCTGGCCGTGCGCGGCACCTCGCGCCGTCCGGTCATGCGCGCCTCCTTCCGGATCGACTCGGCCGGGATCGCCGCCGTCACCTATCCCCGGCTGGACGGCGAGTTCGAGTACGAGGACCGGCGTCTGGTGGGCGAGCTGGACCTCCGGGGGGAGGCGGGCCTGCTCGCCCGGGCGTCGGGGGAGGTGGAGGTGGACCTGGCCTTCCGGGACGCCCGGGAGCCCCGGTTGCCCGACGACGCGTTCGACTTCCGCATCCGCGCGGACAGCCTGCCCGCCCAGGTGATCGAGCTGATGGCCGAGAACCTTCGCGACGTGACCGGGTTCGTGCGCGGCGAGGTGCGCGTGACGGGCGGACCGGAGCGCGTCGAGCTCGACGGCGAGGTGCGGCTCCTGGGGGGCGAGGCGAGCGCGCCCGACCTGGGCGTGCGCTTCCTGGAGGTCGCGGGAGGGGCGCGGTTCCGGGGCACGGAGGCCCGCCTGGACTCGCTCCACATCGCGTCCTCGGGCGGCGGAACGGCCGTGGTGAGCGGGAGCGTCGACCTGGCGGAGCTCTCCGACCCCGCCTTCGACCTGCGCCTCACGGCTCGTCGCCTCCACGCGGTCGATCGGCGGGCCATGTCCTTCCTGCTGAGCGGCGAGGCGACCCTGGCCGGCTCCTACCGGGAGCCGGTCCTGACGGGCGAGGCGCGGATCTTCAACGGCGACGTGCGGCAGGAGGAGTTCCTGCGCAGCCAGGAGATCATCGACCTGACGGACCCGGAGGTGTTCGGGCTCATCGACACCACCGTCGTGGCCGAGCGCCGGCTGTTCGAGCGGGTGCAGAACCCGTTCATGCGCAACCTGCGGCTCGACCTCGAGCTGGACGTGGGCCCCGACCTGTGGCTGCGCTCCGCCGTGATGGACGTGGAGATCCTGGGCGAGGACCTGGACGTCCGCATGGACCGGGCGGAGGAGAGCATCGTGGCGTTCGGGACCGTGCGGCTGGTCCGCGGCACGTACGTGTTCCATCCGGTTCCCCAGTACCGGCAACAGCTCCGGATCACGGGCGGCACGATCGAGTTCGTGGGCGAGCCGGGGCTCAACCCCAACCTGCAGATCACGGCCGAGTACCGGACGCGCACGGAGCAGGGCCCCGTGACCATCCTGGTGGGGATCGGCGGGACGATGCGGCAGACCGAGATCTCGCTGACCAGCGATCCCCCGATGGCCGAGTCCGACCATCTCTGCTTCCTGGCGCTCGGCTCGCCCTGCGCGGCCGCGGCCGACGTGGCGAACGCGCAGCGGATCTGGCGCGACGTCGCCCTGGGCACGATCGGGACCGGCCTCTCGGGCGCCCTGGTGGGCGACATGGGGCTGGACTTCTTCGCCCTGCGCTCCGCCCGCTCCACGGCGGTGGCCGATGCGGACGGCTTCTTCTCGGCGACCGAGCTCGAGGTGGGGAAGTACCTGGGGAGCGACCTGTTCGTGACGGTGACACAGCCGCTGGGGAGCCGCTACCCCGGGTGGTCGATCGAGTGGCGGTTCTCGCCCAACTGGACGCTGGAGGCGCGGGCGGAGAACCGCTTCGCGCGTCGCTTCGGCCTCGCGACGGGCTCGAGCCTCGAGTTCGACCAGACCTTCGGGCTCTTCCTGTTCCGCGAGTGGAGCTTCTGACGCGCCCGGGCCGGCCGACGACCTCGCTCCCGGCGCGCGGAGCTCATGCCGCCTGTCGGGGGGGACCCGCCGGGAACGGAGCCCGCCGGCCGATCCCGGTGTAGATTGAAGCGGAAGCGCTGGACCGCCGGGGCGAGGCCGCCGGCGGGCGGGACGAACCCTCACGGATCCGATGCCGCCGATGACGAACTACATGAAGACCTTCGGGCTCATGGCGCTGCTCACGGCCCTGTTCGTGGGCATCGCCGGGTACTTCGGGGGCGGGAGCTGGATGCTCGGCGCCTTCGTCTTCGCCGCCCTGTTCAACTTCGGGAGCTACTGGTTCAGCGACCGCGTGGTGCTGAAGATGTACAGGGCGGAGGTGGTGGATCGCTCCGACGCGCCGGACCTCTACGAGATGGTGGACCGGCTGCGGCAGCGGGCGGGGCTCCCGATGCCCACCGTGGCGATCGCGCCCTCGGAGCAGCCCAACGCGTTCGCCACCGGTCGAAGCGCCGAGCGGGCGGTGGTCTGCGTGACGCGGGGCCTCCTGCCGATCATGAACCGCGAGCAGCTCGAGGGGATCATCGCCCACGAGCTGGCCCACATCAAGAACCGCGACATGCTGATCGGCACCGTGGCCGCCACGATGTCGGCGGCGATCGTCATGTTGGCGCGCTTCGCCTTCTTCTTCGGCGGCGACCGCGACCGCGGGCCGCTGGGGGCGGCGGGGGCCATCCTGATGCTGGTGCTCGCCCCGCTGGCGGCCATGCTCATCCAGATGGCGATCAGCCGGGCGGGCGAGTACCGGGCGGACCGGATCGGCGCCGAGATCAGCGGCCGACCCCGCGGGCTGGCCGACGCCCTGCGGTCCCTCGAGGCGCACTCCCGCCGGATCCCGATGGAGGTGAACCCGGCGGCCGCCCACCTGTGCATCGTGAACCCGCTCCGCGGGGGCGGCGCCGCCTTCGCGTCCCTGTTCCGCACGCACCCGCCGACCGAGGAGCGGGTGCGGCGGCTCGAGGAGCTGGCGGGCGGGCCGGCCGGCTGAGCCACGCCCCGTGACGGAGGCCGAGCTCCCCTACCCGGTCCCGGCGTCGCGCCGGGTCGTGGTGCTGATCAACCGGAAGGCCAGCGGGGGGCTCCCGGACGCGTTCCGGCGGCGGGTGGCGGGGGCCCTGGCCGAGCGGGGCGTGCCGTTCGACCTGGTGGACGTGGACGAGCCCGCGGACATCTACCGGGTGGCGCGGGCGGCGGCGGCCGACGGCGTGCGCGCCGTGGTCGCCGCCGGCGGCGACGGGACGGTGGCGCAGGCGCTCCGGGGGACGGTGGGGACCGAGGTGCCGGTCGCGATCCTGCCCTGCGGAACCGGCAACCAGCTCGCCCTCAACTTCGACATCCCCTCCTCCCTCGACGGCGCGCTGCGGGTGGCGACCGAGGGCCGGGTGGAGCGGATCGACCTGGGCCGGGTGAACGGCGAGCACTTCGCCCTCATCGCGGGCGCCGGCTTCGACGCCGAGGTGATGGCCGACGCGACGACGGAGCTCAAGAGCCGCCTGGGCTTCGCGGCCTACCTGTACAGCGGCCTCAAGCACGCCATGACGCCACGGCCGACCCGGTTCCGGATCGTGGCCGACGGCGACGAGGTGGAGCTCGAGGCGACGATGGTGCTCCTGGCCAACGTGGGCCACATCGGCGCCGGGCCGCTTCCGGTCGAGTTCCAGGTGGCGCCCAGGGTCTCCTTCCGCGACGGGCAGCTGGACGTGTGCGTCTACTCGCCCCGGAACCTGCCGGAGCTGGCGCGGGTCGTGTGGAAGGTGTTCCGCCACCAGCACGGGGACGACCGGATGCTCTTCTTCCAGGCCCGCCAGGTGCGGGTGGAGGCCGACCCTCCCGTGGCGGCGCAGGTGGACGGCGAGCCGCACGGCGAGACCCCGATCGAGGCGGAGGTGGACCCGCTGGCGGGCCGGATCCT
>CAYMQZ010000034.1:0-5793 GCA_964392705.1 uncultured Gemmatimonadota bacterium
TGTAGCTGCGGCGCCCAGGTGCAGGTCCCACCCCCCGTCTGGTTCCGGCAACCGGACGTCCCGTCGTAGCGGATCGAGGCGACCTCGCGCCCCTGCCGGTGCAGCTCGCCCATCAACTCGCCGCTCGCGTCGATGGCGATCAGGCCCTGCGTGTACCAGGCCATGTACAGGATCGCCCGCTCCTCGTCGAGCCAGAAGTTGTGGGGCGTCTCGCCCGGCACGTCGTAGGTCGCCACCTCACGGGGGTCGGCCGGATCGCTCGCATCCACGACGTGCATGGCCCTGCGGGTCCCGTACTCGTCGCCCACGAAGACGTAGCCCGTCTCCGGCCAGTACCAGGCGTTGTGCGTGTGCCCCCCTTCGATCGGCACGCGGCCCACCTCCACCGGGCTCGACGGCTGGCCACCCGCGATCCCGTTCCCCACATCCAGGATGACCAGGCCCGCGTCCCAGTGGGAGAGGAAGGCGAGGCCGTCCCGCACGTACACGTCGTGCAGGAAATTGGTGAGGCCGGTGCCCCCGCCCCAGAAGGTGGCGACCGTCGTGGGCTCGGCGGGTTCGGAAATGTCGATCACGGCCAGGCCGCTCCCGCTGCCGGGCTGCGTCCCGTCGACCACGGCATACACGTGGTCACCTTCGATCCACACGTTGTGGACGCCCAGCTCCAGGCCCTCCGTGTAGCGGGCGAGGGGGACGGGGTGGAACGGATCGGTCAGGTCGAGCAGCGTGATCCCGTTGAATCCGTCGGCCGCTTCCGTGTCCCCCTCGTGGGTGAGCACCGCCAGGGCCCCGTCCGCCCGGATCTTCACGTCGTTCACGGTGCGGGCGTCGACGCCCACCGAGTCGGTCAGCAGCGGCGCCGAGGGGCTCCGCACGTCCCAGGCGTACAATCGATCTCCGAACAGAGGCTCCGGGTTCGCGCGAAGACCCCAGGTGCCCGTGTACGCCACGTCGCCGTGCAGCCACAGGTCGGAGGTGAAGCGCTCCCGGACCTCGCCCCGGCCCACGACGCGGAACTCGCCGGTTTGGACGTCCCGCGGCTCGACCTCGAGCTCGAGCGTGTCGGACGCGCTGCCGGCCTGGGCGACGATGCGAAGGGTCCCCACCGCATAGCCCACGAATCGACCGCTGGCCTGGATGAGGCCCGCCGAGGTCGGGACCACCGACCAGGAGATCGGCTGGCCGGCCGCGCTCCCCGAAGCCTCGGCCCCGTAGCCCGCCACGTCGCCCTGACGCAGCGCCGTAGGCCCCGAGACGATGCGTACGCTCGACGACCCGGTCGGTGGGCCCATCGATTCCGAGCCTCCGCAGGCGCTCAGGCACAGGCCCAACGCTCCGGCCAGCCCGGCCGTCCGACGGGCGGATCCCGCGATCGCTCGCGCTCTCTCCACGACTCGCTCCTCGCGCCCTACCCCGCCTGCAACCTACCCCCCGCATCCCACTCACCCTGCAACGCTCCGACGCCACGAAACGATACACGGGCCAGGGCGCCGCCGCAGGGAGCGGGGACGTCTCGGGAAACGGGTGAAGGGCCGGGGAGGGTCCGCCCCGCCGAGCGGGGCGACGGTCGTCCGTTACTGTCCCGCGGCGGTCACGGGAGCGACGCGGCTCCAGGCCACGCCGTCCGGGGCGCCGCCCGTCTCGAAGGAATCGAGGACGTGACGCCACCGCGCGTCCACGACCAGGACGCGGCTCGCTTCCGGGGCGGTCACGTACACCCGCCGGCCGTCGGGCGAGAACTGGAGGCCGAGCGGCGCGACCTCGAGCGGCACCCGGTCCACGATCTCCCGGGTCCGCGCGTCGAAGACCACGAGCTCGCGGCTCAGCCGGTTCGCCACCCACACCTCGCTGCCGTCCGGCCGGAACGCGAGGCGCGCCGGATCGAGGCCACCCGCATCGAGCGTCCCCAGCCGCCGTTGCCGGCGGGTGTCGACCACGGTGATCGTGTGGTCGCCCCGGTTCCCGACCCACAGCTCCCGGCCCGCGGGAGAGAGCGCCAGGCCCTCCGGCCGACGTCCCGTGGGGATACGCTGGGCCGTAATGGTGAGCCGATCGATCACGGTGATGGAATCGGAGGACCGGTTCGCGATGAAGAGCTTCCGGCCGGACCCGGAGAGCACCAGCGTGTGGCTCATCGCGGCCCCCGTCTTCCACAACATCAGGACCTCGCCGCTGCCGGCGTCCATCTCGACCACGCCGCTGTCCGCCTCGGCGGTGAGCCACAGACGCCCGCCGTCGGCGGCGACCTGGATCCCATGCATCCGCCGATAGGGAGCGGGGAAGACCTCGCCCGCCGCGACCCGGAACGGCCGCAGGGTACGGAGCACCCTCCCCGTCTGGAGATCCAGCACCGTGACGCTCCCCTCCGGAGGCGGGACCTCGAGCCCGAGCCCCGGCCACGCCGGGTCGACCTCCGACAGGCCGTAGTTGGCCACGTAGGCCCGACGCCCGTCCGACGAGATCGCGACCTCGTGCGGGGCGATCCCGGTCGGAAGCCGGGCGAGAACCGAGCGGGTGGAGGGATCGACCAGCACGGCGCGATCCCGCGCCCGGTCGAGGACGACCAGCTTGTCTCCGGGGAGACCTCCGTCCCACGCCCCCTCGGCGTACAGGACGGGCGCCGCGACATCGACCGGCGCCGCGCCGTCCGCCGCCGGGAATGGCGCCTGGGCCGCGCCCGCGAGGGGGAGCCCCACCAGCCACAGGCCTCCGAGGGCACCGGCGAGGGCCGGCACGGACGGGCTCCGCTTCATCCGTCGGGCGTCGTCATTTGCAAGCCGTCCTGGCCTTTTACGAGAGGCGCCAAAGAGGCGCCCCGTCGACCAGGCGTTCCGCGCGAGGCGACCTCGCGGCGCACGGACACGTTGCGGGCGGTCAAGGATGGGGCTCATCACGCGGCCTCATGGCTTTCCGGTGTTCGGGGGGCGGGTCCGGCGCGGACCAGCCCGCGCCTCGTCCTCCCTCTCTCCCAGGGGCAAGACCCACGCCTAGCAGGTCGCTAGGGCGGCGAGCCGATCGGGCTTCCCGGCGGCAAGTCGGCCGGGCCCTCCGGGTGGCGCGCCTCGGACGTGCGTGCCCGCCACCGACGGATCTCGTCCAGTGCCAGGCGCTCGTGCGGGTCCGACGCTTCGCGACTTTCGAGCCAGCTCGCGAGCTCCACGACCTTCTCATTCAATACCGCGCGGACGGCCGCGGGGTTCATCGGCCCTCCCGCCTCCTCCAGGAGCCGTCGCAGAACGACCCAGTCCACTTCTCGCTTCACGAGCGCCCGATAGGCGTCCGCGGGCGGGGCGTGCCGCCAGGAGGCCGCGAGCAGCCGATCCGCCACCTCGTCCAGTCCCGGGAGCTCCTCGTCTCGCGCGCCCTGCTCCACGAGCCGGGCCATCCGGCCGGGATGCAGCAGCAGGCCGACCGTGTAGTCGGCCGCCGACGCGGCCGCCCCGAGTGGATCGAAGGTGGGCCCCGTCCGACCCGCGAACGTCTCCTCCGCCGGCGTCCCGAAGGCGCGAGGCGGAATCGTCGCGACGATCCGCTGCGGAATGGCCAGGAAGTCGGGATCCAGTGTCTCCAGCACCGCATCCAGGGCCTCGCGCTGTCGGCCGCCGGGCACGCTCCGGAGCGGCGCCTGACCGTCTCCCCGGACCGCGTAGCTGTAGTCCACGCCGCCGACGCTGCGGATCGCCGCCTCCACCTGATAGCGGTGATGCAGGTAGAGCGGGACGAGCACCGCCTCGAGCGAAGCCAGCGGCTCGCCCGGCCGGATCGCGCGCTCGCCGAACGCCTCGAGCCCGATCCGCCGCACCGCGATCTCCGCCCGCAGCCAGGCCACCGGATCCGCCCCGTTGTCCCAGAGGTGGGCCAGGGGATGCGCGGCGCCGGCCGGACGGGCGTCCGCGTCGCTGATGAAGCGCATGCCCGACTCGAGCCCCTCCCGGACGATCGCCCCGAGGGCGGCCTCCTCGTCGGCGCCCTCCGGAAAGTCCGAGTAGAGCCAGCGAACGGCGAACGCGTCGTATTCCCCGATCCCCACGTCGTAGGCCTCGGACAGGTCCAGCTGCCCATCCTCGGTGACCCGGACCAGCGGCGCCGGATAGTCCATCACGCTCGCGCGGCCGTAGGTCGAGGCGATGAAGTTGTGGGCGAGGCCCAGCGTGTGGCCCACCTCGTGCGCGGCGAGCTGACGGATCCGCGCCAGCGCCATCTCGACGGGATCCGCCTCGGGCGCCACCGCGGCCAGATAACCGAACCCGGGAGCTCCGGCGAGGTCGCAGGCGTCCGGGAGCCGCCCGGCGACCGCCCCCGCCGCCCGCCGCGCCGTCCCGCCGGCAGCCCCTTCCCTTCGCGCGCCCCGCCACAGCGCGGGCGCCCTCCACTCGCCGCGGCCCCGACGCCGAACGCCCTCCTCCGCGCCCGCCGCCGCGGCGTAGGGCAGGACGAGCCCCTGCCCCAGGAGGTGGTCCTGACGCAGGCGGAGGCTGCCGAGATTCACGTTCCCCTTGAGGATCTCGCCGGTTCGCGGGTCCACCACGCTTCCCCCGTACGACCAGCCCCGGGTCCGCCGGTGCGTCCAGTGGATCACGTTGTACCGGATGTCCATCGGGTCGGCACCCTCCGGCAGCACCTCGACGCGGAACGCGTCCGCGTACCCCGCCGCCTCGAACGCCTGGTTCCACCAGGAGGCGCCCTCGATCACGGCGCCGCGGATCGGCTCCGGGATTCCCGGGTCCACGTGGTAGACGATCGGCTCCACCGCCTCCGAGCGCTCGGCGTCGGGGTCCCGTCGCTCCAGCCGGTGGCGGGCCGCCCAGCTCACCTCCAGGTCCCGGTCGATCGGGGTCGCGTAGTCGTGGAAGGTGATCCCGAAGGCTCCCACCCGGGGATCCACCCGGCGCGGACGGTATCCGCCGTCCGGGAGCCTCACGAGCGAGTGGTGGACGCGCAGCGTGATCGCCTCCCCGCTGGCCGCCGCGCCCCGCACCAGGGGACCGGGCTCCTCGGCCGTGAAGGTCAGGGCGACTTCCACTTCGGTATTCTCGGGAAACGAGCGGGTGCGGGACAGGTGGAAGACGCTCCGCTCCGCCGACCGCTCGAACGTCCCCTGCTCGGCCTCCTTCAGCCGCCCGGCGATCCGGTGCGCGTCACGCAGGAAGAAATCGGTCGCGTCGACCAGCGCGTCGCGCCCTCCCCCTTCGGCGACCACCTCGAAGCCCCAGTGGGTCGAGGGCGCGAACGCCTCCGACACGGCCCGCACCTCGGCCGGGTCCGGGCTGCGGGCCCGGTAGTCGTAGTTCGGCTCGACCAGGAGCGCCCTGGGTCCCACGCGTCGGGCGACCAGCACGTGAGTGGAGCCGAGCTGGCCCCGGTCCAGCCCCACGGGGTTCGATCCCAGTCCCGTGGCCAGGGATACCTGATACAGGAACTCACTGTCCCATCGGTCGATGAGCCAATACAGCTTACCCTGTTTCTCGTCCCAGTAGAGGTCGAAGAACCCCTCCATCCGCTCCATGCCGCGCGTCTTCTCGCGGATGGTGGGAAGTGGCTCCTGGCCGGACTCCTGCTGCTCCCGCCGGCCGGCCTCTCGCTCCGCCCGCTCGCCGGCCTGCCGCGCCCCTTCGGAACGTTCGGCCTCCTGGCCGGCGGCCCCGGTCGCGCCGTCCCCCGCGAGAAGGACGACCGCCGTGGCGAGTCCGACGAGGGCCGACGCTGGGGATCTCCACTGGCTCGGACGGCGCATGGACGCTTCCTCCAGGTTCAGCGATGCCACGTTCGGGTCAGCCGGCGGCGTCGGCGGCG
>CAYMQZ010000034.1:5893-18990 GCA_964392705.1 uncultured Gemmatimonadota bacterium
GCGGCGTCGGCGGCGGCGTCCACCTCCCGCAGGAAGGCGTCCAGGCGCTCGTGGAACGCCTCGGGACGATCCATGTGGAGCCAATGGCTGGTTCCCCGGACCGTCACGGCCTCGAGCCCCGGCACGACCTCGTGGAGGCTGAGCGGCAGATCGTTCAGCGGCGTGATCACGGCGAGCATGGGTCCCTCGTAGTCGGCCAGGAGGGGGACGGGCTCGAAGTAGAGCAGCCCCTCCAGCGAGCGCACGACCGCCTCGGGCGGCGTCCGGGCGAGGTCCGCCATCACGCGCCGACTGGTGGCCGCGTCCGCCCCTTTCAGGATCCCTTCCCAGTAGCCTTCGATCGTGGTCTCGTAGTCCCGGTCCAGCTCGAACAGGAACTGGACCAGCTCGTCCCGGGCCTGACGTTGGTCGCCGACCGGGTCGACGAACAGCAACCCGGCCACCCGTTCCGGGTGGCGCGCCGCGTAGGCCGCGATCACTCCGCCGCCGAGACTGTGCCCCACCAGCACGACCCGCTCGAGCTCCAGCGCCCCGACCACGGCCGCGACGTCCTCGGCCAGGTCGAGCACCGTATAGGCCACGCGGCCCGGGGGATCCGATTCCCCGTGCGCCCGGAGGTCGAGCGCCACGGCGCGACGTCGTCCCTCCAGGTGACGGAGCTGGGCCGCCCAGCTCTCGAGCGATCCGGCCAGGGAATGCACGAACACGACGGGCACCGGTCCGGGGGCCCGCGCCGCCTCCCCGGGCGCGTCGGCTCGAGGGGTGGCCCCGCCGCTTCCGGCGACCGGGCCCGTGTCCACCACGCGCAGCTCGCCGACGGGTCCGTCCATCCGGCGCACCTCGCCCGGCAGGTCGACCGCCTGGGCCGCGGCGGGTCCGCCGGCGATCAGCCCCGCCACCACACCCCGGAGCAGGGCGCGTCCGGCGATGCGCGGCGGCGCGCCACCGAACGTCAGCGCTCCTCTCCCAGCTCCAGCGACGCCTCCAGCGCGCGGTCGATCCGCGCCTTCGACTCCTCCAGGTGGGCGCGCGTCATCGTGTCGAGCCCACCGGTCCGCAACGCCTGCCCCATGCGGTGGGACAGGCGACCCAGCTCGTGCCGGGCAAGGGAGCGCGCGTCCTCCGGCGTGGAGGACGACAGGAAGCCGCCGACCCGGTCCAGCAGCAGGTCGATGAGCCGGTCGAGGTGTACCCTCTGGAGATTCCGGCGGAAGGAGGTGGCCGGGCGCGCCCGGCCGGTCACGCGGCCCGAGGCGTCCAAGCCCAGCTCGCTCCAGATGGCGCCGGTCAACGTCGTGAACAGCTCGCTCGCCGGGTAGAACTCCGTCCCCTCCGGCATGCGTGTCTCGTTGTCGAGCATCCGCCAGAGTCGCGGGGGCGCCAGCAGGTCGTTCACGATGGCCCGCTGGACCAACAGCACGTAGCTGTGCACCGGATAGTCGACCGGGAGCTGGAAGAAGCCCACGCCCCAGTGCCAGAAGGTGTTCGGGGCGAGCTTGTTCAGCAGCTCGGGATCGAACTCGAACGCGTCCTCGTCCAGCGCCTGGTCGACCAGGAACCGGACGGCCTCCCGCTGCCGATCCGCCGTCACCGGCGTGAACGGCGACCGTCCGTCGGGGTCGCCCTTGTGGTCGCGGGCGAAGTACAGCCCGCCCACGTTCTTCGCGAGCGGAAACAGCGAGCGGAAGCGCTCGAAGATCATGCCCGTCATGGCGCTCCGCAGGCGGTAGAAGGCCTCGCCCTCGGCGATCAGCCGCTCCTCGAGCCTCGGTTGGACGGCGGCCACGATGCGGGCCTGGTTGCGCGCGTACTCGAGCGGATCGTCGCTCAGATCGTACGCGTTGGCCAGCGGATCGATCGCGTACGTACCGATCCCGGCGTCCTGGTCCGTGCCGTAGGCGTGAAGCGGGTCGGAGGCCTCCGAGGCGATCTCCTTCAGCCACTCGCGCTCCTCATCCGGGATCCCGGCTCGCGCCATCCGGGCCGTCTCCATGAAATCTCCGCCGTCCCCCCCGCTCGGCTCGCCGGGGGTCGCGAGAGCCCTCCCTCCCGTGGTCGCGGGGGCGCCGTCTCCCGGCGTCGCGGGGGCGCCTGCGTCCGGCGTCCGGGAGGCTCGCTCGCTCGCGCCCGGGTAGACGGAGTACCCGTACCGGATCGCCCACACGTCGTAGCTCCCGACCTCGGGGATCCAGTAGTAGCCCTGCCGGCTCCGATCGGCCGCCAGGTTCACCGGATTGTAGTCCATCACGGAGACGGAGACGCCGTTCTTCCGCGTGAACTCCCTGTCGTGCAACCGGTCGAAGGGCACGGCCGAGGAAGCCTTGAAGTTGTGCCGCAGGCCCAGGGTGTGCCCCACCTCGTGCATCACCAGCTCCCGGATCGCGCCACCCACGTACTCCTCCGGCATCTCACCCACCTCGACCTCGCCGAGGGCCACGAGAGCGGCGTACCCGAGCGCCGCCTGCCGGGCCTTCCCGATCGCGGCCGTGCAGAGCCGCTGCGCCTGGAGCGGCCCGAGTCCGGCGGCCATCCAGCGGGCCCGCTCGTAGTCGCGGATCAGGGACTCCAGCCCCCCGCCGGCGCCGGCGGGCAGCCCCGTGCCCGCGGTGAGGTCTCCTCCGGGCCCATCGGCCGGGGCGCCGTGCGGAGTCCCGGCCCGCTCCGGGGCTCCGGCGGGCCGCCCCACCATCTCCTGGTACTCCGTCAGCCAGAAGCGCGGCCAGTTGGCCGAGATCAGGATGTCGGCGTTCAGGATCTCGCCCGTGCGCGGGTCCACCTGCGACGGCCCGATGGCGTAGCCCATGTTGTAGCCGGGCGTCCACCGGACCGTGGAGTAGCGCACGTCCTCGGCGCTCCAGGCGCTGTCCGCCGGCGGATCCCTGGCCACGATCGCGTCGCGGAAACCGGCGGCCTCGAAGCCCTTGTTCCAGGCCTCGATCCCCTCCTTCACGTACTGCCGGTATCGCTCCGGCACGCTCCGGTCCACGTAGTAGACGATCGGCTGCACGGGCTCGGAGAGGGCGGCGTCCGGGTCCTTCTTCTCGAGCCGCCACCGGTCCGCGAACCGGACGAACGCCTCCTCCTCCTGGTCGCGGGAGAAGTCCCAGTGCGCGGTCAGGAAATAGCCCACCCGATCGTCGGCGGGCCGGGGATGCATCGGCTGCTCGGGCAGGGCGAACAGCGAGTAGCGGACGCCCACGGGGATCGAGCGGTGATCGGAGACGCCGTAGCCTCCGAAGACGGGCGGCGATCCGGCGCTGAAGGTGAGCTCCGCGTCGATCTCCACGTTCTTCGGGAAGGCCAGGATCCGGCCCACGTTGCTGCGCCCCGAGTCCAGGTTCACCGGCTTGCCACCGTAGTAGAAGCCGAGCTGCTCGGAGACGCCCGCGTAGTCGGAGACGAGCCACTTCGTCACGTCCACCAGCACGTGCTTGGTGGAGTCGTGCTCGCTCTGGATGTCCCACGCCGCGACCACGGAATGGCCCACGTTCTCCTGCAGGGCGCGCGCCAGCCGACTGCCGGGCGTCGCTGTGAAGCGCTCGTTCACGTGGACGAGCTGGACCTTGTCGTGCACCCGGCGGAGCCTCATGAGCTGCACCTGGCTGAGGGGCAGACCCTGCTGCAGGTTGAAGTCGCCGACCCCACGGCTGTAGTGCATGAGGAGACCGAACTCCTCGCCCAGCCGGTCCGGTGCCAGCTCCAGCAAGAGCGTCCCGTCCCGCTTCTTGTGGAAGGTGAGGAAGCCCTCGATCTCCTCCGTGTCCTCGAGGACCTCTTCCCATTTCTCGAACGGCTCGTCGTCATCCTTCTCGGCCGAGGCCTCCGCCGAGGGACCGTTCTCCGGCGGCCCGGGCGGAACGCAGCTCGTCAGCGCGACCGCTCCGGTCAGAAGGAGCGTCCAGGCGACGGGGATCGAGCGGGGTTGACGCTTCATCCGGTACCTCCATACGCGGGTGGTTCGGGCTCGGGGCCGTCCGTGGCATAACATAAGCATAGGGTCGGAGCGGCGGGAGATTCACCGGGCCGTGCCCGCCGGGGGCGCGGCCGCCCTTTACACGCTTTGATTGACACGCGAGTTCCGCGATCCGTTGTCGCGACTCGCGGGGATCCGCCTCACGAAAGAGAACGGATGATCGACATCGCGGTTCGACTCCTGGCGGGGGCCGTGCTCGTGCTGGCCAACGCCTTCTTCGTGGTCACCGAGTTCGCCCTGACCCGGCTGCGCCAGTTCGATCGCGAGGAGCTCGGCGACTCGCCCGGGCTCCGCAAGGCGTGGGCGATGACCGAGCGCCTCGAGATCTACCTCACCGGCTGCCAGCTCGGGATCACCACGAGCAGCATCCTCCTCGGCGTGGTGACCGAGCCGGCCGTCACCGCGCTGCTCGAGGGCGCCGTGGGCGTGACCGGGCTGGGGGCGGGCTCCCGGCACCTGCTCTCCATCGTCGTCGCCGTGATCCTCATCAACCTCGTCCACAAGATCTGGGGCGAGCAGGCTCCCACCTATCTGGGCGTGGAGCGGCCCCTGCAGGTGCTCCACCGGCTCGCTCCCGCCCTCTGGTGGTGGACGAAGGTGGCCAAGCCCGTGATCCTGCTCGGCGACGGGCTGGCCAAAGCCACCCTCGGCCTGTTCGGGGTGGAGATCTCGCGCTCCTGGACCGAGGAAGGTCCGGAAGAGGGTCCCATCACCAGCTACGTCGAGCTCCGACAGCGTCTGGGCACCCTGCTGGAGCGCGGGCAGGTCGGTCGGGAGCGCCGGCGCGAGATCGTCCGGGCCCTCGAAATCCAGGACATTCCGGTGAGCGAGATCATGGTGCCGCGCGGGGAGATCCGGGCGCTGTCCACCGAGCGGCCCATCGAGGAGAACTTCGCCCTGATCGCCGAGCACGGTCACGCGCGCTTTCCGCTCGTCGGGAGCGACGTGGACGACGCGCTCGGCACCATCTACGTGCCCGCGCTGTTCGGAGCGCTCGATGCGCTGCGCGCGGGGCGGACGTCGCTCGAGGAGCTGGCCGTGTCACCGCTCCGCTTCGAGCCCGACCTGGCGGTGAGCGAGGCCATCGATCGCTTCCAGGAGGCCCGGCAGGAGCTGGCTTTCGTGACCGAGGAGGGACGCGTCCTGGGTCTCGTCACCTCGACCGACGCCTTCGAGGCGATCGCGGGCGAGCTGGAGGACCCGCTCGACTGAGCCGGCGCGCGCTTCGTCGGACATCTCGATCGCACGACGCACGACGCCGAAGTTCGCGCGCGTGGGATCCGCGGCGATCACCTCGACCGCGGCGGGGCCGGGCCCGGGGTCGGGAAGCGTCCCGACGTAGACGCTTTCCTCGCCGGAGAACTCGAGCGGCGTCTCGGCCGCGACGGCTCCGTCAAGCAGGAGGCGGGCCACCACCTCGATCTGGTCGGCGTCCCACATGCCGCCCGGCTCGGTCGGACAGCCGCACAGCATCGTCACCCGTGCCCGCACCTCGATCGGCCCGGCTCCGACGGGAATCGGCTCCCCCTCGGGCGGCTCGGCGGCCGGCGCGAGCAGCTCCACGGTGAATCCGTTGAGCTCCAGGATCACCCCCTCGCCCAGCACGTCGCGGCCGGGCACCAGCAGCAGCGTCTTGGAGGCCCGCTGCAGGGCGTGAGGCGTGTCGAGCGGCCCCTCGGCGGCGATCTCGACCCGGGTCGGCCGCTCCAGCGAGAGCTCGGCCAGGAGGCCCGCGGCCTCGGGATCCACGCCGTAGCCCGAGAGCCCGCGCAGCCGGGGCGTCAGCATGATCGCCTCCGTGCTGCCCGTGCTTCCCTCCTGGACGCCCTCGGCCAGCACCTCGCCCGTCGCCGCGTCGCGGATCGTGATCCGCGCGCCGCCGACTCCGCTTCCGATCACCTTGGCGTCCTTGGCCACGGCCCGCACCATGACGCGGGTCGTCTCCTGCGCATCCGCCGCGCGGCCGGCCGTGACGAGCGCCAGGCCGACCAGGACCCACGTCGTGATCGCGCGAGCCGGCTCCGTCCCGGCTCGCGCGCTCCTTCTTCCAGCCGTCATCCGGAACCCCGCTCCTTTCCCTGGTCCGATCCCGCCTCGCGCTTCGAAGGCGCCGGCTTGTCGCGCCCGTGGGCGCGCCGGCCTGTCGTGCCCGTGAGCGCGCCGATACGATGCGGCCGATGAGCCCACGCCCCGAATCGAGCCCCCGGGATCGTGCCCTCCGCGACGGGGAGGCAGCCCCCGAAGACCGGCGCGCCACCGCCGACAACCTACCCGAGCGCCCGCTCTACCGCGATCCGAACCTGCTGGTCATCTTCGCCGTCACGCTCACGGCCGTGATGTCCGTGTCCAGCATCACCCCCGCCTTCCCGAAGATCGCGCGCGCGCTCGACGTGACCCCGCAGGAGGTCGGGCTCCTGATCAGCGTGTTCACGGTTCCGGGGGTGCTGCTCACACCGGTGCTCGGCGTCCTGGCCGACCGCTGGGGACGAAAGCGCATCCTCGTTCCCTCGCTCCTCCTGTACGGCGTCGCCGGGGGAGCGTGCGGCCTGGTCCGCGAGTTCGACCTGTTGCTCCTGCTCCGCTTCTTCCAGGGCGTGGGGGCCGCCTCCCTCGGGACGCTCAACGTCACGCTGATCGGCGACCTGTACTCGGGCGGCGCCCGGACGACCGCGATGGGCTACAACTCGAGCGTGCTGAGCGTCGGCACCGCGAGCTGGCCGGCGATCGGCGGCGCGCTGGCCACGCTGGCCTGGTTCTATCCGTTCTTCCTGCCCATCATCGCCCTGCCGGTGGCCCTCCTGGTGCACCTGCGGCTCGACAACCCCGAGCCCGAGGGGCGCGAGTCCTTCTCCGAGTATCTGGGGGCCGTGTGGCAGAGCGTGCGTCGACCGAAGGCGCTGGGGCTGTTCGCGGCCACGACCGTCACCTTCATGCTCATCTTCGGCCCCTACCTGGCGTACCTCCCCGTGCTGATGGACGAGTCGCTGGGCACGGGCTCGCTCACGATCGGGCTCGTGATGTCCAGCGTCTCGCTCTCCTCCGGGCTGTCCGCCTCGCAGCTCGGCCGCATCTCGCGCTACGTCTCCGAGAAGACCCTGGTGGTCCTCGGCTACGCCGCCTACGCCGTCGTCTTCCTCCCGATCCCGCTCGTCGACAGCATCTGGACCCTGCTGATCCCGGCAGTGGGCTTCGGGCTGGCCAACGGATTCGCCATACCCAGCATCTTCACGCTGCTCGTCGGGCTGGCGCCCGACCGACACCGGGCCGCCTTCATGTCCGTGAACGGGATGGTGCTGCGGCTGGGGCAGACACTGGGCCCCCTGTTCGCGGGCGCGCTGGTCGCGGGCTTCGGCACCGGGGCCGCCTTCGTCGGAGGCGCGGTCCTGGCGGCCGGGATGGCGGCCGTGGCGGCCGTGGCGATCCGGCAATGAGCGTCGGTCCTCCGCCCGGGGGCCGGGCATGACCTCGATCGACCCCGACTTCGTCGTCCGAACCGCCGCCGAGCTGGTCCGGATCGATTCCGTCAACCCCTCGCTGGTGCCGGGCGCCGGTGGCGAGGCGGAGATCGCGGGGTTCGTGCGGCAGGTCCTGGAGGAGTCGGGACTCGAGACCCACGTGCACGAGCCGGAGCCGGGCCGGCCGAGCATCGTCGGCGTGCTGCCCGGAGCGGGCGACGGGCCGACGCTCATGCTGAACGCCCACTGCGACACCGTGGGCGTCGAGGGGATGGAGGCGCCCTTCTCGGGCGAGCTCCGGGACGGTCGCCTGTACGGCCGGGGGGCCTACGACATGAAGGGGGCCCTGGCCGCCTGCATCGGGGCGGCGCGGGCCCTCGCGGAGGGCGGCCTCCGCCTCGGGGGCGACCTGCTGGTGGCCGCCGTGGCCGACGAGGAGCACGCGAGTCTCGGCACCTCCGACCTGCTGGAGCGATACGCCCCCGATGCGGCGATCGTCACCGAGCCCACGGGCCTCCAGGTGTGCCTCGCCCACCGGGGCTTCACCTGGCTCGAGGTGGAGACCGAGGGCCGGGCGGCCCACGGCAGCAAGCCCGAGCTGGGAGTGGACGCCAACCTCCGCATGGGACGGGTGCTCGCCCGCCTCGAGGCTCTGGAGCGGGAGCTTCGCGAGCGCGAAGGCCACCCGTTGCTGGGGGCGCCGTCCCTGCACGCCGCCACGCTCCGGGGCGGCACCGGGCTCAGCACCTACGCCGCGCGCTGCACCCTGGGGATCGAACGGCGAACGGTCCCCGGCGAGACGGAGGAGCGGGTGGAGGCCGAGGTCCGGGAGATCCTGGACGCCCTCGGCGCCGAGGATCCGAGCTTCCGGGCCTCCCTCCGGGTCCTCCTCCACCGTGCGCCGTTCGAGACGACATCCGAGGCGCCGATCGTCCGCGCGGTGACCGCGGCCGCGCGGGAGACCCTCGGGCGCGAGCCGCGCCAGGTGGGCGAATCGCCCTGGATGGACGCGGCCCTGCTGGCCGAGGCCGGCGTCGACACGGTCGTCATCGGCCCGTCCGGGACCGGGGCGCACGCCGCCGAGGAGTGGGTCGAGGCGGAGTCGCTGGCGGCGCTGGCCCAGATCCTGGTCGGCGCCGCCGTCTCCTACTGCGGCGGGAGCGACTAGAGCCGGGTCGGGGGAGCTCCCGTCATCCGTTCGTCTCCTCGTCCAGGTGCACGTCGATCACGTCGGCGACCGGCTCGTAGCCGATGCGCTCGTAGATGCGGTTGGAGGTGGGGTTGGCCAGATCCGTGTACAGGAAGCAGAAGCGCTTCCCCGCCTCGAGGGTGCGGCGGCTGAGCGCCGCGACGAGCGCGGTCGCGTATCCGCGGCCCCGGAGAGGGGGCGGCGTGTAGACCGGACCGACGCGCGCGCCGTTCGGGGTCTCGCCCGCGTGGCCGGCCATCGAGACCGGCGCCTCGGCCTCCCACAGGAACATCGCTCCCCGGCCGATTCGCTCGCGAGCCAGTCGGCCGGCGTCCACCCTGGCCACTCCCGCCTCCTCCTGGAACGCCTCCATCCACCCGGTCACGAGCTCCAGGTCTCCGGGCCCCGCGAGCCGCAACCGGCCGGAGGCCGGCTCAGCGGGGTCGATCACCCGCTCGAGCCGGAAGATCCGCTGCCGCATCCCCTCCCGTGGCTCACAGCCCGTGCGTCGGGCCCACAGCTCCGCGAACGCGCGCGCCTCGAGGGACGGGCCGAGCACGGCCGGGAGCTTCTCGTAGACCGCCGCCACGTCGGACGCGAGCGGCGGAAGAGCCGCCTCCGGAAGCCGGGTGAGCCCGAGCTTGAACGGCGGCGTGCGGAAGGCGCACCCCTCCATCTCGTCGTCCCGCTCGCAGCTCGCCAGATAGATCGGCGGCTCGAAGAGATCGGGCGAGGTCTCCAGAGTCCGCAGGAGACCCAGCAGCAGGTTGTGCTCCGCTTCCCGGCGCAGCAGCCACGGCTCCGCCCGCCGCCGGAACGCGCGCGGGTCCTCGAAGCGCCGAACCGAGAAGCTCACGCTGCGGTCCTCATATCCCCGGTTCCGCCGCCTCCGTGGGGGCGACGGCCGGCGGCGATCGTTGGACGCGGGGACGCCGAATCCTTACCCTATCGGGCACGGGCTTCACGGCCAACGGTCGCTTCATCGCCCGCGGTCTGGAGCCGGACTTCATGTCTCGAGAAGAGGAAAGCAGCGTGGGCACAGCCACCAGCGGAGATACCGTGCGCGTCCACTATACCGGCAAGCTGGACGACGACACGGTGTTCGACACCAGCGAGGGACGGGATCCGATCGAGTTCACGGTCGGCGCCGGCGAGGTCATCCCCGGCTTCGAGCAGGCCGTGCTCGGAATGGAGCCGGGAGAGGAGAAGGCCGTCGAGATCCCCGCCGACGAGGCGTACGGCGACCGGCGCGACGACCTGATCGTGTCGCTCGAGCGCTCGACGCTGCCCGACGAGCTCGATCCAGAGGTCGGGCAGGAGCTCCAGATGCGCGACAAGAGCGGCAACACGTTCCCGGTGCGAATCACCGAGATCGGCGAAGAGCAGGTCACGGTCGACGCCAACCACCCCCTGGCCGGCCAGCCGCTGAACTTCGACATCGAGCTGGTCGAGATCGTCTAGCACGGGACGCGGCCAGAAAGACTCCCGACGGCGAGAAGCGCGAGCGGGTCGGGAAGCCGGAGGCGGGAGCCGCCCCGGACCCCGCCCGCCGAGCCTCTCGCCGAGCGCGTCACCGGGTCCGCTCGAGCAGGAGACCGACCACCAGGCCGATGGACCCCTCGCGCCCCAACCGCTCCCTCAGCGCCTTCGCGCCGTCCAGCGAGAGGCCCAGCTCCGTGGCCATGGCCGGCTTCACATCCCCGTCGATGAAGTCCTGCACGATGAGGACCGCCGTGCCCAGCTTCTGAGCGACCCCTCCGCCCACGAGCCCGTCGGCGAGCGCCTCCGCCTGCTCCAGCGGGACCCCGGTCTCGGCGGCCATGTTCTCCAGCGTCATCCGTCCTCCCTTCGGAATAGAGCGTCCGTCAGTCTTCGCGCGGCCTCCAGAGCCACCTTCCAGCCCGACCTCCCGCCTCCCGTCCGGGCCGGTCACACCATCAGCCCGACGGCCCGGAAGAGGGGATCGGTGAGCGCGGGCGGACCCTGCACCTCGGCATGCTCCCTCGCCCGGAGGGTCTCGGCTCGCATCAGCAGCCGCCAGAGCCGCCGGGCGTCGAGCCGCAGCTCGGCCGCCGCGACGAACTCGGTCGGCACGTCCAGCTTCTCCTCCAGCTCGTGCAGCGACCAGCCATCCTCGTCCCGGCGGAGCGCCCAGCCGAGTCGCAGCGGGCCGATCGCCCGGAGAAGGACGACGGTTCCCTCGCCGACCTCCACGTCCTCGTAGACGGGGGGGAGTGCCCATACCAGCGTTCCGAGGAGCGGCTCGAGGAGCGCGGGGTCGTCCAGCTCGGGCGCGCCGACGGCGCCGCGAATCTGGTGCTGGTGGTGCCACTTCTCGGTGTACTCGCGGGCGACGTCCAGCCACGCGGGCGAGCGTTCCTGGCCCGCCCATGCGACGGCGAACGCGGCGCGCGCCTCCGGATCGAGGCTCCGAAAGTGCTCGAGGACCCACGGATTCGTGACCTCGAGCAGCTCGACGATCAACCGCGGGCTCAGCCGCTTCGCGGCCCGGATCCACTCGGCGTTCAGCCGGTTCAAGTAGTCGAGGAGCCCGCCGAACCCGCCGGACTTGGGGGGCTCCAGCTCGGGCGTGAAGCAATCCCGGTCCAGCGAGAGGCGTCGCAGGTTCCCGTCCAGCAGGTGGGCCGCGACGTCCCGGACCGTCCACGAGGTCGAGGCGGGCCGCGCCCAGTCCTCGGGATCCAGCGCGCGGAGGAGCCGGACGAGCTCGTGGTCCACCCGCCGGATCGGCTCGAGCGGCAGGACGGGACGCGGCGGGCGCAGGGGACCTCGGCTCACCATCGGTTCCCACGCTCGGCTTCGAACCGGGGCCTCACTCGGCCAACCGCGTCCAGCGGGCCCCGACGAGGATCCAGGTGTCGCCCCAGTCGCGGAGCCCGCCATCCAGCGAGCGACCCCCGAACAGGAGGACGCCTTCCCCGACCGCCGCCATCTTCGCCATGCTGCGGGGCGGCGGCCCCGTCTCGGCCACCCTCCGCCACGCCTCGCCGTCCCATGCCCAGGTGTCCCCCAGGTCGCCATCCGGGCCCTGGCCTCCGAAGATGACCACCCGCCCGTCACGCCTGTCCGTCGCCGCGCCGAAGAACCAGCGGGGGGAAGGTCCCTCCACGTCCAGCTCCCGCCAGCCCCGGTCCGACCACTGCCAGGTGTCGTCGAGGTATCCCGACTCTCCCCGCCCCCCGAACAGCAGGCAGGCCTCCCGCGCGGGATCGTACACGAAAGCGTGGCCCGCGCGGGCCACCGGCCCCGACCGGGCCACGCGGCGCAGGCGCTCGCCGTTCCATTCCCAGGTGGAGCCGGCGAGCTCCCCGCCCGACTTCGGCCAGCCTCCGAAGAGGACCAGCCGGTCGCGGCCAGCGTCGTAGCACATCCCCGGCTCCGCCCTCCCGGCCCGCGGTCGTCGGGCGACGGGCGCCCAGTCCCGGTTCCGCCGCTCCCATAGTATCGCCTCCGCTTCGACCTCCCGTCCGTCCGTCCCACCGAACAGGAGGATCGAGTTCCGGGTCCCGTGATGGACGGCCCGGTGACTGCTCCTCCGAAACGGGAGTCGGCCCGCCAGGATCCAGCGCGAGCCGTTCCAGGCCCAGACGTCGTCGAAGTAGTGATAGCCCTCGCCGCGACGCGTGCTCCCGCCGAGGAGCAGAGCGCGGCGCTCGCCCGGGTGGAAGACGACCTGGTGATGGGCGCGGGCGTGCGGGGACCCGCTGCAGCGCTCCTCCTTGACCAGCCGCAGCTCGAGGACGTCGGAGACGTCCAGGCGGTACAGGGCCAAACCCATGTGGCCGTATTCCCCGGGTCCGGTGAGCTCGCCACTCCACCGCACGGCGTAGCAGGGATAGGACGTCTCGAGCAGCGGCAAGCCCTCGCTCTTCTCCTTCCAGCTTTCGCGCCCGGTCGCCGTGAAGCTCACCCAGGCCTCCATGGGCGCGTCCTCGTACAACGTCGCCGCCAGATCGCCGAACGGACGGTCGGGATGGAAGGTGCTGCTCTCGAAGCCGTGGGTGAAGTGACCCGAGAACGTGTCCGTCCGGGTGACGAGCGGGGGCTCCCGGCAGTGGTCGGCCGGCTTTCGGATCACGACCGTCGTGTCCGCCCCTCCGCTCAACTCGAGCTCGACTTCCAGGAGTCGCCGGGTGCTCAGCCAGCGCCGGCCGGCCGGACAACGCACGGCGAGCGACCAGCGGCCCGGATCGAGGCCCCTCCAGCGGGCCCGTCCGTGCGCGTCCGTGCTCACCAACCCGGCGCGGTCGGTCTCGCTCCACGCCCGTGCCCACGCTCCGGGTACCGGATCCCCGCCGCCTTCCTCGACCACGCGGATCCGCAACGTCGACCGGCCTTCCTGTAGCGCCGCCGTGCTCGCCGGCACCGTCGAGACGCCGACCGCGAGCGCCAGGCCCAGGACCGGCCAGCGACGTCGCGGCGATCGGAAGGAGGCCGTCACGATCCTACGGCCCGGGCG
>CAYMQZ010000035.1:0-16851 GCA_964392705.1 uncultured Gemmatimonadota bacterium
GGTGCGTCGCCGCATCGGCATGGTGTTCCAGAAGCCGAACCCGTTCCCGAAGTCGGTCTACGAGAACGTGGCGTTCGGGCTCCGGATCAACGGCTACAGGGGGGAGATCGAGGAGCGGGTGGAGGGCGCGCTCAAGGCCGCCGCGCTCTGGGAGGAGGTGAAGCAGCGGCTAGACGACAGCGCCCTCGGGCTCTCGGGGGGGCAGCAGCAGCGGCTGTGCATCGCCCGCGCCCTGGCCGTGGAGCCGGAGATCCTGCTGATGGACGAGCCGGCCAGCGCCCTGGATCCGATCGCCACGGGCCGCATCGAGGACCTGATGGGAGACCTCAAGCGCGAGTACACGATCGTGATCGTGACCCACAACATGCAGCAGGCGGCTCGCGTCAGCGACTACACGGCGTTCCTTTACATGGGCGAGCTGATCGAATACGGGGACACGGACCGGATCTTCACGAACCCCCAGAAGGAGCGGACCGAGCAGTACATCACGGGCCGATTCGGATAATGCCCCAGAAGCATTTCGAGGAGCGACTGGACGAGCTCAAGGAGCGTATCCACCTCCTCTCGCACGAGATCGAGGAGATGGTGGAGCGCGCGGTGGGCCTGGTGATGGGCAGCGTCGACGACGTGACCGTCGAGGACGTGATCGAGGAGGACCACGCGATCGACGAGGCGGAGGTGGCGATCGAGGAGACGGGGATCGAGCTGCTCGCCCTGCACCAGCCGATGGCCCGGGACCTCCGGGTGATCGTCACGATCCTCAAGATCAACAACGACCTGGAACGGATCGGCGACCACGCCGTGAACATCGCCGAGGCCGCCGAACGGCTCTCCACGCTTCGCAACCCGGTGCCCCGGCCCCCGGAGCTGGAGGAGATGAGCGGGCGGGCGCGCGAGATGCTGCGGGACGCGCTGGACGCGTTCGTGCAGCAGAACGCGAAGCAGGCGCGGGCGGTGTGCGCCCGGGACGATCAGGTGGACCGGCTGCAGGAGTCGCTCGCGCGGGTCATGCTCACGCACATGACCGAGCACAACATCTCCGGGTGCCTGCAGGTGATCCTCATCGGCCGCAACCTGGAGCGGATCGCGGACCTCGCCACGAACATCGGCGAGGACGTCGTCTACATGGTGCGGGGCATCACGATCCGGCACGGTTTGAAGGGAGAGGCCGAGGAGAGCGCCTCCGCCTGAGAGCGCGGTGCCTGCGCCGCCCTCCCGATCCCTCCGTGCCGCGTCCGCCCTTCCTCCGTGCCGCGTCGGTCCTTCCTCCGTGCCGCGTCCGCCCTTTCCCCTTCCTTCGACCCGCCGTCTCATCCCCGCATCCCCTCCGACCCCCGACCCCTGGCCCGGGATCGCCTCGGGCCGCCTCTTTGTTGGGAGAGAGGTCGAGCACGTCGGCCGCGCCGGCTTCCCCGCCGAGGCGAGCGCGCCCGGGAGCGGGGACGTGCCGCACGCGCAGGGTCCGCCCGGAGGAGTCGGGGTGATGGAATTCACGGGAGGTCCGTTCGCCACCGCCGTGGGCGGGCTCTACCTGCTCATCCTGCTGGTACTCGTTCCGTTCGGGGCCCATCGGCTGCGTCTCGTCTGGCTGCGCCTGCGTCGTCCCGGCCGCCGCGAGCCGGGCGCGTGGCGGGGACCGCTGCCCCGCGTCACGGTGCAGCTCCCGGTGTACGACGAGGCCAACGTGGTCGAGCGGCTGATCGATGCGGCCTGCCGGCTCGACTATCCGCGGGACCGTCTCGAGGTGCAGGTGCTGGACGACTCGGACGACGAAACCGTCGAGCTGGCGGCCGAGCGGGTCGGGCGGTGGCGGCGCCGCGGGGTCGACGTCCGTCACATCCGGCGTCCCGGACGGACGGGCTTCAAGGCCGGCGCGCTGGCCTACGGGGCCCGGCGGGCCCGCGGCGAGTTCCTGCTGGTGCTGGATGCCGATTTCGTCCCCCCGCCCGACCTGGTCCGCCGATTGCTTCCCCCGTTCCGCGACGAGAGGGTGGGGGCGGTGCAGGCGGCGTGGGCGCACCTGAACGAGGAGGAGAGCTGGCTCACGCGGGCCCAGGCGCTGCTGCTCGACGCCCACTTCGCCGTGGAGCACGAGACGCGCTACCGCTGCGGCCTGTTCTTCAACTTCAACGGCTCGGCCGGCATGTGGCGGAAGCGCTGCGTGGAGGACGCCGGCGGCTGGCAGGCCGATACGTTGACCGAGGACCTGGACCTGAGCTATCGGGCCCAGCTCCGGGGTTGGCGGCTCGCGTACCTCGATGGCGTGCGGGTCCCGGCGGAGCTGCCCGGGAGCATGGGGCCCCTCGAGGTCCAGCAGCAGCGGTGGGCGCAGGGAGGGATCCAGACGGCCCGGAAGCTCCTCCCGGCCGTCTGGCGGAGCGACTTGCCGGGACGGATCAAGCTCGAGGCGACCGCGCACCTCTGCGCCCATGCGGCGCATCCGCCCACTCTTTCGCTGGGCGTGGCTCTGGGCGGCCTCGGGCTCCTGGGGAGCTCGACGGCGCTGCTTCCGCTCTGGGTCCACGCGGTGGCCCTGGGGCTGGCGATGCTGCCCTTCCTGATCTTTTACGGCGTCGCGGCCCGGCTCCGCGGGCACGGACCCCTCGCGTCCGTCCGCCGCGTGGGCGAGGCCGTGCTGCTGGGCCTGGGGCTCGGCGTGCCGGTCACCTTCGCCGTGCTCCGGGGCCTGCGCGGGGGCCGGGCCCCGTTCCGGCGCACCCCGAAGCGCGGGAGCGGTCGGGGGCGGCTCTACACGGCCCGGCGCGACATCCCGGCGGTGGCGCTCCGAGGAGCGCTGGCCGTCGCGCTGGGGGCGGCCATGGCGAGGTTGATGTTCGCGGGGCTGATCCCGCCCGTCCCGTTCACCGGCCTGTTCGCGGCGGGCTACGCCGCCACCACCCGCGAGTCGCTCCGGCCTGAAGGGCGAGCAGGATCAGGAGCGGAAGGTGGATGAGGAGAGCGACCCCGCCGGGCTGAGGCCAGGCACCGGTCTCGAGGTAGGCCGTGCGTCCCCAGTACGCGAGGAAGATCAATCCGGTGAAGAGCAGCCAGGGGACACTCCGACGGAGCGCCGCGAACGGGAGGATCCAGAGGACGTACCACGGGTGCAGCGTGGGCGAGAGCACGAGCGCCGTCCCGATCGTCCAGAAGAGCGCGCGCTCCACGCTCCACCGGCGCCCCGCCGCGAGCAGGGCCACACCGGCCACCGCCGCCGCGCCGAGGATCCGGGCGGTCCGGTCGCCGGCGACCTCCGCGAGCGCCCACCAGAGGCCGGGGTTGAACTCCCACCGATCCGCGAAGACGCCCAGCCCCTCCAGGAGGCGCTCGCCCGCCGAGAGGTAGGGAAGGCAGAAGAGGAGGATGACGCCCAGTCCCGCGGCGGCGGCCGGGGCCCCGTGCCGGCGCGCCAGGGCCGGAAGCCCCGCGGCCGGCGCCAGCTTCACGGCCGCGCCGAGGCCGAGCAGCGCCCCCGCGACGTGCTCCCGGCCGCGCCACCTCTCCGCCCGCGAGCCCAGCAGGAGGACGGCGGCCACCATGGGCAGGAGGCCCAGCGGCTCGAGGTGCGCGCTCCAGGCCACCTCGAGGACGAGGAGGGGGCACCAGAGGTAGAGCAGCAGCGCGCGGCTGCCCCCCCCGGCCGTGCGGCCCCCCTCTCCGGCCGGCGGTCCCGCGGCGCTTTCCCGGCGTCGCGCCAGGCGGTCGACGATCCACGCGGTCCCGAGGTCGCAGGCGATCCAGGCCAGCTTGAGGAGGAGGATCGAGGATCCCGCGGCGGCGAGCAGGAAGAAGACGGCCTGGGCGGCCGGGGGGTAGATCGTCGGGACCTCGGGGTGGTTCACCAGCGCGTGCCACGCGGTCCGGATCTCCGCGAGGGCGGGATCCGCGGGCGCGTGCAGGTACGGGTTCAGCCCGGCGAGCTGCACCCACCCGTCCCACAGGTAGCGGTAGACGTCATCCGAGAAGTGGGGCTCGAGCGGCAGGAGGAGGGCCCGCGCGCCCAGCCCCACGCCCCACACCGCGGCGCGGGACGCGGGAGCCCGGTCCCACGCCAGGCCGGCCGCCCCGTAGGCCAGGAAGGCGGCCGCCCACAGGGCGAGGGCGGGAAGCGGGGTGGCGCGCGCACCCGGGATCCAGCCGATCGCCGCCAGCGCCAGCGCCTCGGTCAGTCCCAGGGCCGGAATGAGAAGGGCTCCCGGGCGCCCGCGGCTCACGCCGGCCCTCGCATCGGTCGGCCGGACGCGTGACGCTGCGGGTGGCCGTCCTGGTGCCCGCGCGGGACGAGGAGGCGACGCTCCCGCGTCTCCTGGAGGCCCTGGCCGCGGCCGATCCGGGCCCGGGGGCGTGCCTCGATCGGGTCGTGGTGGTGGACAACGGCTCGCGCGACCGGACCGCCGCGGTCGCCCGCGAGGCCGGCGCCAGCGTCGTCACGGAGCCGCGGAGGGGCTACGGGCGGGCCTGCCTGGCCGGCATCGCGGCGCTCGGCCCTCGGCCGCCGGACGTCCTGGTCTTCCTGGACGCGGACGACTTCGAGGCCCCGGGTCAGATCGGTCGGCTGCTGGAGCCGATCCGGGAGGATCGCGCCGACCTGGTGATCGGCGAGCGGCGCGCGGCCTCGTCGGGAGCCGGAGTCCGGGCCCACGCCGCGCTCGGGAACCGTCTCGTCTCGGGGATCCTCCGGGGCCTGTACGGGTCTCCGACGCGCGACATGGGTCCGTTCCGGGCGGCCCGCTGGGAGTGCCTCCGGGACCTGGGTCTGGACGATCCCGACTACGGGTGGTACGTGCAGATGCAGGTCCGTGCGCTGCGGGCCGACTACCGCGTCCGGGGCGTGCCGATCCGTTTCCGGCGCCGCACGGCCGGCCGCTCGAAGGTCTCGGGGTCGCTGCGGGGATCGCTCGGGGCCGCCGTCGGGATGCTTCGAACCCTGCTGGCGGAAGTCACGCGCGGGCCGCGGCCCTGAAGCGGGAGGCCGCGGCCTCGGCCGGACGCGGGTCAGCCGCGTGCCGAGGCGAGCAGCTGCCGGAGCATCGCGGTGGGGAGCGCGCCGGCGCGGCGGACGACGGCCTCGGCCGATTCCTCGACCAGCACCGGCGCCGTGTCGTGACGAGCGTCCCCTCGCCGGAAGGAGAGCCGGCCCCGAAACAGGTCCCCGGCCACCGGCTCCAGCAGCACGACCATCTCCCACTCCGTACCGTCCTCGGCCAGCGTCCCGATGGCGGTCTCCCGGCGCTGGTCATCCCACATCCGGAGCTGGGACCCGCGGCCATCCTCCGGGGGTTCCGGGCGTCGGCGATCGGTCATCGTCCCCCGCTGGGTTGGTTCAGCAATTCTTCCCAGAGTCCCAGCAGATACGGCTCGTAGCGACCGGGGTTGGCGGCGTAGTCCTCGCGCCATGTGACGAAATCGGGAAGCGGGATGCTCTGCCGGAGCTTCTGGGTGACGAGGCGCACCATAGCGGTGAAGCCGAGCGAGCCGACGCGCACGTCCGCGTCCGCCGCCGCCTCCTCGACCAGCTCGTAGATCCGCTCGTCCGACAGCGAGAGAAAGACCTCCGTGAGGTGGGCCGAGCAGAAGTCGATGTACTTGGCGCGAAGGACCGGATCGGCGGTGGCGTCGTCCCTCGCGCTGCTGTCCGATCCTGGCCGGTCGACCGGCTCCACGTCCACGCTGCACCCAGCTCGTTCACGGATGAATGCCCCGGCGGCATGAGCCGTGTATGTAGCGCGGGCTCGACGACGGTGTCAAGCTGGGAAGGCGGGACTCGATCCGGCCCCGTACGGAGCCCGGGCGGACGCGCCCCCGGACTCGGTCAGCGGGAACTCACCTCGGGCACGATCGAGTCGCGAAGCTCCTGGAATATGGTCCGGCGGGCGAGCGCGTAGCGGACGGCCTTGCCGAAGAACTCGGGATCCCGGTCCTGCACTTCTTCCAGGTCGTCTGCGAGATCCGGCGGAAGGTGGAGCCTTAGCTCCACGGGACGGGTCTCCCACATCGACACGCTCCCCACGAAAAAGGGTGGAATTTTGTGAAAGAGGTCGCTCGAAAAAAACGAGCGACGGTCGTGGCCGGCTCTCTCTCCCCGCTCGCGGCGAAAGTATAGACAAGGGGTTCGAAACGTGCAAGCCGCGGCCTTCCACGAAACGAACGCGGGGCACCGTGAGGCGATTCTATAATACCATTTATGCCAATGTGTTACGCCCATGGGTACGAATTGTGGAAAGATGCGGTCTCGCTGTGGATTACGCGCGGGACCGCGCGGATGTCCACGAGCCGGGTCCTCGGGAGATCCCCCGACGCGACGCAGGTGACACTCCGGACGACGGCCTCCGGAACCGGTTGGGCCCGTATCCAAATTTTTGAAAAAACAGGGATCGAGAGCGGCGGTCGCGCTGGCCCCGCATCGCGGCGTGGACCACATTCGGATCCGCATGCGTGAAGCCACGAGGAAACGCCTCGGGGGAGTGCTGGCGGCCGTCGTCCTGCTGGGGGTCGGCGTGCTCGTGGCGGGCCGTTTTCCGAGCCACGGAGACCACTACGGCGTCTGGTCGCTGCTGCCGCCGTTCGCGGCCCTCGTGCTCGCCTTCGCGCTCCGCGAGGTGGTCTCCGCCCTGTTCATCGGGATCGCGCTGGGCGGGGTCGTGAGCGGCAGGCTGAACATCGTCCAGGACTTCCTGATCCCCTCGATCGGCTCGCCGGACTACGCGCTCATCCTGCTGGTGTACCTGTGGGCGCTGGGCGGCCTGATCGGCCTGTGGACCCGCACCGGCGGCGCCGTCCGCTTCGCCGAGTGGGCGGCGGCGCGGACGGTGCGGGGTCCGCGGAGCGCGAAATTCTTCGCCTGGATCATGGGGCTCGTGTTCCACCAGGGAGGGACGATCAGCACGGTGCTGACCGGGGCGACCGTCCGGCCCGTGGCCGATCGGCACCGGGTGGCGCACGAGGAGCTGGCCTACGTGGTGGACTCGACCGCCTCGCCGGCGGCCACCCTGATCCCGTTCAACGTGTGGCCGATCTACGTGGGCGGCCTCGTGGCCGGGACGGTGCCGATCCTCGCGACGCGGGAGGAGGCGATCGCCTTCTTCTTCCGGTCGCTTCCCTTCAACTTCTACGCGATCCTGGCGATCCTCTTCACCCTCCTCTTCGCCTGGGATCGCCTTCCCTGGTTGCCCGGGAAGGCGATGATGCGGGCACGGGACCGGGCGCGCTCCGAGGGAGGTCTCGACCGACCGGGGGCCGAGCCAATGGCCGCCGAGGAGCTGGGCGAATTCGCGCCGCCCGAGGGATACCGGCCGGGCCTGGTCGACTTCTTCGGGCCGATCGTGACCCTGTTGGGCGTGGCGATCTTGCCCTTCGTCGTGACCTTCTTCGTCCAGGGAAACCGCGAATCGCCGGCCCTCCCTATCGCCGAGGCGTTCGTCCTCGCCGTCCTGGTGGGCATGGCGATCGCGCTGGCCAAGGGGATGAAGCTGCAGGACGTGATCGACGGCTTCGTGTCCGGCTGCAAGGGGGTGACGATCGGTGCCGTGGTCCTCGCCCTCGCGGTGACGCTCAAGTCCGTGGCCGACGCCGTGGGCACGGCGCCTTACATCGTCGAGACGCTCGGGGGCTGGGTCTCGCCCGTGGCCCTGCCCGCGGCGCTCCTCCTCATCTGCATGCTCGTGGCCTTCTCGACCGGCACCTCGTGGGGGACGTACGCCGTCATCTTTCCGGTCGCGCTGCCGCTGGCGTGGGCGATCCACCCGGATCCCACCTTCCTCGCCCTCTGCTTCGGCGCGGTCACCGGCGGCAGCGTGTTCGGCGACCAGTGCTCGCCGATCTCCGACACCACGATCCTGGCCTCCCTGGCGACGGGCTGCGACCTGATGGACCACGTGACCACACAGCTGCCCATGGCGCTGGGCGCGGCGGGCCTGGCGGCCGCCCTCTACACGATCCTGGCGGCGGGGATGCTGTAGGCTCCCGCCCGTGCGCGTGGGCGCACCGCGGGGTTATCCTGCACCCGGACCAGCCGGACGGCCGCGCCATGGGCTTCCGGGGAGCGGATCGGCGCCCGGAGGAGGAGCGAATGAGCACCCGGACCGAAGAGGGAGAGAGATAGGCGTGAGCGACAGCGGAACGCGGGGGGCGCTCATCCTGGGTGCCTCCAGCGGCTTCGGAGAGGCGGCGGCGAAGGCGTTCGCCGGGGCGGGCTACGACATCTTCGGCGTGCACCTGGATCGGCGCGCGGGTCTGGAGCACGTGAAGGAGATCGTGGCCGAGATCGAGGGTATGGGACGGCGCGCCCGGTTCTTCAACACGAACGCCGCCTCGGCGGAGAAGCGGGCGGGGGTGTTGGACGAGGTGGCCGAGACCGCGGAGCCGGGCTCCGTACGGGTCCTGCTCCACTCCCTGGCGTTCGGGACCCTGCGGCCTTTCGTGCCGGGAGATTCGACCGAGGGGCTCACGCCGGACCAGATGAACATGACGCTGGACGTGATGGCCCACACGCTCGTCTACTGGACCCAGGGGCTCGTCGAGCGAGGGCTGATGGGGGACGGGGGGCGCATCTTCGCCATGACGAGCTCGGGCGGCGACCGGGTGATCCCCACCTACGGGGCCGTCTCGGCCGCCAAGGCCGCGCTCGAGTCCCACTGCCGCCAGCTCGCCCTGGAGCTGGCTGGGCGGGGCATCACGGCCAACGCGATCCGGGCCGGCGTGACCGACACGCCGGCGCTCCGGAAGATCCCGGGGGCCGAGTTCATGATCGAGGAGGCGGGCCGGCGGAACCCGCACGGCCGACTGACCACGCCCGAGGACGTGGCCCGCTGCATGGTGGCCCTGGCCCGGCCCGAGACCGCCTGGATGACCGGAAACACGATCCGCGTGGACGGGGGCGAGGACTTCGTGGGCTCCATGCCGCCGGAGGCCTCGTGATCGGGGGGGCCGTGCGCCGGATCGCGGCCGAGGAGGGCCGGCGACGCCTGCGCGCCGTGCGCCGCGAGCTGGGCCGTCCGTGGCGCGAGGGGCGGGAGGGGCCGGCCGCCGAGACGGGACGCTGGATCGGCCTCGGACTGGCCGTGGGGGCGTTCGTCGGCGGCCTGGCCGCGGCGATCTACCTGGAGCGGCGGCGCCGGTAGGACGCCCCGTGTCAGGCTTGTGCGCGTGCCGAGGGTCCGGGTCCCGCCGCGACGCTCTCCGCCGGTGATTCACGTCTGCGCCGTCCAGCTCGATCCGGCCCTCGGCCGGAGGAGCGAGAACGCCGAGCGGGTGGCGGACGAGATCGTCGCCGCCGGGGCGGAAGGCGCCGACCTCGCCGTGTTCCCCGAAGCCGCCCTCACGGGCTACGTGTTCGAGGACCCGGATGAGGCGCTCGATGCCGCGGTGCGGGCCGACGGGCCGGAGCTGGCCGAGCTCGGGGAGGCGTGCGCCTCGGCCGGGACCCGGGCCGTAGTGGGAGCGATCGAGCGGGACGACGACGTCGCGGACGGGCCGGCCCTGTTCAACGCGGCGTTCGTGCTGGGTCCCGAAGGCACCCTGGGCAGATATCGGAAGCTCCACACGCTGTGCCTCGGGGCGGATCGCTTCACCCGACCCGGCGACGACGGGCTGGGCGTCTTCGACCTGCCGATCGGTCGCATCGGTGTCCACATCTGCTACGATGGGAGCTTCCCGGAGACGCCCAGGGCGCTCCGGCTCGCCGGGGCCCGTCTCCTGCTCCTGCCCACGAACTGGCCCGAGCTCTCGATGAAGCCGGAGATGGTCCGGGTGCGCGCGTACGAGAACCACGCGTTCTACCTGGCGGTGAACCGGACCGGGACCGAGCGCGGCGTGACGTTCGAAGGGGGAAGCTGCGCCGCGGACCCGTTCGGCGAGCCGCTCCTCTCGGCTGGTCCGGAGGCCGGCCGGCATCACGTCGAGATGGAGCTGGAGCGCGCCCGCTCCTCGCGCGTGACCGTCTTCCCGGGACGCTACGAGTACGACCGGATCGCGGACCGGCGGCCCGACCTCTACGGCCCGCTGGTCATCCCGCCGAGCGGAGGGGAACCGACGGGCAGCCGTCGGTCCGGCGGCCCAAAGGTAACCTGAGCGTCACGCCGAAAGGGTGTGTTCGAAAAACTGCCGGCCGGGGCGGGGAAACGTGTGTCGGCTGACCGGAGCGAAGCCGCCGGCGGCGTCGAAGAACATGTAGTGGGTGATGTCGATCTCCCCACCGCCGAGGCGCAGCAGGTTGAAGGTGTTCTTCTCGGTCTCCCGCCCCCGCCCCCGTCGGCTCGTGGTCGTGCCGCTCTGCACGATGATGATCCCGTGGTCCGGGTCCTGGCCGGAGTACAGGTCGAGCGAGTTGCCGATGTAGGCCCTGTGCAGGTGACCGCCGAGGATCAGGTCCACGCGGAGCTGGATGAACCGGTCCATGGCGCGCCGGGCCTTGGGCATGATCTGATCCTTCTCGTAATCCGGCGCCGGGGCGAAGTGATGGTGGGCCACGACGATGCGGTACGCGTCGGGGTCGTTCGCCGGATCCTCGAGAGCCCGGGCGGCGAAGACGAGCTGGTCCAGGTGGATCCGGCCGTTGGAGATGCTGCGGCGGGGCGAGGTGGAGTCGAGCGCCACGATCACCAGGCCATCGAGACGGTGCACCTGGTCCAGCTCCGGGTCGATGTACCGTCGATACAGCTGCCTCGGTCGGAACAGCCGCTCGTGGATCCGCCACAGCGGGATGTCGTGGTTGCCGGGCACGGTGATCCGGGGCACGTCGGGCAGTCGGTCGAGGAAGGCCCGCGCCTCGGCGAACTGCTCCGGCCTGGCCCGCTGGGTGAAATCGCCGGAGGCGACGATCGCATCGATCTGCAGGGTCGGCACGATCTTCAACAGGGCGTCGCCGACCCGCGGCACGAACGGCGGGCCGAAATGCAGGTCCGAGATGTGGAGCAGCCTCAGGGCCATGTCAGCTCGCATCCTCCCCGTCGCCCCCTCGCTCGGCGCGGCGACTCCGCCACGCATGATACAAGCTGGGGAGGTCGTCGCGCTGCCGCCCGAGCACGGCGGTGATGACGATCGCCTCCACGTTGGTCAGCGTCACGGCGATCAACGCGATCCGCACGGGCCACGTCGGGCCGCCCGCGAAGAGGACGATGGCCGCCACCCCCACCAGGAGCCAGCAGGTCTTGGCGGCCCGGGTGTGGTAGCTCGGCATCCGACGGAACTTCAGGAAGCCGGACGCGAGGGACACCAGATACCCGCCGACCGCGGCCGCGAACCAGATCGCCTCCCGCTCCAGCACGCCCGGATGAAGCCGCCAGGCGCCGAACGCGAGCGCCGCGTACATGGCCGCGTCGGCCACGCTGTCCAGGCGGGCACCGAACGCCGTGCGCTGGTCGAGCAGGCGGGCGAGCTTGCCGTCGACCCAGTCGGTCAGGAGCGAGGCGACGAGCAGCCATAAGAAGACCCGCTCCCGACCGAGCCAGGCCAACGCCGCCATCGCCGGCGCGGCGGCCAGCCGGATCAGACCGAGAGCGTTGGGTACGTTGAGGGCTCGGTGCATGGCTCCTCGTCTCTTCGCGTCCGTCCGCGAGGCGCTCGAGGCGCCCGAATTCACATCGACCCGGGGTCCACCCTCATCCGAGGAGGCCGAGCCAGGCCCGGGCGTACAGGAACAGCAGGGGAGCGGCGAAGGAGAGCGCATCCACGCGATCGAGGACCCCTCCCTGACCCGCCAGCAACGTTCCGCTGTCCTTGACGCCCCGGCCGCGCTTCAGGGCGGAGACGTTCAGGTCGCCGAGCAACCCGACGACGGCGACGAGCAGCCCGGCCAGCGCGGCGAACGGGGCGGAGAGCGGAGTGAGCACGGGTCCGATCCCCGCGGCCAGGGCGGTCGTCGCCAGCGCGCCGCCGATCCAGCCCTCCCAGGTCTTGCCCGGCGATACCCCGGGCAGGATGCGGCGCCGGCCGAGCGGCCGTCCGACCAGCGCCTGGGCGATGTCGCTGGTCATCGTGAGCAGCATGAGCAGTACGAACCACCCGGGCGTCTCCGGCGATCCGCTCCCGGCGTCCAGGCGCGGAAGCATCGCCGCGAACGAGAGCAGGTACACGGTGACGAGCGCTCCGAGCACCAGCTCGCCCGCCTCGGCGGCGTACGCGGCGGTACGCCCGCGGACGACCAGAGCCACGAGCAGGGCGATCGAGACGAGCACGGGCGTGAGGATCGCCGCCAGGCCGAGGCGGTCCAGCGCGATGCAGCCGTACTGGAGGGGGATCGCCGCGTAGGCCAGGACGATCGGGCCTCGCCCGGCGGCCGGCCGGACCAGGCCCAGATACTCGCGCAGGGCCGCGGCGCTCACCGCCGCCATCAGCACGATCACCCCGATCGGGCCGATCAGCACCGCGCCCGTCCACGCCAGCACGATGCCCCACCACGAACGGAGGCTGCGTATCCGCTCCGCCGACGCCTCCGTCGGACGGAGCGCGTGGAAGCCGATCCTCAGGATCGAGCCGACCGTGAGGGCGGCGATCGTCGCGACCAGGACGGCCAGCACTCCCGCGGGGAGTCCGAGCGCGTCGCTCCACCGGACGAGGCGCTCGCCCAGTCCCGCCACTCCCTACGGAACCGACGGCGCCGGTTCGGCGAGGTCCAGGATCACCTCGATCCGCCGGTTCCTTTCGCGCCCCTCGGCCGTGTCGTTCGAGGCGATGGGACGGTTCTCGCCGTATCCCACGGCCGAGATCCGGGCCGAGCTGACCGCCATGTTCGCCAGCAGGTGCTCGCGAACGGCGATGGCCCGACGCTGGCTGAGCGCGCGGTTGGCGTCTTCGTCGCCCCGGGTGTCCGTGTGGCCCTCGACCGTCACGCGGGCGCGGGGAAACTCACGCAGCACCCGCTGTAGCTGCGTGAGCAGGGAGAATTGCTCCGGCCGGATCTCCTCGGACCCGGTCTCGAACGTCAGTCCATACAGACGGATCACGAGGCTGTCGCCGCGCACCACGACCTCCGCCTCGTCCGGCTGGAAGATGGCGCGCGCCTCCCGCAGACGGGCCTCCCGTCGCTCCCGCTCCCGCAGCTCGGCCGCGAGCTCGGCTTCGCGACGCTCGAGGCCGGTCAGCCGATCCTCGAGCTCGCCGATCCGGTCCTGCGCGCCCGCCAGCTCCTCCTCCCGCTGCGCGAGCTCCGCCTGGAGGTTGGCCCGGTCCTCCTGCAGGCTGCGGATCGCGGCCAGCGCCTCCTCGGCCACGGCTTCGATCCCCTCCGCCAGGTCGGGCTCGAAGCGGAGCTGCTCGCCGATCCGGGCGAGCGCCGCTTCGTGACGGCGCGCGACCTGCTCGAACGCGAGCTGTCCGCGCCGGAGGCTGTCCGCCGTGGCGGCGGTTCGCGCCGCCCGTCGGTAGGCGTCCGCGGCGGCCCGACCCAACCGATCCGCCTCGCCGAGACGGGTTCGGTCTCCCTCCAGCACGCGATCCGCGCGCTCGAGCAGCTCCTCCCCCTCGGCGAAGGTGGTCGGCGCGCGCTCGTGCGCCCTCGCCTCGATCGCCCGGGCTCGCAACTCCCGGGCGCGCCCGAGCACGTCGACGCGGATCGCCTGCAGCTCGGCCCGCCGGTAGAGCGAGGCGGCCAGGGCCGCGCGTGTCGCCGCGCCGTCGCGGTCGCCCCGCTCCAGCCGACGGCCTCCCTCCCGGATGGTGCTCTCGGCCTCCTCCCAGGGCTCGGGCGCCCGGCCGGGAGCATCGGCCTCCAGGGCCGCGGAGCGGGCCACGAGCGCCTCCGAGAACAGGCCCCGCCCCGTCTCGCGCAGGCGCTCCGCCTCGGCCAGCGCGTTCCGGGCCGCGTCCAACGTCTCGCGGGCCCTCCGGATCGGGTCTCCGCGCTCGTATCGCTCCCGCGCCTCCGCGAGCCGTTCGCTCGCCCGCTCGAAGTGCCCCGGCGCCACGAGATGCAGCCCGTCGGCGCGCGCCGCCTCCAGCCGCGCCCGGGCATCCCGGATCTCGTCCTCGAACGCCTGGGCCACGCCGGGAGCGGGAAGGAGTAGCAGGGAGGCCAGGAGCGCCAGCGTCTCCGAGAGCCGCCGGAGGGGGTCGGGTGGACGCCGCGGCGTCCACCCGACCGCGCTCGCCCGCTCGAATCCGTCGCGCGGAAAGTAGCTCATGCGCGGAATGTAGGGCGTCGCGGGCTCGCGCACGAAGGGAGGGCCGGCGGCGATCCTCTATGTCGTCGGCGTGTAGGATCGAACATAATCGGGGGAGGATCCGGTCCGCCCGGGCGGCCGCCACCACGCGCGATCGGTTCCGGTCTCCGGTCGCGTGACGGACTCGACGCACGAGCGCACGAATTCCCGACAGGATGGAGGCACGATATGGATACCGTGACAGCCACCCAGGCCGACACCTCGCCGGCGGAGGTCGAGCGCACGGCGCGTGGCGCGACTCCCCTCGCGACGGGCCGCATCGAGGGACACCAGCGTCCGCCCCGTCCGACCAACGAGCCGGTGCTCGACTACGCCCCGGGCAGCCCGGAGCGCGAGCTCCTCGAGGGAGCGCTCGAGGCGATGAGCCGCGAGGAGATCGAGATCCCTCTCCTGATCGGAGGGCGCGAGGTGCGCACGGACGAGGTGCGCGAAGTGGTGATGCCGCACGACCACGGGCACGTGCTCGCGCGCTGTCACCTGGCGCGTCCCGAGGATGTCGAGGCCGCGGTCGAGGCCGCGCGCGATGCGTGGCGCGAGTGGTCCGAGTGGGGCTGGGAGGACCGCGCCGCGATCTTCCTGCGTGCCGCCGACCTGCTCTCCGGCGCGTGGCGACCGGTCCTGAACGCGGCGACCATGCTGGGGCAGAGCAAGACCGCGCATCAGGCCGAGATCGACAGCGCCTGCGAGCTGATCGACTTCTGGCGCTTCAACGTGCTCTACGCCTCGCGGATCTACGCGGAGCAGCCGGACAGCGCGGCGGGCGTCTGGAACCGCATGGACCACCGGCCTCTCGAGGGCTTCATCTACGCGATCAACCCGTTCAACTTCACCTCGATCGCCGGAAACCTGCCCACGGCGCCGGCGATCATGGGCAACGTGACGATCTGGAAGCCGGCCACGACGTCGGTCCTGAGCTCGCACTACGTGATGCGCCTGCTCGAGGAGGCGGGCCTTCCGGCCGGGGCGATCAACTTCGTGCCCGGGCGCGGCCCGACGGTGAGCGACGTGCTCCTCGAAAGCCCCGAGCTGGCCGGGATCCACTTCACGGGCTCCACCGACACCTTCCAACACCTGTGGAAGCGTGTGGCCGGGAATCTGGAGACGTACCGCTCCTATCCCCGGATCGTCGGGGAGACCGGAGGCAAGGACTTCATCGTGGCCCACCGGAGCGCCGATCCCGAGGCCCTGGCCGTGGCGATCGGTCGCGGGTCGTTCGAGTACCAGGGCCAGAAGTGCAGCGCCGTCTCGCGCGTCTACGTGCCCGACAACCTGTGGGACGAGGTGCGGGAGCGGGTGGTCGCGATGGTCGAGGAGATCCGGATGGGCGATCCCCGGGACTTCCGCAACTTCATGGGCGCGGTGATCGACGAGGCGGCGTTCGAGAGCATCACCTCCTACATCGAGGGCGCCAACGGCTCGGAGGACCACGAGGTCATCGCGGGGGGTGGCTACGACGATGGGAAGGGTTGGTTCATCGAGCCGACGGTCGTGGTGACGGACGATCCCCGAAGCCGGCTGATGCGGGAGGAGATCTTCGGGCCCGTCGTCACCATCCACCCGTACCGGACGGCCGACTGGGAGGAGACGCTCCGTCTGGTGGACGGCACCTCGCCCTACGCGCTCACGGGCGCCGTGTTCGCGCGCGACCGGGAGGCCATCCGGACCGCCACCTCGGCCCTGCGGCACGCGGCGGGCAACTTCTACATCAACGACAAGCCCACGGGCGCCGTGGTGGGCCAGCAGCCGTTCGGAGGCGGCCGGGCCAGCGGCACGAACGACAAGGCGGGCTCGATGCTGAATCTGCTCCGCTGGGTGAGCGCGCGGTCGATCAAGGAGACCTTCGTGCCCCCGACGGACTGGCGCTACCCGTTCATGGAGGGGAAGTAGTCCCCCGCGTGCGGTCGGGCCGCCGCTCGCGTCACGCGGCCCGGGCCTCGCGCGTTGCACGAGTGGAGGCGAACCTCGTCGGCTCGGCCGGGGCGAACTCCATCGGACGGAGGGAACGGTGAGAGCGGGGGCGGGCACATCCGGGAAGGGCGCCGCGTGGATGGCGCTGGCCGCGGCCGCGCTGCTGTGGGGCGCGTGCGGCGGCATCGGCCCGCCCGATCACCTGGAGCCTCTCGTCGAGGTCGGCTGGGAGCTCGTGGCGATCGAGGGGACCGACGCCCAGCCGGTCGAGGGACCCGAAGGGGTCCCGTCCCTCCGCTTCCGCCCGGAATCGGCGGGAGCCCGGGCGAGGGGCCGACGGCTGGCAGGGGACACCGGCTGCAACCTGCTGGGCGGCGGCTACACGGCCGCCGCCGACGGCTCTCTCGCCCTGGACGGGCTGGCGTGGACCGAACGCGCGTGCCTGGAGCCGGGGCTCATGGACCTGGAGCAGGCGTTCCTCGCCGTCCTCCTCCGGGTCGATTCCTGGGACGTGGAGGGCTCCGAGCTGGTCCTGCGGGCCCCCGACGCGGCCCTTCGCTTCCGTCGCGTCGCCGCCGGATAGCGCTCGGCCCGCTTCCCGCCGCCCCTCCTCCGCGGCAGATCCGCCGTTTTCCCGCGGCCTGCCCGCCGCTAGATTCTCCTCCGTGACCGGAACAGCCTCGGGAGACGACGAGAACCGACCAGGAGAGCGCGGATATGGCCCGCTTCACCGATGAAGAGCTCATGCGCAAGGTCCAGGAGGGCTTCATCGTCGAATCCGAAGCCGACA
>CAYMQZ010000035.1:16951-18928 GCA_964392705.1 uncultured Gemmatimonadota bacterium
GAAGAGCTCATGCGCAAGGTCCAGGAGGGCTTCATCGTCGAATCCGAAGCCGACATGACCGAGACGTACAAGAAGGCGCTCATCACCCAGCTCACGGTCCAGGGCGACACGGAGCTGATCAGCGCCCCCGCGTACTTCATGGCGGCGCGGGACGCCCCCTCGACGAACACGATGGTCTCGGCCACGGCGATCATCCAGGACGAGATGGGGCACGCCAACATCGCGTACCGTCTCCTCGAGGACCTCGGCATCGACCGACACTGGCTCCTCTACGAGCGGCCCCCGCACAAGTTCAAGCACCCCTACGGCTTCGACCAACCGCTCGAGAACTGGGCCGAGTTGGTGACGGCCAACGCCCTGTACGACCGGGCCGGGATCACGCTGCTCGGCGACGTCTACCGCAACACGAGCTACGGTCCTCTCAAGCGGGCGCTCGTCAAGGTGGACATGGAGGAGAACTTCCACCTGCGCCACGGCGAGGTGTGGATCCGCCGCTTCGCCGAGGCCGGAGGGGCGGCGAAGGGGGCCGTGCAGCGGGCGCTGGACTGGATGTTCCCGATGGGCGTCGAGTGGTTCGGGATGCCGGACCACCTGAAGCGCCACAGCGCGCAGCTGGACTTCAAGCTGAAGGGGATGACCAACGACCAGCTCCGGCAGACCTGGCTGAAGGCGGTCGTGCCCCTGTGCGAGGAGCTGGGCTACAAGCTTCCCGCCCGCACGAACCCGGACACGGAAGAGGTGGAGCTCGAGTACGAGCTCCCGTGCCAGTACGATCCGGACGAGAAGCGGTGGCGGTTCGAGGAGACGATCACGTGGGACGAGGTGTTCGAGCGCTGGAAGGGACGCGGGCCGATGAACGAGCGATACGTGGAGTCGGTGCGGAGGAGTCGCTTCGACGTCGAGCGCATGCTGGAGGCCGCGTGAGGCGGGCCGGGCTCGCCGCTCCGGCGACCGTCGCCGGGCTCGCCGCTCCGGCGCTCCGGTCGCTCCTGGCGCCGGGGGCCGCGCTGCTGATCGCCCTGGCCGCCTGCACCGGAGCCGAGGAGTCGGGCGAGGCCGAGACCGCGGCCGCGGCCGACACGTCGGCACCGCCGACCGCCTTCGGGGATCTCCCCGACACGGTCCGGATCGCGGAGCCGGGCCTCCATCCCGAGGGGGTCGAGTGGGATGCCGGGCGAGGCCGCTTCCTGGTGAGCTCCGTGACCACGGGCGCGGTGACGGCCGTCCGGGACGACGGGACTCTGGAGCCCCTGACCCGGCCCGCCGAGGGCGCCGGGGCCATCGGGATCCACATCGACCGCGAGACGGACCGGCTGCTGGTGGCCCACGGAGACCTCGGAGTCTTCCAGGGCCCGCAGAACCGGGGCGTGGCCCGCCTGGGCATCTACGACCTCGCCGCCGGCACGAGGGTCCACCTGGCCGAGCTCGGAGCGCTCCGGCCCGACGCCCGCCACTTCGCGAACGACGTGACGGTGGGCCCGGACGGCACGGCCTACGTGACCGACAGCTTCGCCCCCGTCATCTACGCCGTGACCTCCGAGGGCGAGGCGTCCGTCCTCGTGGAGGACGAGCGTCTGGGGGCCACCCCGATCGGGCTGAACGGGATCGACTACCACCCGGATGGCTACCTGCTGGCGGCGGTCGCGGGCCGGGGAGCGCTGGTGAAAGTGCCCGTGGAGGACCCCGGAGCGCTGGTCGAGGTGTCGCTCCCCCGGCCGTTCGGCGCGGACGGCCTCTTCCTCATGGAGGACGGAGCCCTGGTCGCCGTGGTCTTCGAGTCGGCCGGGGACACGACGTCCGAGGTCGTGTGGCTGCGCTCGGACGATGGCTGGGCCTCGGCGGAGATCGTGGCCCGTGGCCCGTCCGGGAGCGCGACGACGGCGACCGTGCGGGAGGGCGCCGTCTACGCGGTCGACCCGCACTTCGAGGCGATGGGCGGCCCCGAGCCGCACCCCTCGTTCGAGATCTACCGCGTCG
>CAYMQZ010000036.1:0-18900 GCA_964392705.1 uncultured Gemmatimonadota bacterium
CCTCGTTCCTCGTCTGGACCTCGCAAGACCCCTGCGCGCGGCCGCACCCCATGACTCGGACCGGCTCCTAGGACGTCCTCAGGCGGCGCGCGATCTGCCGGGCGCCGTACGTGACCACGAAGTCGGCTCCGGCCCGCCGGATCGCCAGGATCGACTCCAGGAGCGCCGCCTCGCCGTCCAGCCAGCCGCGTTCCGCGGCCGCGCGGATCATCGCGTACTCCCCGCTCACCTGATAGGCCGCCGTCGGGGCGCGGAAGGTCTCCTTCACCCGGCGAATCACGTCCAGCGAGGGGAGGGCCGGCTTCACCATCACGATGTCCGCGCCCTCCTTCAGGTCCATGGCGACCTCGCGCACCGCCTCGTCGGCGTTGGCGGGGTCCATCTGGTAGCCGCGCCGGTCGCCGAAGGCCGGCGCCGAATCCGCTGCCTCGCGGAACGGGCCGTAGAACGCGCTGGCGTACTTGGCGGCGTAGGACAGGATGGCCACCTGCTCGTGCCCCTCCGCATCGAGCGCCTGCCGGATCGCGTCCACGCGACCGTCCATCATGTCGGACGGGGCCACGATGTCCGCTCCCGCCCGGGCGTGGCTGATGGCCTGCTCCGCCAGCCGCCGGATCGTGGGATCGTTCCGCACCTCTCCTCCCTCGACGATCCCGCAGTGGCCGTGCGTGGTGTACGCGCAGAGGCAAACGTCGGTGATCACGACCAGGCCGGCCGCTTCCTCCTTGAGGGCGCGGACGGCGCGCTGCACGGGACCCTCCGGATCGGCGGCCGCGGAGGCCTCCGGATCCTTGGCCTCCGGCACGCCGAAGAGCAGCACGGCGAGAACCCCTTCCTCGGCGGCGGACGCCGCCTCGCGGACGGCCTCGTCGATGGACAGACGTGCCACGCCCGGCATGCTGGAGACCGGCTCGCGGATTCCTTCTCCCGGCCGGATGAACAGCGGATACACCAGGTCCGACGCCTGGAGGCGCGTCTCGCGAACCAGGGCCCGCACCGCCTCGGAGCGGCGGAGACGTCTCGGTCGCCGGGCGGGGAAGCCGGGGCCCGAAAACGCCCGCTCCGGGTCATTCACCGCGCATCGCCCCCGGGGGCGGTCGGGACCGGGGCCCGGTCGGCGACTCCGATCCTCCCCCGTTCCGGAGCCGAGCGGCCCCCTCACCCTCCGTTTCCGCCCCCACGAGGGCCCGGACCAGGCCCGGGATCGTGTGCTCGGCGGCGATCACGTCCACCCGGAACCCCAGCTCGCGGGCGGTGGCCGCCGTGATCGGCCCGATCGCCGCGACCCGAGCCCGGCCCGTCTCGGCGCCCGCGAGCGCCTCGAAGGAGCGCACCGTCGAGGAGGCGGTGAAGGTGACCCAGTCCACGCCGCGTCCCGCCACCAACGCCCTGAGCTCGTCGGCGCTCTCCTCGGCCGGCACGGTCACGTAGGCCGCCACTTCGTCCACCTCCGCGCCGGCCTCGCGCAGACCCGCCGGAAGCACGTCCCTCGCCTCTGCCGCCCGCGGCAGCAGGACGCGCCGGCCCGCCAGGCTCCCCCCCGCCGCCGCGAGCACCGCCGCCAGCAGGGACTCCGCGCGGTAGCGGTCGGGTACCAGAGCCGACGGAAATCCGGCGGCGCGGACCTCGCCGGCCGTCGCCGGCCCGATGGCCGCCACGCGACAGGCAGGCGCGACCGAGGGGTCCACGCCGCCCTCCTCCATGGCTGCGCGCAGGCGCCGGACTCCGTTCACGCTGGTCAGGATGAGCCAGTCGTAGGACGCGAGCTGGCCGACCACGGCCTGGAGCGGTCGCGGGTCGGGCGGGTTCTGGATCCGGATCGTGGGAACCTCGACCACCTCGGCTCCCAGGGCCCGAAGACGGTCGGAGAGGTCCGCGGCCTGTCGGGGGGGACGGGTCACGAGCACCGAGCGGCCGGCCAGGGGACGGCCCGCCGACGCGCGCGCCGAGGGCTCGGGCGCGCGAGGCGGCGATCGACGAGGCCCGGCACCGTCAGGCACGGAGCCGAGACCCGGAGCTCACGGAGCCTTTCGAACCTTGCCGGCCTTCAGGCAGCGAGTGCACACGCGCACGTGGAGCCTGCGCCCATCCTCCACGATCCGTACGCGCTGGAGGTTCGGCATGAACCGGCGCTTGGTCCGGTTGTTGGCGTTGCTCACCCGGTGACCCGTCCTCGGGCCTTTTCCACAGACGTGACAGACGTAGGACATGTCGAATCTTCGCTAGCGGATGACCAGAGAGTCGGCGAGGAGAAAGCTGGCGCTCGAGGGGATCGCCGCTCGCTGCCCCTCGTTCACCGCTCCCGCCTCCACCCACGCTCCCTGGATCGAATCGTTCAAGGTGTAGACGCGCCCCCACACGGAAACGACGTCCCCGCCGTACAGCTGGAGGTCCCTCTGGATCAGGTCCCCGCTGAGCAGCACCGGATAGCCGGTCTCCCCCATCTGCACGACGAACGCTCCGCGGCCCAAGCTGCCCGCCACCTCGGCGCCTTCCAGCGCCGCCCGCCGGCCGATCGCCGCCGCCGGATCCGCGGTCAGCTCCTCGAGCGTCAACGCGGGCGGACCCTCCTCGACCGCCGCGGTATCCTCCATGACCGGCTGCACGCCTTCTTCCAGGGTGGAGGAGCGCTGGTACAGCCAGAAGAGGAAGCCGGCCGTCAGCACGACCGCCGCGACGCCGAGCACGGTGGTGAGTCCCGCTGCCCCTTTTCTCTGCATGGCTACGCGTCCTTTCGGTCAGCGGGCGCCCGACGCACCGCCGCGGCGCGTCGCCGACCCGCGGGGAGCCTGTCGTGGTGCACCCGCCGCATTATCGCCGTCCGGCCTCGGTGCGCCGCTCCGTGAGCTCGATCAGGGCGAGCTCCGCTCCGTCGCCCTTCCGCGCGCCCAGCTTCAGGACGCGCGTGTACCCCCCCGCGCGGTCCCCGAAGCGCGGAGCGATGTCGTCGAAGAGCTTTTGCAGCACGTCGCGATCGGCGATGTGTCGGCGCGCCCGGCGTCGCGCGTGCAGGTCGTCCCTGCGAGCCAGCGTGATGAGCCGCTCCGCGAACGGCCGCAGCTCCTTGGCCTTCGCCTCCGTGGTGCGGATGCGCTCGTGCCGGAACAGGCTCGTGGCCATGTTGCGGAGCATCGCCTTCTTGTGGCTCCGCGTCCGGCTGAGCTGCCGCCCCTTCTTCCTGTGCCTCATTCGTCGGCCCCCGCCTCGGCGCCCGTGCCGTTGCCACCGGGCATCTCCTCACGCGGCTTCAGGTTCCCTTCCTCGTCGCGCTCAAACATCCCGAAGTGGAGCCCGTGCGAAGCCAGGACCTCGGCCACTTCCTCCAGGGACTTCTCGCCGAAGTTCGGCACCTTGAGCATCTCGTCCCTCGTCCGCACGGCGACATCGGCCAGGGTACGGATGTTCTCCTTGTCCAGCGTGTTGCGTGAACGGGCCGAGATCTGCTCGAACGACTCGAGCGGCTGCTCGAGCAGGTTCAGCAAGTCATCCTCGATCGCCGGCTCGGCCCTCTCCCGGGGTGCCGCCCCGTCCCCGTCCGCGGTCACGATCTCCGGAATCTCGCCGAACGCCGACAGGTAGGCGAGGTGCGCCCTCGCGATCTCAGCCGCCTGCTGGACGGCCGCCCGCGGGTCCAGCGCCCCGTTGGTCTCGACGTCCAGGATCAGCCGGTCGAAGTCCGTCCGCTCCCCGACCCGCGTCTCGTGCACCGTGAAGTTCGCCCGGACCACGGGGTTGTAGATGGAGTCGACCAGAATCTGGTCGACGGGCGCCGCCGACTGCTGCTCCTCGGAGAGGCGGTGACGGTCCGCGATCTGGAATCCGCGCCCGCGGTTCACCCAGAGATCGACGTTGAGCGGACGGTTCTCCGGAAGGTCCTCCTGCAGGGTGAAGAGGACCAGGTCGGGGTTCACGACCTCGACGCCCGCGTGCTCGGCGATCCGGGCCGCCGTGACCTCGCCCGCCTCGTACACGCTCAGGCTCAGCTTGGCCTCGTCGACGTCCGGGTCCAACCGGAGCACGATCCGCTTCAGGTTCTGGACCATCTGATGGACGTCCTCCGCGACGCCGTCGACCGTCTGGTGCTCGTGCTGCACGCCATCCATCCGAAACGCCCATACGGCGGAGCCGGGAAGGGAGGAGAGCAGAATCCGTCGGATCGAGTTGCCGATCGTGTGTCCGAAGCCCCGCTCGAGGGGCTGCAGCGCGAAGCGCGCCCGTCGCCCGTCCTCGGAGCGGTCCAGCTCTTCCGCGGTCTCGGGAAGCACCAACCCGGTCAAATCTATCGCAACTGCCATATCTAGCCTCTGGAGAGTGATCGGTCCTATCGTCGGGCGGGCCCGCGTGCGGACCCGCCCCGCGTGGCGCCGCCCAGGGGGCGGGCGGCGGGTCCTACTTGCTGTAGAGCTCGACGACGAGCTGCTCTTGCACCGCCAGCGGGATGTCCGAGCGGCCGGGCCGCTCGAGCATGCGCCCCGTGCCCCCCTCGTAGTCCACGCCCAACCAGGAAAGCTGGTCCCGACCCTTGCGGTCCGCCACGGCCTCCTGCACCAGCGGCATCTCGCGCGCCGCGGGCGCGAGGGAGATCTCCTGACCCGGGTCGACGCGGTAGCTCGGGATGTTCACGGTCTCGCCATCGACACGGACATGGCCGTGGCGGACGAGCTGGCGCGCCGACTTCCGCGAGGACGCGAAGCCCATGCGGTACACGATGTTGTCCAACCGGCTCTCGAGCCCCACGATCAGGTTCTCGCCCGTCACGCCCGGCTGCCGGGCCGCGTGCTTGAACAGATTGCGGAACTGCTGCTCGCCGACGCCGTAGATCCGCTTCACCTTCTGCTTCTCGCGAAGCTGCAGGGCATACTCCGACTGCCGGCGCCGACGCCGGCCGACGCCGTGCTCGCCGGGCGGATAGCCGCGGCGCTCGATGGCGCACTTTTCCGTGTAGCACCGCTTGCCCTTCAGGAAGAGCTTCTCGCCCTCCCGTCGGCAGAGCCGACAGACCGGACCCGTATACCGTCCCATCTAAGCCTTTTCGTCCTCGATCGGTGTTCGCTCGCGCCGGCCCGCGGGGCGGGTCCTCAGACTCGCCGCTTCTTGGGCGGCCGGCAGCCGTTGTGGGGGATCGGCGTGACGTCGCGGATCGACCGGATCGTCAGACCCGCCGACTGGAGCGCCTGGATGGCCGACTCGCGGCCCGATCCGGGGCCCTGGACCTCCACGTGCACGCGCTTCATGCCCAGGGCGACGGCTTCCTTCGCGGCATTCTCCGCCGTGATCGTCGCCGCGAACGGCGTGGACTTCTTGCTGCCTTTGAAGCCCGACTTGCCGGCGCTCGACCAGCAGACCGTGTCGCCGCCCGTGTCCGTGATGGTGACGATCGTATTGTTGAAGGTGGCCTTGATGTGGGCCACTCCCTCCGCGTCGACCTGTCGCTTCTTCTTGCCGGAACTCTTCGACTTCGCCATGCTCGGGTCGCTTTCTCTCCTCCCTGTGTCCGTTCCGGTCGCCCCGTCGCCGTTTCCCTACTTCTTCGACGGCGGCTTCTTCTTACCGGCGACCGTGCGCCGCGGTCCCTTGCGCGTCCGCGCGTTCGTGTGGGTCCGCTGGCCCCGGACCGGCAGGCCCTTCCGGTGACGGATGCCCCGGTAGCAGCCGATGTCCATGAGCCGCTTGATGTTCATGTTCACTTCGGTTCGGAGGGCGCCCTCTACCTTGTAGCGGTTCTCGATGACCCGTCGGAGCTTGTTGACGTCCTCGTCCGACAGCTCATGGACCCGGAGGTCGGGGTTCACGGCCGTCTCCTCCAGAATCTCCCGCGCCGTGGACCGCCCGACCCCGTATATGTACGTGAGCGCGACCTCGATGCGCTTGTCCCGCGGCAGGTCCACCCCGGCTATTCTGGCCATGCGGCTATCCCTGCCGCTGCTTGTGCTTCGGATTGCGGCTGCAGATCACCCGGACCACCCCCCGGCGGCGAACGATCTTGCAGTGCTCGCAGATCCGCTTTACGCTCGAGCGTACCTTCATGCGTCCTTCCTCGTTCGTTTCATCACGAGCCTTGTAGTATACCTCGAAGCTCCGAGAAGTTCAACTTGAAGCGGGCGGCCCACGGGCGGGCCTCGCCACGGCTCGCTCACTTGTACCGGTACGTGATCCGCCCCTTCGTGAGGTCGTAAGGGGAGAGCTCCACCGAGACCTTGTCGCCGGGGAGAATCCGGATGTAGTTCATCCGGATCTTGCCCGACACGTGACAGGTGATCTCGTGGCCGTTCTCCAGCTCCACTCGGAACATCGCGTTCGGGAGCGCCTCCACGACCTCGCCGGTCATCTGGATCGGTTCTTCCTTTGCCACCTTACCTCTCTGCGGCTGGGGTTCCGGCCGTACGCGGCGTCAGGATCCTCGGTCCGTCCGCCGTCACGGCCACCGTGTGCTCGAAATGGGCCGAGAGGGACCCGTCGGCCGTCACGACGGTCCATCCGTCCTCGAGGGTCCGGATCTCCCGGCCACCCACGTTCACCATCGGCTCGATCGCGATCACGAGTCCTTCCTCGATGCGCGCGCCCCGCCCCCGGCGCCCGTAGTTGGGCACCTGGGGCTCCTCGTGGGCCGCCTGTCCGACACCGTGTCCCACCAGCTCGCGAATGATGCTGAAGCCGGCCACTTCGACGACGGACTGCACGGCCGCGCCCAGATCGCCCATGCGCCGCTCGGGCCTGGCCTCCCGGACGCCGGCTTCCAGGGCGGCCCGCGTAACCGTCAGGAGCCGCTCGACCTCCTCCGACGGCGCGCCCACCGCGATCGTGATCGCCGCATCCGCGTAGTACCCCTCCAGCTTCACCCCCACGTCGACGCTCAGCAGGTCGCCTTCCGCCAGAACCCGATCGGGCGACGGGATTCCGTGCACGACCTCCTGGTTGATGCTGGTGCACAGAGTCGCCGGAAACCCATACAGCCCCTTGAACGCCGGCGAGGCGCCCGGGTGCCCTCGTATGTGATCCTCGGCCAAACGGTCCAGCTCGACGGTGCTGACCCCGGGCGCGGAGCGCTCGGCGACCAGGTCCAGGACCTTGCCGACGATCTCTCCCGCGCGACCGATCGCCTCGATCTCCGCCGGAGACTTCAGATGGATCACTCGGTCAGCCGGTCCCGGAGCCGGGCCTGGACCGCTTCCACGCTGCCGGTCCCGTCGACCTCGAAGACGGGGACCGGCGACCCCCGATACCAGCGAAGGACCGGCTCCGTCTCCTCACGGTAGACCTCCAGCCGCCGTCGAACCGTCTCCGGCCGATCGTCCCGGCGCCGCACCAGCTCGCCGCCGCAGGCCGCACAGGCCTCCCCGGCCCCCGCGTCGACGTGGGTGACCTCCCCGCACGCCGTGCACACCCGGCGTCCCGAGAGGCGCCGCACCAGTTCCTCTTCGGGCGCCTCGAGGCTCACGACGGCGTCCAGCTCGCGGTCCCGGCGGGCCAGCATCCGGTCCAGCCCTTCCGTCTGCGGCACCGTGCGGGGGAATCCGTCGAAGATGAAGCCGCCCCAGGCTGCATCACGCTCGAGCGCCTCCTCGACGATCCCGAGGATGAGCTCGTCGGGCACCAGCTCGCCGGCGTCCATGTAGCGTGCGGCCCGCTCTCCGAGCTCGGAGCCCACCTGACGAGCGGCCCGGAGCATGTCTCCCGTGGAATAGCGCGGCACGTCCAGCCAGGCGGCCAGCAGCTCGCCCTGGGTTCCCTTGCCTGCCCCGGGAGGCCCCATCAGCACCAGCCTCATCGACCGTCAGGATCGCCTCGACCCGACTCGCGCGCGCTGACGGCACGGCCCCGGCGAAGAGAAATGGTCCAGGCCAAGCAGCGCGCTTCGGCGGCGGAGCCCGATCACATGTAGCGCTGGCGACCGCGGTACTTCACCCTCCCCTTCTTCATGAACCCCTCGTAGTGGCGCAGAAGCAGGTGCTGCTGCATCTGCTGCACCGTGTCGAGCGCCACGCCCACCACGATGAGCAGCGAGGTGCCGCCGAAGAAGAAGGTCTGGATGTCGAACAGCTCGAAGATCCCGAACGGTAGAATCGCGACCGCCGCCAGGTACACGGAGCCGGGCAGCGTGATCCGGGTGAGCACGTGGTCGATGTACTCGGCCGTCGCCGAGCCCGGCTTCACGCCCGGAATGAACCCGCCTTGACGCTTCAGGTTCTCCGCCAGGTCGACCGGGTTGAAGATGATCGAGGTGTAGAAGTAGGTGAAGTAGATGATCAGGATCGAGTAGGTGAAGAAGTACCAGAACGTCCCCACCTGGAAGATCTGGCTCAGATCGTAGAGGAAGCCGGAGACGCCCGTCGCGCCGGGCCCGGGATTCCCCGTGAACGCGGCCAGCGTGCCCGGCACGATGATGATCGACTGGGCGAAGATGATCGGCATCACGCCCGCCGAGTTCACGCGCAGGGGGATGAAGGAGCGCTGCCCTTCCCGGATGCGCCCTCGGCCGACCACCTTCCGCGGGATCTGGACGGGAATCCGCCGGGCCGCCATCGTGAGCGCCGTGACGGCCGCCACGATCGCCACCAGCGTGAGGCCCAGGAAGATCAGCTTGAACAGGCTGATGCCGCCCGCCCGGAACAGCTCGAAGGTGTTGACCACGGCGCCCGGAAAGCCCTGCAGGATCGAGAAGAAGATGAGCAGGGACATCCCGTTCCCCACGCCGCGCTCCGTGATCTGCTCGCCCAGCCACATGATGAAGACGCCGCCGGTGGTGAGCATCAGCACGGTGTTGAAGCGGAAGCCCCAGCCGGGATCGATCACCGCGCCGGGCTGCGACTCGAGGAAGATCGCGTAGCCGTACGCCTGCATCACGCACAGGACGACCGTCGTGTAGCGCGTCCACTGCGTGATCTTGCGGCGTCCCTCTTCACCTTCCTTCTGAAGCTTCTCGATCGTCGGGAAGACGGCGGCGAGCAACTGGAAGAGAATGCTCGCCGAGATGTAGGGCATGATTCCCAGCGCCAAGACGGTGGCGCGCTGCAGCCCCCCGCCCACGAACATGTCGTAGATCCCGAACAGCGTGCCCTGGAACTGGCCGGCCAGCTGTTCCAGCGCGATGACGTTCACGCCCGGGGCCGTGATGTGCGCGCCCAGCCGGTAGATGGCCAGGCAGAGGAGCGTGAAGAGGATCTTCTCCTTCAGCTCCGGGACTTTGAAGAGGTTGGGGATCGCCCGGGCGGCGCTCATCTGGGCGTCGGCCATCGTCAGCCGCGCCGGGGTGCGGGAACCGGAGCCGCGGTCACGACTCGATGACCTCGACCGTGCCGCCGGCCTCCTCGATCTTGCGGCGGGCCGAATCGCTGAAGGCGTGCGCGCGCACCGTCAGGGCACGCTCGACCTCCCCGTCCCCCAGCACCTTCACGGGGCTTCGGCCCGAGCCGATCAAGCCCCGGGCCCGCAACAGCTCGGGCGTGATCTCGGCCTCCTCGACGTCGTCCAGATCCCGCAGATTCACGATCCGGTACTCCGTCCGGTCACGCGAGCGGAATCCCCGCTTCGGCGTGCGCCGGTGCAGGGGCATCTGTCCCCCTTCGAACCAGGCGGGGATGCTCGACCCCGATCGCGCCTTCTGGCCCTTGTGCCCGCGGCCCGATGTCTTTCCCAGCCCCGATCCCCGGCCCCGCCCGACGCGCTTGCGGGACGGCTTCGAGCCGCAGGGTGGCTGGAGGTTGTGCAGCCCGGTCTTCTCGTCCGCGTCCGTTCTATCCGTCATCGCCGATCTCTTCCACTTCCACGAGGTGCGAGACCTGACGCAGCATCCCGCGAATCGCCGGGCCGTCCTCCTGCACGACCTCGTCCTGGTGATGCTTCAGGCCGAGGGCGCGCAGCGTCCGCCGGTGGACCGCGGGCGATCCGATCCCGCTCCTCCTCTGTCGGATCCGCAGCCGCTCAGCCATTCATCGCCCCCAGGATCGTCTCCACGTCGACGCCGCGCTCGCGAGCCACCTGCTCCGGCGTCACGAGCTCCTGGAGGCCCCTCACGGTCGCGCGCACCATGTTGAGCGGGTTGTTGGAGCCGAGGCTCTTGGTGAGAATGTCCTGGATTCCGGCGCACTCCAGCACCGCGCGCACGGGTCCGCCGGCGATCACGCCCGTCCCCGGACCCGCCGGCTTGAGCAGGACCCGACCGGCGCCGTGCTTGCCGAGCACTTCGTGCGGGATCGTGCCGTTCACCACCGGCACCTCGAAGGTGCTCTTCCGCGCGTGCTCGAAGCCCTTGCGGATGGCCTCGGCCACCTCGTTGGCCTTTCCGAGCGCGGTGCCCACCGTGCCCTGACCATCCCCCACCGCCACGAGGGCCGTGAAGGAAAAGCGGCGACCGCCCTTCACGACCTTCGAGACGCGGTTGATGTGTATGACGTTCTCTCGAAGGCTGTCGCCCTCGTCCCGTCTTCTATTCCTCGCCATGCCCTTCTCTCGCTGCGGATGTCATGCGTGACGCGCCACGACCCGGAGCATTCAGAACTCCAGGCCGCCCTTGCGGGCCCCATCGGCGAACGCCTTGACCCGGCCGTGGTACCGGTATCCCGCCCGGTCGAACACGACCCGGCTCACGCCGGCCTCCTTCGCGCGCTCGGCCAGCAGCTTGCCCGCTTCGAAGCTCGCGTCGACCTTGCCCGCCGCCTCCTCGTCCAGTCGCTCCTGGACCGCGGGCGCGCGTGTCGAGACCCCGAGAATCGTGGCGCCGCGGTCGTCGTCCACCAGCTGTCCCTCGGTGTGCTTGAGGCTCCGGTGGACCACGAGGCGCGGCCGCTCGGCGGTCCCTCGAACCTTCTTCCTGATCCCCGCGTGCCGACGGGCGCGACGTCCTCGGCGCTGTCCCGATGTGCTCTTCGCCATGATCCTCGCCCGCCCGATCAGGCGAGGCCGCCGGCGGTGGCCTTCCCGGCCTTCCGCCGCACGTGCTCGCCCTGGTATCGAATTCCCTTGCCCTTGTAGGGCTCGGGGGGACGAATCTGGCGGATCTCCGCCGCCGTCTGCCCCACGAGCTGCTTGTCGATCCCGCGCACCCGGATCAGCGTCGGCGACTCCAGCTCGAACGTGATGCCCGTCGGCGCCGCCACCTCCACGGAATGGCTGAACCCGACGGTCAGCACGAGGTTCTGCCCGCGTCGCTCGGCGCGGTACCCCACCCCGTGGATCTCGAGCGTCCGCTCGAATCCCTCCGTGACGCCTTCGACCATGTTGGCCAGGAGGCTCCGAGTGAGGCCGTGCAGCGCCCGGTGCCGCGCCGCGTCCGTGGGCCGCTCGACCCGGATCTCGCCGTCCGCCACCTGGATCCGCATGTCGGCGTCGAAGACCTGTTCCAGCTCGCCCTTCGGCCCCTTCACGCTGACGTGGGAGCCGCCGACCTTCACCTCGACCCCGTCGGGGATCTGGATGGGATGCTTGCCGACTCTCGACATCGTCTCTCCCGATTCCCGCTAGTAGACCGTGGCCAACAGCTCGCCGCCGATCCGCTCCGTCCGGGCCTCGCGGTCCGTCAGCACGCCGCGCGACGTCGAGAGGATCGCGATCCCGAGCCCCGAACGGACCCGCGGGATCGAGTCGGCATCCACGTACTTGCGGAGGCCCGGACGCGAGACACGATCCAGCGAGCGGATGACGGGCCGGTCGTCGTCCGTGTACTTCAGGTAGACCCGCAGCACGCCGTGCTCCCCGTCATCCAGGACCTTGTAGCCGTGCACGAAGTGATTTTCGGCCAGGATCCGGGCGATCTCGATCTTGAGCTTCGAGATCGGGACGTCCACGCGACGATGGCCGGCCCGGCTGGCGTTCCGCACCCGGGTCAGCATGTCGGCGATCGGATCGGTCATCGTCATGCGGCTACCAACTCGCCTTCTTCACGCCTGGAATCTCGCCTCGGAGCGCCATCTCCCGAAAGCAGAGCCGGCACAGCCCGAACTTCCGGATGTAGGCCCGCACCCGCCCGCACCTCTGGCAGCGATTGTTGGCGCGGGTGCTGTACTTCGGCTCCCGCTTCGTCCTCTCGATCAGCGCCTTCCTGGGCATCCGTCCTCTACTTCCTTCCTTCGTTCGATTCGCTTGCCGGTCCCTACACCACGACGGGGGTTTCGCCCCGGAAGGGCATCCCCAACTCCCGCAGCAGGACCAGCGCCTCGTCGTCCTTGTCCGTGCTCGTGACGAAGGTGACGTTCATCCCGTGGATCTTGACCACATCGTCGTAATCCACCTCCGGGAAGATCATCTGCTCCTTCACGCCCACGGTGTAGTTCCCCCGTCCGTCGAACGCCCGAGTGCTGAAGCCCCGGAAGTCCCGGATCCTCGGCACGGCGGTGCTGATGAAGCGATCCACGAACTCGTACATGCGCGCCTCGCGCAGCGTCACCTTGGCCCCCACGGGCATGCCCTCGCGGAGGTTGAAGTTGGAGATGGACCGACGCGCCCGCGTCACGATCGGCTTCTGCCCGGAGATCCTGGCCAGCGTCTCGACGGCGGAGTCCAGGAGCTTGGGGTCGTCTTTCGCCTCCCCCAGCCCCGTGTTGATGACCACCTTCTCGAGCCGCGGCACCTCCATCTGGTTCCCGAAGCCGAACACCTCGACCAGCTTGGGCCGGACGCTGTCCTCGTAGTGCCGTCTGAGCCTGGGCTTTTCCATCTATCGCGTCTCGTCCCTTCGGTTCCGTCCGGAGCCGTCAGGCCGCCGCCGTCGGAATCGGATTTCCGCAGCGCTTGCAGAGCCGCTCCACGGTGCCGACGTCGTCTCGACGGCTCGTGTAGCGCGCCGGCCGGTCGCATTGGGGACAGACCAGCATGACGTTGGACGCGGCGATCGGGGCCTCGAACGTCACGATCCCCCCCTCCGGATTCTGCGGCGAGGGTCGCCGATGGCGCTTCCGCATGTTCACGCCGTCCACCACGACCTTTCCCTCGGATGGGATGGCCCTGAGAACCTGTCCCGTGGCGCCCTTGTAGTTGCCGGCGATCACCATCACGCGATCGCCCTTGCGCACGTGGAGCTTCGGTCGCGTCATCCTCAAATCACCTCCGGAGCCAGCGACACGATCTTCATGAAGCGCTTGTCGCGGAGCTCCCGAGCCACCGGCCCGAAGATCCGCGTCGCCTTCGGCTCGCCCGCGTCGTTGATCAGCACGGCCGCGTTCTCGTCGAAGCGGATGTAGCTCCCGTCTCCACGACGACTCTCCTTGGCCGTACGAACCACCACGGCCCTGGTCACCTCCCCCTTCTTCACCAGTCCGCCCGGGATCGCGTCCTTCACGGTCACGACGATCACGTCGCCGAGGCCGGCGTACCGCCGCTTGGATCCTCCCAGCACCCGGATGCACCGGGCCCTGCGAGCCCCGGAGTTGTCCGCGATCCGGACATCGGTCTCCTGCTGGATCATCTCGCGTCGCCTACTCGGGCCGCTCGAGGAGCTCGATGACCCGCCACCGCTTCAGCTTCGAGAGCGGCCGCGTCTCTTCGATCCGCACCAGGTCACCGACCCGGTACGCGTTTTCCTCGTCGTGGGCGTAGTACTTCGACCGCTTCGTCATGCGCTTGCCGTACAGGGGATGCGGCACCGTGCGCTCAACGACCACGATCACGGTCTTGTCCATACGGTCCCCGACCACCCGGCCCCGGCGAACCTTCCGCCCCGAGCCGAGGGCGTCCGTGCCCGTCGCCTCACTCATCTTCGTCTCCCGTCGCCGAGAGCCGGCGCTCGTGCTGGATCGTCTTCATCCGGGCGATGTCACGTCGCAGGGTGCGCAGCAGGGCCGGGTTCTCCAGCTCCTCGTAGGCCGCCCGGAAGCGGAGCCGGAACAGCTCTTCTTCCGCCTGTCCGAGCTGCTCCTGCAGCTCCTCGTCCGTCAGCTCTCGAATCTCGACCGCGTCCATCAGTCCTCTCGCTCCACGAAGCGCGTCCGGATCGGGAGCTTGGCGGAGGCCAGCTTCATCGCGCGCTCCGCCACCTCGGTCGGGACGCCCTCCAGCTCGAACAGGATCCGGCCGGGCCGCACCGGGGCCACCCAGCCTTCCGGGTTCCCCTTCCCCTTCCCCATTCGCGTCTCCGCCGGCTTCCGCGTGATCGGCTTGTCGGGGAAGATGCGGATCCAGACCTTGCCCCCGCGCTTGATGTGACGGGTCATCGCCACGCGCGCGGCCTCGATCTGCCGGTTCGTGATCCACGCCGGCTCGAGGGCCTGCAGGCCGAAGTCTCCGAAGGCGACGGTGTTGCCGCGCGTCGCCTTCCCCTTCAGGCGGCCCTTCTGCTGCTTCCGGTACTTGATCCGCTTCGGCTGAAGCATGCTCCTGCTTTCTCCGTTATCTCCGGCCGCCGGCCGTGTAGGTCTGACCCCGACGGTCCTCGATCACTTCTCCCTTGAAGATCCAGACCTTCACGCCGATCGTGCCGTACGTCGTCTTCGAGGTCACCGTCGCGTAATCGATGTCGGCGCGGATCGTGTGGAGCGGCACCCGGCCCTCGTGGTAGCCTTCGGTCCGCGCGATCTCGGCGCCCCCGAGACGGCCGCTGCACTGGATCTTGATCCCCTGGGCGCCCGCTCGCATCGCCGACTGCACGGCCCGCTTCATGGCGCGCCGGAAGCTGATCCGCTGCTCCAGCTGATGGGCGACGTTGTCGGCCACCAGGTGGGCGTCGGTCTCCGGACGCTTGACCTCCTCCACGTTGATCGAGACCTCGGCATCGGTCAGGAGCGCCAGCTCGTCGCGCAGCTTGTCCACCTCGGAGCCGCGCTTGCCGATCACCACGCCCGGCCGTCCGGTGTGGATCGACACCACGATCTTCGACGGCTTGCGCTCGATCTCGACCGTGGAGACGGCGGCGTGGTCCAGCCGGGCGTGCAGGTACTTCCGCAGCTTCTCGTCCTCGGCGATGAGATCCGGGAAGTCCTGGCCCTGCGCGTACCACCGCGACTTCCAGGGCTTGATCTGTCCCAGCCGAAACCCGTAGGGATGCGTCTTCTGTCCCACGCTAGCGCCTCTCGTCGAAAGTCGGCGTCGGGGCCACTACTCCTCCTTCATGTCCACGACCACGGTCACGTGACTGCTCCGCTTGCGGATCTGCGTCGCCCGGCCGAACGCCCGGGCCCGCCACCGGCGGAGGGTCCGTCCCTCGTTCACGTACGCTTCCTTCACGAACAACTCGTCGACGTCCAGGACGTCGCCGGCCTCATCGGCCTGGTACACCGCGTTGGCGACGGCCGAGCGCAGCACCTTGTCGATCGGCTCCGAGGCCGCCTTCTTCGAGAACTGGAGGATCGCGTAGGCGTCATTGACGCCTTTCCCCCGGATCTCGTCGATGACGATCCGCATCTTGCGGGGCGACATCCGGACGCCCCGGGCGATGGCCTTCCCCTTCATGGCATCCCCTCCGACGCTCGCGGCGCGCGCATGCGTGTCCGGCGACACGGGTCAGAGCACCGCACGCTTGTCCTTCGCCATCCGGCCGCCATGGCCGCGGAAGAGCCGCGTCGGAGCGAACTCGCCCAGCTTGTGGCCCACCATGTTCTCGGTCACGTAGACCGGGATGAACTTGTTGCCGTTGTGGACGGCCAGCGTGTGCCCGACGAACTCGGGCGTGATCGTCGAGGCCCGGGCCCAGGTCTTGACGACCTTCTTCTGCCCGGTCTGGTTCATCTGCCGGACCTTCTCCAGCAGCTTCTCGTCGACGTACGGTCCCTTCTTGACGCTCCGTGCCATGACGTGTCCCTACTTGGTCGACTTGCCGCGGCGCCGGCCGCGAACGATGTAGCGGTCGCTCTTCTTCTTCCGCTTCCGCGTCTTCTTGCCCTCCGGCTTGCCCCACGGAGAGACCGGGGGACGGCCGCCCGATGTGCGGCCCTCGCCGCCACCCAGCGGATGATCGACCGGATTCATAGCCACGCCCCGTACCTTGGGGCGACGTCCCAGCCAGCGGGAGCGGCCGGCCTTGCCCGAGCGGACGAGCTCGTGGTCCACGTTGCCCACCTGACCGACGGTGGCGCGGCAGTCGCCGTGGACGATCCGGACCTCCGTGCTGGGGAGCTTGAGGCTCACCATCTCGCCTTCTTTCGCCACCACCTGCACGGCGGCCCCGGCGGAGCGCGCCATCTGCGCACCCTTCCCCGCGACGAACTCGACGGCATGAACCGTCGTGCCGAGGGGCATCCGCCGGAGCGGCAGGCAGTTCCCTACCCTCACCTCGGCCGCCTCGCCCGACTCGACGCGGTCCCCCACCCGCAGCCCCCGGGGATGCAGAATGTACCGCTTCTCCCCGTCGGCGTAGTGGATCAGCGCGATGCGGGCCGACCGGTTCGGATCGTACTCGATGTGCGCCACGCGCCCCGGCACGCCGTCCTTGTCGCGCCGGAAGTCCACCCGCCGGTAGCGGCGCTTGTGGCCGCCGCCCCGCCTACGCGTCGTGATCCGGCCGTGCGCGTTGCGTCCCGCCCTCTCCTGGAGGCCCTCCGTGAGCGCCTTCTCCGGCTCGCTCCGCGTGATGTCCTCGAAGGACGAGACGGAGCGGAAGCGGCTCGCGGGCGTGACGGGCCTGAACTTGCGGATCGGCATCCTACACTCCCTCGAACACGTCGATCATCTCTCCCGGGGCGACCTCGACGATCGCTTTCTTCCAGCCGGGCCGCTGGCCCAAGCGGAACCGTCCCACCCGGCGCTTCTTCCCGGGCACGTTCATGGTCCGGACGCTCCGCACCTCGACCTCGAACAGCCGCTCCACGGCGTCCCGGATCTCGACCTTGGTGGCATCCGACGCCACCTCGAACGTGTACTTGGTCCGCGGCTCGGTCCGCTCGCGGACCGACTCGGGCACCGGGGCGTCGGTCCCCTCGTACTGGAGCGCCGAGGTCTTCTCGGTGATCACCGGTCGGATCAGCACCTCGTGCGGCGGCCGCGCCACCTCAGCCCTCCTCCCGCTCCTCGTCCGCGCCGGCGGTGGCGGCGTCGGTCCCCTCCAGCGCGCCGGCCTCGATCAGCACGAGGTCTGCCCACAGCACGTCGTGGGCGGACATCTCGCCCCACGGCTTCAGCTTCACGTTGGGTATGTTCCGGGCCGACAGGTACAGGACCTCGTTCAACCCGTCGGTGAGCAGCATGACCTTCCGGCCATCCGCGCCGATCGCCGAGAGCATGCCCGCGATCGTCCTGGTCCTCGGCGCCTCCATCTCGGGCGCGTGGAACAGCGCCAGGTCGCCTTCCAGCGCCCGGGCGTTCAGCGCCGAGCGCACCGCGAGGCGCCGCAGGCGCCGCGGCACCTTCGGGTCGTAGTCCCGGGGCTGCGGCCCGAAGGTCACCGCTCCCCCCTTCCAGAGCGGGGAACGGATCGAGCCGTGTCGGGCCCGGCCGGTCCCCTTCTGGCGCCAGGGCTTGCGGCCGCCACCGGTGATCGTCGTCCGTGTCTTCGTCGACGCCGTGCCCTGACGCCCGTGCGCCCGGATCGCCGTGACGACCTGATGGAGGACAGCCTCGTTCACCTCCCCGTCGAAGATCGACTCGGGGAGGCGGACCGTCTCCGCCTCGACGCCCTCCGCGGTGTAGGTCGCGACTTCCATGCTCAGATCGCCCGGATGTAGACGATGTTGTTCCTCGCTCCGGGTACCGACCCTCGCACCAGCAGGAGGTTACGGTCCGGAACGACCCGCTCCACGATCAGGTTCAGCGCCGTGTGCCGCGCGTTCCCGTACTGCCCCGGCATCTTGCGACCCTTGATGACCCGGGAGGGATCCGTGCCCGGGCCGATCGAACCCGGGGCCCGGAGGATCGAGTTCTTCCCGTGGGAGGCGCGGCCTCCGCTGAACCCGTGTCTCTTCATGACGCCGGCGAAGCCGCGTCCCTTCGTCTTGCCGGTCACCTTCACGCGGGCGCCCGGCTCGAAGATCTCCACGGTGAGCTCCTCGCCCGCCTCGTACTCGCGGCCGTCTTCCGGCTCGAACTCGGCCAGGACCCTCGGCGCATGATCCAACCCGGCGCGAGCCGCGTGGCCGGCCTCCGGACGCTTCACCTTGCGCTCCTTGACCCGACCGAACCCCAGCTGGATGGCGGCGTAGCCGTCCCGCTCCAGGGTCTTCACCTGGACCACCGGACAGGGTCCCGCCTCCAGCACCGTCACGGGGACGGCCTCGCCCTCCTCCGTGAAGATCTGGGTCATCCCGAGTTTCTTCCCGATCAAACCGGGCATCGCTCTAACTCTGCACCTTGATTTCCACTTCGACCCCCGCCGCCAGATCCAGCTTCGTCAGCGCGTCGATCGTCTGCGGTCGCGAATCGTGTATGTCGATCAGCCGCTTGTGCGTCTTCAACTCGAACTGCTCCCGCGACTTCTTGTCCTTGTGCGGGCTGCGCAGGACGGTGAAGAGCTGACGGCGCGTCGGCAGCGGGATCGGTCCGCTCACCGTGGCCCCCGTCTTCTGCGCCGTCCTCACGATGTCGGCCGCCGTCTGGTCGATGACCGCCGGGTCGAACGCCTTCAGCCGAATGCGAATCTTCTCAGCCATCTAGGAGCCTATCCGAGTCATGGGGTGCGGCCGCGCAGTAACGGTGGCCGCCCTTCGTGGTGCGAGCGTCCAGCGAGGCCAGCGAGCGAAGCGAAGGGCGGCCATCGTCAGTCCGTGATGCTGGTGACGACGCCGGCGCCGACGGTGCGGCCGCCCTCGCGGATCGCGAACCGGAGGTTCTCGTCCATGGCGATCGGGGCGATCAGCTCCACGTTCATGTTCACGTTGTCGCCCGGCATCACCATCTCCACCCCCTCGGGCAGGTGCGCCGTCCCCGTCACGTCCGTCGTCCGGAAGTAGAACTGCGGCCGGTACCCGTCGAAGAACGGCGTGTGTCGGCCCCCCTCCTCCTTCGTCAACACGTACACCTCGGCCGAAAACTTCGTGTGCGGCG
>CAYMQZ010000037.1:0-18651 GCA_964392705.1 uncultured Gemmatimonadota bacterium
CCTGCGCGGTCTGGACGCCGAGGTCACGGCCCTCCGTGAGGCCGCCGCCGCGCGCGAGGAGGCGGCGCGCCAGGAGGAGCCCCTCGGCGAAGCCGCGGAAGCCGCGGAGGCGGCGGAAGCCGCGCCCGAGGAGCCGGCGCTCGCCGAGGCCGCCGCGGCCGGTCGCGACGTCGCAGCGCTCCGTGAGGCCGCCGCCGCCGAGCTCGAGGAGGCCGATCCCGACGATCACTTCTTCGCGCAGATGAAGTGGCTCACCGTGTACGGCTACTACACTTCGGAGGTGGGCGTGAACCAGGAGCTCGAATACGTGGTGATCCCCGGGGGCTTCGACCCCTGCGTCGCGACCGGGCTGCGTCCGGATCCCGAGGGGCGATGATGGCGGCACGGGGAGCGAACGGCGGAGGGGACGGGGGGACGCTGTCGCGCCGGCTCGCCTCCCGGGTCCGGCGGGTCCGCGATCGGGCGCTCCAGGATGCCGAATGGGATGCCATCGTGGTCGGCTCGGGCATGACCGGCGGCTGGGCGGCCAAGGAGCTCGCCGAGCGGGGGCTCGAGACCCTGGTCCTCGAGGCCGGGCGCCCGATCACGCCCGAGAAGGACTACGTGGAGCACGAGCCCGTCTACGAGTTCCGGTTCCGCGGTCTCGGAGACCGGAAGGCGGAGCGCGAGCGACAGCTCATCCAGAGCCGGTCCGCCCCGTTCCACGAGCAGATCAGCCAGTTCTTCGTGGACGACGTCGACAATCCGTACACCTTTCCCGAGGAGAAGCCGTTCTACTGGATCCGTGGCCGCCACCTGGGCGGCCGCTCGATCATGTGGGGGCGTCAGACCTACCGCCTGGGCGACCTCGACCTCGAGGCGAACCTGCGCGAGGGGATCGGCGTGGACTGGCCGCTCCGGTACGCCGACCTGGAGCCCTGGTACGACTACGTCGAGGAGTACATCGGCGTGAGCGGACAGGCGCTCGGCCTCCCGCAGCTTCCGGACGGGAAGTTCCTGCCCCCGATGGCCCTGAACTGCGCCGAAGAGGTCGTGAAGGAGGCGGTGGCCCGAGGCTGGGGCGACGCGCGAACGCTCACGATCGGGCGCACGGCGGTCCTCACCCGTCCCCACCGGGGGCGCGCGGCCTGCCACTATTGTGGTCCGTGCTCGCGGGGCTGCATCACCCGTTCCTACTTCAACGCCGTCCACGTGACCCTGCCCGACGCGCGGGCCACCGGCCGCTGCACGATCCGTCCCTTCAGCGTGGTGGAGCGCGTCCTCTACGACGAGGGCCGGGACCGGGTCACGGGCGTGCGGGTGATCGACGCCGAGACGCGCGAGGCGCTCGAGTTCCGGGGGCGCGTGGTCTTCCTCTGCGCCTCGGCCCTCGAGTCCGCGCGCCTCCTCCTGAACTCGCGGACCGCCCGCTTCCCGACGGGCCTGGCGAACTCGAGCGGCGAGCTGGGCCGCAACCTCATGGACCACACGATGGGCGGCGGGGCCCGGGGCACGATCCCGGGGAACGAGGACCGCGACGTGTACGGGCGCCGCCCGAACGGCATCTACGTCCCCCGCTTCCGCAACCTCGGGTCCGAGCACCCCGACTTCGTCCGCGGCTACGGCTTCCAGGGGGGCGGCTTCCGGCCGAACTGGTCGCGCGGCCCGTCCACGGCCGGCTTCGGCGCCGAGTTCAAGCACGGGCTCCGCCGGCCCGGCCCCTGGCGCTTCACCTTCTACGGGTTCGGCGAGTGCCTGCCCCGCCCGACCAACTACGTCGAGCTCGACCCCGTCGAGGTGGATGCCTGGGGGATCCCGGCGCTCCGGATTCACTGCGAGTGGGGCGACAACGAGCTCGACATGCTGCAGGACATGTCGCTGACGGCGGCGGAGATGCTGGAGGCGGCCGGGGCGGAGGAGATCGAGCCGTTCGTGGAGGACAACCCGCCGGGCCTCTCGATCCACGAGATGGGAACGGCGCGCATGGGCCGCGACCCGGCCACCTCGGTCCTGAACGGGCACAACCAATGCCACGACGTGCCGAACCTGTTCGTCACCGACGGCGCCTGCATGACCTCCTCCGCCTGCCAGAACCCCTCCCTCACCTACATGGCGCTGACGGCCCGGGCGGCGGCGTACGCGGTCGAGCGTCTGGACGGGGGCGAGCTGTAGCCGATGGGCCGCCCGTCGCGGCTCCGTGCGCCCGGGCGGTCGGCGCCCGGCTCGTGAAGGGGGACGTGCCAGGCGGCGGAGCGACGCCGGAGGCCGGCTCGCCCGAGGTCGGAACGGTGAGCCGGCGGGAGATGCTGGCGGCAGCGGCTGGCGGTCTGACCGCGCTCGCGTGGCGGCGACGGGAGGCGGGCGAGGCGGCGGGTCCGGGCCCCGTGCTCGGATCGCGGTCTCACCCGGCCGGGGGCCCGCCCCGCCCGTCGGGGACCCCGGCCCGGCTCCGACAGGCGGCCTCCCGCTGGCCGTACCGCGAGATCCCGCTCGGCGAGTTCGCCCGGGAGGCCGCGGCGATCGGCCTGGTCGGGATCGACCTCCTGCAGCCCGAGGAGTGGCCCGTCGTGGTCGACCGGGGGCTGGTCTGCTCCATGGGCTATCCGACGAGCCGTGAGGACTTCATCTCGTTCGGCTTCAACCGGCGGGAGAACCATCCCACGCTGCTTCGCGAGCTCGAGGCGACCATCCCGCGCGCGGCCGCCGAAGGGGTGCCGAACGTGATCGGCATGTTCGGCAACCGGGCCGGGCTGTCGGACTCCGAGGGGATCGACGCCTGCGTCGCCGGCCTTCGGGAGATCGCGCCCCTCGCCGAGGAGGAGGGGGTGACGCTCTGCCTCGAGCTCCTGAACAGCAAGGTGGATCACCCCGACTATCAGGGGGACCGCACGGCGTTCGGCGTCGCGGTGGTGGAGGCGGTGGGCTCGCCCCGCGTGAAGCTTCTCTACGACATCTACCATATGCAGATCATGGAGGGCGACGTGATCCGCACGATCCGCGACAACATGGAGTGGATCGCGCACTTTCACACCGGGGGCGTCCCCGGCCGCGGCGAGCTGGACGAGACGCAGGAGCTCGAGTACCGCGGCATCTGCCGCGCGATCGCCGGGACCGGGTTCGACGGCTTCGTGGCCCACGAGTTCGTCCCCACCCGGGAGCCCCTGGCCTCGCTCCGCGAGGCGTTCGCGGTCTGCGACGCGCCGCTGCCCGAAGGTGGGGGCGCGTGAGGATCGGGGGGCGGGCGAGCGTGAGCTCCGGGCCCGCCGGGCCCGCGGGAGCCGTCACGCGGGCTCGGAGCGTCGCCGCGTGACCGATCGGCGGCTCGGGATCGGGTTCGTCGGCAGCGGCTTCGTCGCTCGCTTCCATCTCCGGGCGTTCCTCGGGGTCCGGGACGCCGACGTGCGGGGCGTGTGGAGCCCCACGCGCGCCCACGCGGAGGAGGCCGCCACGCTCGCGCGAGAGCTGGATGTGGGCGAGGCCGAGCCGTACGGCTCCATCGGAGACATGGTCGAGGATCCGAGGATCGACGCGCTGTGGCTGTGCTCGCCGAACTTCGCCCGGATCGAGTGCATGGAGGAGATCGCCGATGCGGTGACCAGCGGTCGGGGAGAGCTCCGGGGGGTCGCCTGCGAGAAGCCGCTAGCGCGGAACGTGGCCGAGGCCGGTCGGATGCTCGAGCTGGCGCGCGGGGCCGGCCTCCGCACGGGCTACCTCGAGAACCAGGTCTTCGCCCCCGCCCTCGCCCGGGGCAAGGCCCTCCTCTGGGCGCGCGGCGCCGCGCTGACGGGGCGCCCGTATCTGGCGCGCGCCGCCGAGGAGCACGCCGGGCCTCACGAGCCGTGGTTCTGGCAGGGCGGTCTCCAGGGGGGCGGGGTGCTGAACGACATGATGTGCCACTCCGCTCTCGTGGTCCGCGAGCTGCTGACCGAGCCGGGAGCCCCACGAGACTCCGTGCGCCCCGTGCGCGTCACGGGCCGCATCGCGAGCCTGAAGTGGACGCGACCCGACTACGCGCGCCGCCTGGCCGAGGCGATGGGATCCGAGGTGGATTACCGGGAGCGGCCGACCGAGGACTTCGCGAGCCTCACCGCCGAGTTCGAAGACGACGACGGGACGCGTCTCCTGGGCGAGGCCACGACGTCGTGGAGCTACGTGGGCGCGGGGCTTCGGCTGTCCGCCGAGCTCCTGGGCCCCGAGTACTCCATGCGCTGGGACAGCCTCGAGACCGGGCTCGACCTCTTCTTCAGCCGGCGGGTGCACGGCGAGGCCGGCGAGGACCTGGTCGAGAAGCAGAACGCCGAGACGGGTCTCATGCCCGTGGTGGCCGACGAGGCCCACGCCTACGGATATACCGCGGAGGACCGCCACTTCGTCCGGGCGTTCCTGGGCCTCGAGACGCCGCTCCTCGACTTCGAGGACGGGCTCGAGGTGGTGAAGCTGCTGATGGCCGCCTACCGGAGCGCCGAGGAGGGACGCACGCTCGACTTCCCGCCTGACGGACTCGAGACGTTCGTGCCCCGGGTTGCCCGGGGCGAGTGGAGACCGTAGGGAGGAGGTCCGCCGGCTCGCTACCCTTCACCCGAACGCCTCGTCGAACGCCGCCTCGCTGGGCGGAAAGTGCAGGCGCTTCACGAAGCCGCAAGCCTCGGCGGCTCCGTGCTCCCGGTCCATGCCCGCGTCCTCCCACTCCACCGACAGCGGTCCCTGATAGCCCACGCGGTTCAAGGCCCGGATCACCTCCTCGAACGGCACGCGGCCGCGGCCGAGAGAGCGGAAGTCCCAGTGGCGGTCCGGGTGGCCGAACGCCAGGTGGCCACCGAACACGCCGGAGGGCCCGGGCGCATCGGTCCACCACACGTCCTTCATGTGCACGTGGTGGATGCGGTCGGCGAAACGGAGGATGAACGCCGCGCAGTCGACGCCCTGGTACGCCAGGTGGCTGGGGTCGTAGTTGAAGCCGAACGTCTCGCGTCCGCCCACCGCCTCGACCGCCCGCTCGGCGGTCACGGCGTCGAAGGCGATCTCGGTCGGGTGAACCTCGAGGGCGAAGCGGACGCCGACCTCGTCGAAGGCGTCCAGGATCGGGCTCCACCGGTCCGCGAAGTCGCGGAAGCCGGCTTCGATCGTCTCCGGCGGGACCGGGGGGAAGGAGTAGAGGAGCGGCCAGATCGAGCTGCCGGTGAAGCCGTTCACGACCGTGACGCCCAGCTGGGCGGCGGCCCGGGCCGTCTCCATCATCTGCTCGGCCGCCCGCCCGCGCACCCCCTCGGGATCGCCGTCGCCCCAGACCCGCTCGGGCAGGATGGCCCGGTGACGCTCGTCGATCCGGTCGCAGACGGCCTGGCCCACGAGGTGGTTGCTGATCGCCCACACGCCGAGACCCTCCTCGGCCAGGAGGGCCCGTCTCTCCTCGCAATAGGCGGGGTCGCTCGCCCCCCGGTGGACGTCGAAGTGGTCGCCCCAGCAGGCCAGCTCCAGGCCGTCGTACCCCCAGGCGGCGGCCTTCCGGGCCAGGTCGGCGAGAGGGAGGTCGGCCCACTGCCCGGTGAACAGGGTGACGGGTCGGCTCACGGCCCGGCCTCCGGCGGCGAGTACTTCGCGTCCACCCACGTCCCGCGCTCCGCGCTCTCCACCGCCTTCAGGATGAAGTGCACGCCCCGCGCGCCGTCCTGCACGGTGGGGAAGTCGTCGTCGAACGGCCCGGCCTCGGCCCGGCCGGCCCGGACGTCCACCGTGCGCGCGACGTTGCGGTAGAGGTTGGCGAACGCCGCGATGAAGCCCTCGGGATGGCCGGCCGGGAGACGCGTGTGGGCCGCCGCCCGGTCGGAGAGCTCGGGGCTCCCGTCATGGAGGATCCGTTCCGAGCCGTCGGGCCGGGTGAGCCGGAGCCGGTCCGGCCGCTCCTGACCCCAGTCCAGGCCGCCCTCGGCGCCGTAGACCCGAAGACGGAGGTGGTTGCGCTCCCCCTGCGCGACCTGGGAGGCGAAGAGCAGGCCCCGGACCCCCTCCGCGTAGCGGAGGAGGACCACCGCGTCGTCGTCGAGCTCGCGGCCCGGGACGACGGTGCCCAGGTCGGCGGACAGCTCCCGGATCTCCAGCCCGGTCACGTAGCCCGCCAGGTGGTGGGCGTGCGAGCCGATGTCGCCCAGGACCAGCGAGGCGCCCGCGCGCTCCGGGTCGGCCCGCCACTCGGCCTGCTTCTGTCCCTCCGACTCGAGCAGGTTCGACAGCCAGCCCTGGGAGTACTCGACCACCACCTTGCGCACGGCACCCAGCTTCCCGGATCGTACGCGCTCCCGCGCCTCCTTGACCATCGGGTAGCCCGCGTAGTTGTGGGTCACGCAGAAGACCCGGTCGCGCTCCGTCGCGAGGCGGCAGAGTCGTTCGGCCTCCTCCAGGGTGTTGGCGAGGGGCTTGTCGCACACCACGTGCATCCCCGCCTCGAGAAAGGCCTCCGCGACGGAGAAGTGCAGGTGGTTGGGCGTCACGATCGAGACGACCTGGATGCGCGCGTCCTCGGGGAGCGACGCCTCGGCCTCGGCCATCTCGCGGAAGGACCCGTAGACGCGCCCGGGATCCAGGCCCAGCTCGGCGCCCATCTCCCTCGAGCGCTCCGGGTCCGAGGAGAAGGCGCCGGCCGCCAGCTCGAGGCACCCGTCCAGACGGGCGGCCATGCGGTGCACGGCCCCGATGAAGGCGCCCGGCCCGCCCCCGACCATTCCGTAGCGGATCGTCACGCCTCGGCCTCGACGGATCGGATGCGCCTGGCCGCGTATCCCCCGGCTCGCCGGTCGCGCAGGTACATGGTCCCGAAGATGAGGGCGAGGACGCCGCACAACGGGACGACGTAGCGGAACGAGATCCGGCCGCCGTAGTTGTCGGCGGGTCCCAGAATGGCCTGGGCCTCCGCGACGAGCTCCGGGTCGGCCCCCGAGGAGCCGAGCGCCCGGAGCGCGTTGGCCGTCTCGGGGGCCGGGAGCGTTCCCTCCGCCTCGTAGCGCTGGACGACGAGGCGGGCCGCCTCCGCCGCCGCCCGCTCGTCCGGGTCCGCGCTCCCGGCCAGCGAGGACGCCGCGGTGCCGAGGAGCTCCACCGTCTCGGCCGCCGGGATCCGGCGGTTGGCGTACTCGTCGGCGATGCGGCCCATGGCCGGGGAGGTGACCAGGCCGACCACCGCCATGCCCACCGCCCCCATGAGGCCGAGACCCAGCGCCCCGCTCCGCGGGATCCGCTCGGACACCACGCCGAGCATGGTGGGCCAGAAGTAGCACACCCCCACCGCGAAGACCGTGGCGGCGGCGAAGGTCGCCCATCCCGTCCTCCACAGGCTCAGGCCCAGGAGGCCGAGGCCCGCGATGACCGAGGAGGCGAGCAGGAGGCCGGTGGGCGAGAGCTGCTCGACCACCGGCCCCGCCCGGTACCGCATGACCGCCATGAGGCCGTTGATCCACACGAGCACCAGGATTCCCGCCATCCCTCCGGCCTCCAGCACAGCCGGCACCCAGCGGTTGGGGCCAAGCTCGACCGAGGCCGTCATGGCCATGGCGATCAGCATCACCCACATGAGGGGCGTGGTGAAGGTCGCCCGGAACATCTCGCGTACGCTCACCCCGGCTTGCACGCCCTCGGTCTCGGGGAACGGCTGGCGAAGCAGGAGGCCGCCGTAGATAAGCGTGGGGACGAGGATCAGGGCCAGCTTGAGCCGCCAGTCGGGAAGCCCGACCGCGTCGAGGCCGAAGGCGGCCAGCCCTCCCAGCACGACGCCTCCCGGGAACCAGACGTGGAACTGATTCAGCTTGACCGTCTTCTGCTCGGGATAGAGCGTCGCCACCAGTGGGTTGCAGGCGGCCTCGACCAGCCCGTTCCCCATGGCGATGATCAGGGCGCCCGTGAACAGCGGCCAGAAGCCGCCGGCCAGCACCATGACCGAGACGCCGGCCAGGTGGCCGATCCAGGCGAGCCGCACGAGGAACCGCATCCCCAGCGTGTCGCACAGGGGAGCGAAGACGAGCTGGGAGACGGCGAAGCCCCACAGGGCCGCCCCTCCGATCCAGCCCACCTGCTCGTTGGTGAGCACGAAGTCGCGCTTCAGGGCCAGCATGATGGCGCCCACCGTGGCGAAGGCCACGGAGGTGGCGATCAGCGCCACGCAGGCGCCCACGAAGAGTCGCCGGCGGTCCACCTCGCCGTGCCGACCCGTCTGCCTCCGCTCCTCCGCTCCTCCGCTCATGTCAGGGCCCTCGTTCCGAATCCGTGTCGCGGGTCGCTCGGCCGGGCTCGAGGCGAACGAACCCGGGCCGACCGCGGGCCGCGGCGAGGCGCATCACTCGAGCCCCAGATGCCGGAGGACCTCCGGCGGCGGGGGACCCCACTGCGCCAGCGCCACGTTTCCCACGTAGCCGACGTCCGCCATGCCCTCGTCGCTCGTATAGAAGGCGGTGGCCGTCAGGTCCCGCACCTTGTCGAAGAAGCGGGCCGCCCCGCGGAGCTCGCGGGGCGCCTCGGGCAGATAGTGGATGTCGTCGCAGATCGCCGTCTTCTGCTCGGGGGCCAGGTCGCGGAACCGGCTCCCCTCGCCGAAGCGGCGCTCGGCCTCCCGGTCGATCCAGACCAGTCCGCCCCGGACGAGCACGAGGTCTCGCTCGTTACCCTCGTAGGGCGCGCTGACCCACTCGTTCACGAAGTGGTGGGCGCCGACCGCGCTGGCCGAGGGCGAGCGATCGTCCGCGGGGATGATCACGTCGCACAGGGCGGCGACCGTCTCCAGCTCGTCCTCCGTGAGCACCGGATCCCACGGGATCTCGGGCGAGAGCAGGTCGGGGTCCGTGGGCGTCCCCGCGGCCAGGGGGTTCTCGCCGGACGGCACCGGCGTCGGCGGGGCCTCTTCGTCGCCCGCCCCGCCTTCAGGACGGCACGCGGCCAACCCCGGCGCGGCGGCGAGAATGGCCAGGACCTTGAGGGCTTGGCGCCGATCCATGCCGCTCACGCGATGTCCCCCCGCTCGAGCTCCCGCAGCAGGTACTCGCATGCCCGCCAGGCCAGGGCCATGATGGACAGGGTCGGGTTCTTGTCGGCGTTGGAGACGAACGCGCCGCCGTCGGTCACGAACAGGTTGTCCACCTCCCACGCCTGGCAGAACTCGTTGAGGACCGACGTCGAGGGGTCGTCGCCCATGCGGACGCCGCCCACCTCGTGGATGATCTGACCCGGGGCGGCGATCGCTCGCGCGCCGTCGTCGTGGACCGTGCTCAGCACCCGTCCGCCCATCGCTTCGACGAGATCCCGGAAGGTGTGCTGCATGTGACGGGCCTGGTTCAGCTCGTGCTCCGACCACTTCCAGTGGAAGCGGAGGACGGGGATGCCCCACTGGTCCACGGTCTCGGGATCGATCTCGCAGTAGCAGTCCTCGTTGGGGATCATCTCCCCTCGGCCGTCGAACCACAGGAACGAGCCGTAATAGCGCCGGGCGTCCTCTTTGAACTGGAGGCCGTAGGAGCCGCCCGTGAGATCCTCCAGTCCCTGGAAGGCGCCCATCCCGGGCATCCGTCGCCCGCCCCCGAACTCGATGTGGTAGCCCCGGGCGAAGTCGAGCTCGCCGGCCTGCTGCTCCTCGTAGAGCCACCACGGCATGTACAGGTGCTCGACGGAGGCGCCGTCCTGGTTGTGGGGCGGCACCCTCTCCAGGGCGGGGATCTGCGCGTAGACGCCGGCCCCCACGGTGTCCATGAGATACTTGCCCACCGCCCCGCTTCCGTTGGCCAGCCCGTCGGGGAACAGGCCACTCCGGGAGTTCAACAGGATGCGGGCCGACTCGCAGGCGCTGGCGGCCAGGATCACGACGGGGGCCGCGGCATGCTCGTCCAGCCGGGTCCGCTTGTCGATGTAGTGGACGCCGGTGGCCCGCCCGCGATCGTCGATCGTCACCTCCCGGACCATGGCGTCGGTCCGGACCTCCAGGTTGCCGGTGGCCAGGGCCGGCGGCAGGCACACGGTGGGCGACTGGAAGTTGGCCTTGATCGAGCATCCCCGGCCGCAGGGGGTGGCCCAGAAGCAGGCGGCGCGGGACCGCATCGAGTCCCGCGTGACCCGCCGGGCCAACGCGTTGTCGGGGTGCAGGAGCTCCGGCAGCCGCTCGTGGTCCTGCCGCCGCGAGAGGACGGCCATGTGCGAGGGGACGCACGGGACGCCCAGCTGTCGGCAGGTCCTCTGGACCAGCAGCTCGTAGGCCCGGGGAGCCGGGGGTGGCAGCAGGATCCCCGGCGAGGAGTCGGGCGTGTTCTCGAGCCCCTCGTTGGAGCCGAACACGCCGATGAAGGCCTCCGTCTTGTCGTAGTAGGGGACCAGGTCCTCGTAGGAGAGGGGCCAGTCGAAGCCGAGGCCGTCCCGGGATCGGGGCTCGAAGTCGTACGGCCCCATGCGCAGCGAGATCCGGCCCCAGTGGTTCGTGCGGCCGCCGAGCATCCGGGCGCGCCACCAGGTGAAGTCGGTTCCCTCGGCGCTGGTGTACGGCTCGCCCGGGACCCGCCATCCGCCGTCCACCGTGGCGTCGTAGAAGCCGAACGGCTTGTCGGGCGTCGAGGCCCCGCGGAGGGGGGCCTCGCGGGGGAGGTCGAACATCGGCGTCTCGCGCACGGGGTCGTAGTGCCGCCCCGCCTCGAGCATCAGGACGCGTACGCCGGCGGTCGCGAGGACGTACGCGCAGATGCCCCCCGCCGCCCCGGAGCCCACGATGATGACGTCGTGGTCGTCCCGGGCCTGCCGGGCCATCGGCTAGCCCAGCTCCCGGATCTTGATGTTCCGGAACCAGACCGGGTCTCCGTGGTCCTGCAGCCCGATGTGCCCCCGGCGAGCCCGGCCGTAGCCGGGCCACTCGGCGAACTTGCTGTTCGCCACCCGCTGCATCCAGTCGTCGGAGCCCAGCTCGTACTCCACCACCTTCGTTCCGTTGAGCCAGTGCTCCACCCGGCCGTCCTCCACGACGATGCGGGCGTGATTCCACTCGCCGGCGGGTCGCACGACGCCCTCGGGCGCGGGGTAGAGGCCGTAGAGGGCGCCCGCCGAGGTCAGGGGGGACTCGCCGTCGGGATGGCCATCGTCGTCCAGGACCTGCATCTCGGGAGCGGCCTCGTAGATGTCGTCCGGCTCCTCGGTGGCCAGATAGAAGACGCCGCTGTTGCCGGCGGGCCCGACCTTCCATTCGAGGGAGAGCTCGAAATCCTCGAACCGGTCTTCGGTGATGATGTCGCCCGCCGGCGAGGCCCGGTGAAGGGTTCCGTCTTCCACGATCCAGCCTTCGGGCATGCTCTCCTGCCGATAGCCCCGCCAGCCCGCCGTGGTCTCGCCGTCGAACAGCAGCCTCCAGCGCGCCTCCCGCTCGGCGTCGCTCAGGGTGTTGGGGGCCTCCTGGACATCCCCGCGATCCTCCGGGCTCTCGTCCCGATCCCCCGGGCCTTCGTTCGGAGATCCCCGCCCTCCGTTCCGCGCCTCCTGTCCTCCGCAGCCGACAGGGAAGAGCCAGAGCACGGCGGCGGCCAGCGCGAGGGTCGCGCCTCCCTCGAGCCGCCTCACAGGGACCATCCGGCTCGGTACTCCCGCGTCAGATAGGCGTTGGCCTCTTCCACGTTCGTGATGCGCATGTCCTCTCCGTCGTAGTGGATCGTCCGACCCTGGCCCGCCCGGAGGGCCACGATCCCCAGCAGCATGACCTCCGTGAGCGGCGCGGCGTACTCGAAGGGGCAGGATGCCTCTCCCTCGCCCTTGCACGCCAGGGCCCAGTTCATCTCGTGGCTCTCCTCGATGCGCGGATAGCTCCGGGGCACCGCCTCGGCCTCCTCGCGCAGCGTCTCGGGGTAGACCGTGGGGTTTCGTCCGTAGGTCTCGTGCATGAGGATCCCACGGTCGCCCACGAGGATGGCGCCGCCCTCGCGCTCCAGCCGCACCTCGTCGGGAAGCGCTTCGGGCCGGCGCGGCATCAGGCCCCCGTCGTACCAGTGCAGCTCGACGGGCGGACGCTCGCCCCGGGCCGGGAACCGGTAATGGACGGTCATGGCCAGCGGATAGCAGACCGGAGCCTCGGCCGGTCCGCCCCACGGCGTGGAGGTCGCTTCCACGGTCGAGGGGTAGCCGAGGTCGAGGGCCCAGTAGGGGTGGTCCAGCAGATGGGCCCCCATGTCGCCCAGGGCGCCGACGCCGAAGGCCGTCCAGCCCCTCCAGTGGAAGGGGTGGTAGATGGGATGATAGGCCACGTCCTCGAGGATCGGCCCGCGAAAGAGGTCCCACTCCAGGTCCGAGGGCCTCACGTAGCCGCGATCCAGCGCGTCGGCGATCCGTCGGCCGACCGCGCCGGGCCACCAGTTGTCCTCGCGGGGCATCTCCGCGGGCCGCACCGGGGCCGGGAGCCCCTGGGGCCATATGGGTCGGTTCGTCCAGACGTGCACCTCGCGCACGGGGCCGATGACGCCCGCCTCGACCCACTCGTTGATGCGACGCGCGTCGTCGCTGGAGTGGCCCTGGTTGCCCATCTGCGTCACGACCCCTGTCTCCCTCGCCAGGCGCTCCAGGGCCCGCGCCTCGTGCACCGACCAGGTCAGGGGCTTCTGCACGTACACGTGCTTGCCTTCCCTCATGGCGGCCGCGGCGATGACGGCGTGGAGGTGGTCCGGGGTCGAGACCACCACGGCGTCGATGTCCCGCCGGGTCTCGAACATGCGCCGGAAGTCGGCGTAGCGCGGCGCCCGGGCGAACTGCTCCTTCCAGCGGACCCCCTTCTCCCGCGGCTCGCCCTCGTCGTCGGTCGTGCGCGCCTCGACCCGCCGAGCCACGTAATCGAAGTCCAGGTCGCAGATGGCGATGATGTTCTCGGTGCCCAGCTCCTGGGCGTTCTCGCCGCCCATGCCCCCGGCGCCCACGATCGCCACGTTCAGGGTGTCGCTGGGCGCCTGGTAGCCGACTCCCCCGAGAACGTGTCGGGGAACGATCGAGACGCCCAGGGCCAGCTTCGATCCGTCCGCGAGGAACTCGCGACGCGTCTTTCCGCCTTCCGACATGCCTTTCACACCTCGAGGTCGCGCAGGTAGCGGTAGCTCGCCGTCACGGACCGGAAGGGTCCGTCCGGGTCGTCGTGCTCCACGAAGTAATGGCGGATCCCGGCCCGCTCGCGGCGCCGGAAGATCGCGGCCCAGTCGATGGCGCCCGCCCCCACGTCGACCATCCGCCCGTCCGGCGTCCGGTCCTTCACGTGCACGAGGGGGATCCGACCCGCCCAACGCTCGATGAACGCGAGCGGGTCGCCTCCCCCGTGCACGATCCAGAACAGGTCCAGCTCCATCTCGACCAGGTCCGGATCGGCCGTCTCCAGGAAGACGTCCATCGGTATCCGCCCTTCCAGCTCGCGGAATTCGAAGTCGTGGTTGTGGTAGGCGAACCGGAGGCCCGCCGCGCGGGCCTCTTCGGCCGCCCGCGTGAAGCGCTCGGCCGTCCGTCGCCACGCGTCCAGGGAGCCGCGCATCGATGCGGGGACCGACGGCACCACCACGTACTCGTGGCCCGCCTCGAGGGCCGCCTCCAGCGTCTCGGGCCACGCCTCCTCGACCAGCTCGGGTCCGACGTGAGCCGCCGGGGCCCGGAGGCCCGCCGCCTCCAGGAAGCCGCGAATCTCCGCGGGCGCGTGGCCGAAGTAGCCGGCGAACTCCACTTCCCGGTAGCCGATCTCGGCCACCCGATCCAGGGTGGCGGCGACGTCCTTCTCCATCTCGCTCCGCAACGTGTAGAGCTGGAGGCCCAGGGGGCCGAGCGGATTCGATCCGGCTCGCCGGTCGGACGCGGGCGCGCGGTCGGGTTGGCAGGCCGGGCCCCCGACGAGCGGGACGGCGGCCAGCGCTCCCAAGCGCTTCAGCGCCTCCCGTCGGTCGATGCTCGCCTCTCGACAGATCATGCTTCCCTCCGGTCGCTCGGGGAGGCCGGCGCGGGGGCGCGGCCCGGAGCGACAGTCACGGCGGGGCTCTCGTTCGGGAGGCCCTCACCGGCTACGAAGAGCTGCCAGCGCCGAATCGCGGCCGGCTCCACCGGATCGCGACGAAGTAGCTCGGCCACGAAGGCCTGGAAATCGGAGGCCAGCGGGGCGGGCTTCGCATCCCACCAGGCGCGTATGCCCGGATGCGACAGCCACCACGCCAGCGATGCCTCCCACCGGGCCCAGACCTCTTCGGGCAGAGCGTCCTGACGCGCCTGGTGGTACATGAACTCCGCGGCGCCGAACAGCTCGTAGAGCGCCCACGCGAACCGCACGCGATCCGACGCCGACAGCGAGCCCGGCAACTCCGCGCCGGTGGTCACGAGCCGATTGAGCTCCCGATCCGAGCTCAGCCGCGACTGCAGCGTGGACATGCGGTCGAGCACCCGGGCGTAGTTCTCCGTCTTGAGGGACTTGGTGTTCTGCCGCACCTGATGCGCAAGGTAGACGAGGGAGACCACGACGAAGAACCCGCCGACGAACTCGCCGAGCTTGGCCAACGTGTCGAGATCCATCGTGATCTCGCTTCGAAGTCCCGGTCGTGGACCCCTTCAACCCCCGCTCACCGAGAGGAGCACGAGGATCTCCGCCGAAGGCGCGAGCGGCGTATCGAGCCCGGCCTCGCGTCGGACATCTCGCCCGTCCACGAAGAGGTTCAGGTGCGGACGGAGCTCGCCCCGCTCCGTGACGAGGCGCGCGTGGACCCCCGGATGCGTCGCGCGAAGCCACGCCATGGCTTCACGGATGGTGCGCGGTCGACCGTCGACTCGCAACGCGGTCTGTCCGTCCGCCAGCTCGCGGAGCTGGCCGGGCAGGATCAGCCTCACCGTCACCCGTCGCCCACCACCACCGCCTTCACGCAGACCACGGGCGGGAGCCCCTCGTGGACCGCTCCCCAGGAGTCTCCGTCGTCCCGCGAGGCGTACACGCGCCCGCTCCGCGTCCCGAAGTACACACCCGCCGGGTCGAGCGAATCCAGATCGAGCGCGTCCCGAAGCACCGTCTCGTACGCCTCCTCCTGCGGGAGACCGCGCGTCAGCGGCTCCCACGAGCCTCCCGCGTCCCGCGTCCGGTAGACCCGGAGCCGGGCGCCCGGCGTGCAGCGGAAGCCGTCGGACTCGAGCGGGACGATGTAGGCCGTCTCGGGATCGCGCGGATGGACGGCCATGCAGAAGCCGAAGTCGGAGGGGACCCCGTTCGCCACGTCCTCCCACGAGTCCCCCCAGTCGTCGCTCCGGTACAGCCCCCAGTGGTTCTGCAGGAACAGGCGCTCGGGTCGGGAGGGATGGTGCGCGACCTTATGGACGCACTGCCCGAACTCCGGATGCTCGTCCGGCAGGAACTCGGCCCGGATGCCGCGGTTCCTGGCCGTCCACTGGCGGCCGCCGTCGTCCGACCGGTATACGCCGCCCGTGGAGATGGCGACCAGCATCCGTTCCGGCTCCGTAGGGTCGACCAGGATCGTGTGCAGACACATGCCGCCGGCCCCGGGGGTCCAGTGCTCCCTGTGCTCGTGGTTCAGGAAGCCGGGGACCGGCGTCCACGTCTCGCCCTCGTCGGAGCTCTCGAACAGGCACGAGGGCTCGACGCCCAGGAAGAGGCGGTCCGGCTCCTCGACGCGGCCGGGGAGGATCTGCCAGATCCGTTTCAGCGACAGGCCGGATTCCTCGGGAAAGCGCACGGGGCGCTCATCCACGCCCGACCAGGTCGTCCCGCCGTCCTCCGACTTCCGCAGTGACGTGCCGAAGAAGGCGCTCCCCGGAGCGGCCCACAGGGCGCGGCGCCCCGCCCGCTGGTCGAACGCGAGCGCGTAGACCTCCTCGCCCGGAAAGTGGGGACCGACCATCTCCCAGTCCTCTCGTCGCCCGTCCGACCGGAAGAGGAAGGCTCCCTTGGTGGTTCCCACCATGAGGAGGACATCCCCTTCCCGCAGGTCGAGCCCTCGTGGGCTGTCAGGCATGGCTCACCCTCCGTCGGTGGACGGGGCCCGACGCGTCACGGAAGCGACGCACGCGGCAGCCGACCACGAAGCACGCATCCCCGCTAGCCTACCGGACGAGGCGAAGCTCGACCAGGGCGGCGCCTCATCGCAGGATCGCCTCCAGCTCCGACAGGCGCCCGTCGGCCTCGGGGTTCGGCTCGAGGCCCAGGAGGTGGGCCACCAGGGGGTAGACGTGGATGGACTCGACGGATGGGACCAGCACGCCCTCGCGAATCGCCGGTCCCGCCGCCAGGAAGATACCGTGCATCCGGTCGCGCGCGGGGTCCCAGCCGTGATGCCCCCGGGGGAGACCAGCGGCCCGCGCGCGCGAGCTCGTCACGACCAACCAGGGCATCTCGCCCAGCACCAGCAGGTCGCCGAGCCGCGGATTGTCTCGATACCGCCACCGGGCCGGGGTCTCGTCGATCCGCAGCACGGCGGCGTGCGGCAGCGCGCCGGCCAGCGTGCGGCGGACCGCCTCGGCCCGCGCCTCGTCTCCTCCGAAGTGCAAGGACACGTAGGGACCGCCGCCTTCCGTCCGCACGCCCTCCAGGTCCACGTGCTCGGAGAGCGCGTACGTCTTCTCGGGGTCGACGGCGGCCATGCCGTGGTCGGAGACGAGGACCACGTGGACGCGGTCGGCGATCGGCAGCTTCTCGAGCCCGTCCAGCAGGCGGTCCAGGGCCGCGTCCACGCGGCGGACCGCGGCGCGCGCCTCGCGGGACTCCGGCCCGTGCGCGTGCGCCTCGGAGTCGACGTCGGAGAAGTAGAGCAGGATCAGATGGGGGCGCTCCCGCGCGGGGAGCCGGAGCCACTCCAGGACCTGCTCCACCCGCGCCTGTCTTCCGACCCCGGCGTCGTAACGGTACCAGAAAGTCGGCCGGATCCCCGCCACGTCCGCCTCGGTGCCCACCCAAAAGTACGCGGCCGACACCATGCCCTGCGTCTCCGCGGTGATCCAGATCGGCTCGCCGCCGTACCAGCTTCCGTCCTCCACCGTCCGGCGGTCACGCAGGTCGTAGCGCTCGCCCCGCCCGGGGTCCCAGAACACGTTGTCCACCAGCCCGTGTCGGGCCGGGTACATGCCCGTGGCCAGCGTGTAGTGGTTGGGGAAGGTCTTGGTGGGGAACACGGGGATGAGCGAGGCGGCGCGGGCGCCGCGACGGATCACCCGGTCGAAGGCGGGGGTCTCCACGGCGTCGAGATAGTCGTGGCGGAAGCCGTCGAAGGAGATCAGGATCACGTACGGCGCGTCCAGGTGCCGGTCCGCGTTCCGGCCGCCGGAAGCGACGCTCTCCTGGCTGGCCGGACGCTCCGACGTGCCGGAGCGAACGGCGGCGGCCGGCCCGCCGGTGGAGTCGGAACCGGCCCGGGCCATGGGGCCGGCTTCCGGGATCGTGCCGCCCGTCGCGCCGCAGCCCAGGAAGAACGCGGCGGTCGCCGCCAGCCGGGCTGCGTGCCGCGCACGCTCGAACATGGGACGCCTCCAGGTCACGGGCATCTGATCGGGGGATGACGGCCTCGGGCCCGGCTTTACGGGATCGGACGGCCGATCGCCGGAGCACAGGCTGACCCGCCCGCCGGGCTTCTGCAACCCCGGCTCGCTCCGCTTCGCGAGGACGGCGCCCGAAGCATGGGGCCCGGACCTCCCGGAATCGGAACTCGACCCGCGGGCAGACGAGGCGGGGGGAAGCGAACCGCTGGAAAGCCAGCCGCGGGAAGGCGAGCCCCGCTGCTTCTCGGCGAGAGACGGTCGGCTCGAGCGGATCGTTCCGACGAACGAAGGCTCCTAGGAGCACTCCGAGCCGCTGGCCCTCTGCCCGAAGCAGACCACGGAGCCGCCGGCCGCCTGGCTGGCCGGGCGGAGGTCGAAGGAGCCGTCGGTCACGCCGAGCTCGTTCGGGCCTGTTCCGCCCTGGTCGCGCGCCGTGAACGAGAAGCTGCCCTGCAGGCGGTCCGTCGTCGCGAGGCTCAGGACGACCTCGCCGTCGACGATCTCGTAGTGGGCGGGCGCGGGGTGCGGTGGCAGGCCGCCATGGTCGAAGATTCCGAACAGGCCCTCCTCTCGCATGACGCGAGAGCCGGACGGAGAGGCCCGGAGCATCGTTGACGGCCGAAGGATGAAGTCCTACCCTGGTCTCCGGTCGCCGTCTCCGGTTCCACGGAGGGGGCGGCGGCCCCCGCCTGCAGAGGTTCGTTGGTCCGGAGGACACCTTGGAGTTGAAGATCGCGGGACGCGTCATCGACATTCTCGAGGAGCAGTCGGGGACGGGGAGGAACGGCCCGTGGCGCAAGCAGGACTTCATCCTCGAGACCGAGGGAGAGTATCCGAAGCAGGTGTGCGTCACCCAGTGGGGCGACAACATCGAGAAGTTCGGCGTGCAGGAGGGCGAGCGGCTGACCGTGCACATCGACATCCAGAGCCGGGAGTACAAGGGCCGCTGGTACACAGACGTCAAGGCGTGGAGGGTCGAGAGGGAAGACGCGGCGGCTTCGCCGGCGGGACCGCCTCTCGATGATGATGGGGAGTTCGGCCTCCCCGACGAGGACGACGCGGACTACGACCTTCCGTTCTGAGCCCCGGAGCCGGGAGGGAAATTCATGTCCATCGAGGTCGACTACACGCGACGAGAGCGCTTCTGGCTCTGGGCCCTGGCCGCGTTCGGCTTCCTGGGACTGA
>CAYMQZ010000038.1:0-16416 GCA_964392705.1 uncultured Gemmatimonadota bacterium
TTCGAGCACGATTCGAGTTTCGATTCGAACCAGCGAAAGAGGAACCAGGCATCGATACGATGACGACGGAACCAGTGGAGGCGAGCGAGCGGGTGGAGGAACGGGCGGAGGAGTGCGAGGACGGGGCGCGGGAGGTGTCGGCGGGCGCGGCGTTCGACGAGCTGGGGCTGAGCGACACCCTGGTCGAAGCGGTGCGCCGCGCCGGCTACGAACGACCCACCGAGATCCAGCGACAGGCGATTCCCCCCGCGCTCGAGGGGACGGACATCCTGGGCACGGCGCACACGGGGACCGGAAAGACCGCCGCGTTCGCCCTGCCGATGATCCAGAAGCTGGCCGACGGCCGGCAGCACGACCGCCCGCGGGGGCTCATCATCACGCCGACGCGGGAGCTGGCGCAGCAGGTCGCCGCCGCCGTCACCAGGTACGGCTCCACCTCCTCGATCGAGACGGTGCTGATCCACGGCGGCACCCCGCTGGGCCCGGAGATCCGGGAGCTCCGCTTCGGCTGCGACGTGCTGGTCGCCACCCCCGGCCGTCTTCTCGACCACCTGAAGCGGGGGAACGTGGACCTCTCCCAGCTCGAGGTGTTCGTGCTCGATGAGGCGGACCGGATGCTCGACATGGGGTTCATCGACGACGTGAAGGAGATCGCCGCCGCCACGCCCTCCTCGCGCCAGACGTTCCTCTTCTCGGCCACGATGCCGAACGGCGTCCTCTACCTGGCCCACGAGCTGATGCGCGATCCGGTGCGCGTCCAGGTCGGCTTCGAGGCGGCGGCCGAGGGGATCCGCGAGGTGATCCACCCGGTCGACTGGTCGAGCAAGCAGAAGTTGCTCCTGCACCTGATCGAGAAGGAGATGACCGACGGCCAGGTCCTCGTCTTCGTCCGCATGCGGGTGACGGCCTCCTACCTGTGCGAGTTCCTGCAATCCCATGGCGTCTCGGTCGACGCGCTGCACGGCGGTCGCGACCAGAAGGATCGGACGAAGAGCCTCCAGAGATTTCGGGAAGGCGGCGTCCGCGTCCTGGTGGCGACGAACGTGGCGGCTCGCGGGCTGGACATCCTGGGGATCCGGCACGTGGTGAACTTCGACGTGCCCGAGGACCCGCGGGACTACGTGCACCGGGTCGGCCGCACGGCCCGGGGCGATGACACCGGCGACGCGATCACGCTCATGTCGCCCAACGACTGGCTGGATGTGAAGGAGATCGAGAAGCTCACGGAATGCAGGATCGAGCGGCGGGTGGTTCCGGGGTTCGAGCCCGACGTGCAGGCGCCGACCAGCCACCTGGTCGACGAGACGCAGGAACCGGCGCGGGAGCGCTCGCGACTCACGCGGGGGATCCGGAGGCGGTAGAAGCCGGCGGCGCCCTACCCTCCCCCTCATTGCCACTCTAGCTTGGCCCCTCCTACTAAGTCGCCCGGAGGAGGAGGCCGATGCCCGACGACCGTCCGCGCGAGCCCGCCCGACCGCACGCCACCCCGTCCGTTCTCGACCGCCGCGAGCTCCTGAAGCTCGGCGCGCTGGGAGTCGGGGCCGCCGCCCTGGGCCCCGGCTGCGCCTCCGGCCGCGGGAGTCCCGGCAGCGCCGATCGCTCCCCGGCGCACGCGCGTCGGCGCACAGGTCCCGCGCCCGCCCAACTATTCGCCGCGCTCCCGATGGAGGTCGTCCGCATCGGCTTCGTGGGCGTGGGCGGGATGGGCCAGGTGCACTGCCGGAACCTGCTCTCGATCGAGGGCGCCGAGCTCCGGGCCATCTGCGACATCGTCCCCGGGAAAGCCGAGAAGGTGGCCCGCTGGGTGGTCGAGGCCGGCCAGCCCGAGCCCGCGCTCTACACGCGGGGCGAGCAAGACTTCGTGCGGATGTGCGAGGAGGAGGAGCTGGACCTGGTGTTCACCGCCACGCCGTGGCGCTGGCACGTGCCGGTCTGCGTGGCCGCGATGGAGAACGGGAAGCACGCGGCCACCGAGGTCCCCGCCGCCTACACGATCGAGGACTGCTGGAGGCTCGTCGAGACGGCCGAAAGCCGGGCGAAGCACTGCGTGATGATGGAGAACGTGAACTACGGCCGCATGGAGATGATGGTCTTCCACATGGTCAGCCGCGGGCTGTTCGGCGAGATCCTCCACGGCGAAGGCGGCTACCTCCACGACCTGCGGGCGATCAAGTTCGCCCCCGACGGCGAGGGGCTGTGGCGGAGGGAGCACTCGAAGACCCGGAACGGGAACCTCTACCCGACCCACGGCCTGGGCCCGATCGCCAACTGCATGGACGTGAACCGGGGCGACCGCTTCGAGTACCTGGTCTCCATGAGCGGGACGTCGCGAGGGCTCCAGCTCTACGCCGAGGGGCACTTCCCCCCCGGCTCTCCCCAGCGAGCCGAGACGTACGCGCTGGGCGACGTGAACACGAGCCTCATCAAGACGGTCCGGGGCCGGACGATCTTCCTCAAGCACGACACGAACCTCCCGCGCCCCTACTCCCGCATCCACCTCGTGCAGGGGACCCGCGGCCTGTTCCACGGCTACCCGGACCGGGTGCACATCGAGGGCCGGAGCCCGGAGCACCGCTGGGAGCCGGCGGAGGAGTACTTGGAGGAGTACGAGCACCCGCTGTGGCGCGCGCTCGGCGACCGCGGCGAAGGGATCGGGCACGGTGGCATGGACTGGCTGGAGGACTACCGACTGATCCGGTGCCTGCGCGAGGGGAAGCCCACGGACATGAACGTCTACGACGCGGCGGCGCTCTCGGCCGTGTGCGAGCTGACGGAGCGCTCGGTGGCGGCCAGAAGCCGTCCCGTGGACTTCCCCGACTTCACGCGCGGACGCTGGCGGGAGTGGCCTCGGCTGGGGCTGGTCGAGGCGTGAGACCGGCGGGAGCGGACGGCTTCATCGCCCTGTACGGCGAGCCGCCCACCCGGCTCGCCCGGGCACCCGGACGCGTGAACCTGATCGGCGAGCACATCGACTACTGCGGGCTTCCCGTGCTGCCGATCGCCATCGACCGGGGGATCTCGCTGCTCTACCGGCCGCGGACCGACGCCGCGGTCCGGGTCGCGAGCGAGCTCCCCGGGCTCGAGCGGCGGGAGTTCGAGATCGCCGCGGAGATCGCGCCCTACGCGCCCGGCGACTGGGGAAACTATCCGAAGGCCGCCGCGCGCGCCGTGGCCCGCGGCTACGGGCCGCGCAATCCTGGCGGGGGCGGCTCCGACGACGCTCCCGCCGGCCCATCCGGGGACCACGGCGCCTCCGGAGACCACGACGCCTCCGACCTCCGGGGGATCGACGCCCTCGTCGTCTCGGACCTGCCGCCCGCGGCCGGACTGAGCTCCTCCTCGGCGCTGGTCGTCGCCTGCGCCCTCGCCCTGCTCGAGGCCAACGGTCGGACTCTCGGTGACGACGTGGACCCCCGCGAGCTGGCCCGCCGGCTGGCGGCGGGCGAGCGCTATGTGGGCACCGAGGGGGGAGGGATGGACCAGGCGGTCTGTCTTCTCGCGGAGGCCGGCCACGCGCTCCGGATCGCGTTCGACCCGCTGAGGACGGCCGACGTCCTCGTCCCATCCGCCTGGCGCTTCGTGGTGGCCCACAGCCTCGAGCGCGCCGAGAAGTCGGGAGCCGCCCGGGAGACCTACAATCGCCGCAGGAGCGAGTGCGGGGAGGCGCTGCGCCATCTGCGTGCAGCGCGCGAAAACGAGGGGACGACGCGCGCAAACGAGGCGTCGGACACGGGTCCGGACGGAGCTCCGCCGGAGACGGGTCCCGCCACCTACCCGCGCCTCCTGGCCACCCTGGGACCGTCGACCCTCCTTTCCCGGGCGGCCGATCTGCCGGCCCCGCTGGACCGCCGGTTTCGTCACGTCGTGACGGAAGCCGTCCGGGTCGACGCGGCGGAGCGCGCGCTCCGGGACGGGGACCTGGAGCCGTTCGGCGCCGTGTTGCTGGACGGCCACCTGAGCCTCCGTGAGGACTACGAGGTGAGCACGCCCGCCCTGGACCGGCTGGTCGAGATCGCCGTCGAGCGCGGGGCGGCCGGCGCCCGCCTGACCGGCGCGGGCCTGGGCGGCTGTGTCGTGGCCGTCTGCGCGGCAGGTCGCGAGGCGTCGCTCCTCGCGGGGCTCGAGGCGAGCTTCTACGCAGAGCGGGACTTCGCCGGGCCGCTCCAGCGGCACCTCTTTCCCGTGCTTCCGTCGGCGGCCGCAGGACTCGAGTCGCTTTTCGGCGAAACCGGGCGCGAGCCTCTTCCGTAGGGTCCCGTCGAGAGTCGGTCGGCGACGCTCGGTCGCGGACCGCCACGCCCCCTTCGGGGGGGCGGCCGTGGATCCGATGAAGCGCGGGAGTTTGAGCATGAGCCCGGAACACGCATCCCCCGGTGCCGGAGACGGCGCCCCTCCCATGATCGACCTCGAGGAAGTCGGGAAAGTCTTCCTGACCGACGAGGTGGAGACCCACGCCCTCCGCGAGGTCTTCCTGACCGTGGATGAAGGCGAGTTCGTCTCGATCGCCGGCCCCTCGGGCTGCGGCAAATCGACGCTCCTCTCGCTGATGGGCCTGCTCGACGCGCCCACGGCCGGGAGCTACCGGCTGGACGGCACGCCCGTCGAAGAACTCACGAAGTCGCAGCGGGCGGAGATCCGGAACCGCCACATCGGCTTCATCTTCCAGGCGTTCAACCTGATCGGCGACCTCACCGTATACGAGAACGTGGAGCTCCCCCTCACTTACCGTCAGGGCACGAGCTCGAGGGAACGGAGGGAGCGGGTGATGCGCGCGCTGGAGCGGGTGGGGATGTCGCATCGGACGAAGCACCACCCCTCCCAGCTCTCCGGCGGCCAGCAGCAGCGGGTGGCCGTCGCGCGGGCGGTGGTCGGCGATCCCCTCATCCTGCTCGCGGACGAGCCGACCGGGAATCTCGACTCGGAGAACGGCACCGCGGTGATGGACCTCCTCGGCGAGCTGCACGACGAGGGGGCCACCGTGTGCATGGTCACCCACGACCCGCGCTACGCGGAGTACGCCACCCGCCAGGTCCACCTGTTCGACGGGCGCGTGGTGGACGAGGAGGCGGCCGGCGAGGCGGCCCGTGAGCTGCGCGAGAGCGGCTACCGGGTCGAGGCGGGGGCGTCGGCGTGAGCGCCTGGGTCACGGAGCTCCGCTATGCCGCCCGCGGGCTGCGGAACAGCCCGGGCGTGGCCGCCCTCGCCGTCCTCGCCCTGGCGCTCGGCCTCGGGCTCACGACCACGATGTTCAGCATCGTCGAGGGCGCGATCCTGCGGGGGCTCCCGTTCGAGGGGGCCGGGCGGATCATGCACCTGGAGCGGAACAACCTCTCCGAGGGCATCGAGAGCATGGAGGTGCCGCTCCACGACTACCTCGACTGGCGCGAGCAGCAGCGCTCCTTCGAGGCGCTCGCCGCGTTCCACGAGGGGACCGTGAACCTCAGCGGGACCGAGCGGGCGGAGCGCTACGACGGCGCCTTCATCACGGCCAACGGGCTGGAGACGCTGGGCGTGCGGCCGACGCTCGGCCGTCTGTTCCGCGAGGACGAGGACGAGCCGGAGGCGGGGCCGGTCCTCCTGCTGAGCGACCATGTCTGGCGCGACCGGTTCGACGCCGACACCGCCGTGCTGGGACGGGTGCTCCGGGTGAACGGCGAGCAGGCCACCGTGATCGGGGTGATGCCCCCGGGCTTCCGCTTCCCCACCGCGCAGGACGTCTGGCTGCCGCTCCGCATGGATCCGGCGAAGCTCGCCCGGGGCGAGGGCACGTCGCTCGAGGTGTTCGGCCGGCTCCGCGACGGCGTGAGCCGCGATCGGGCGGCGGCGGAGATGCAGACGATCGCCCGCCGGCTGGCCGAAGCCTACCCAGAGACGAACGAGGGCGTGGGCGCGGTCGTGAAGCCCTTCACCGACGAGTACATCGGCGAGGAGCCCCGGGCGATGCTCTGGACCATGCTGGGCGCGGTATTCCTGGTCCTCCTCATCGCCTGCGCCAACGTCGCCAACCTGCTCCTGGCGCGCGCGGCGACGCGCCAGCGCGAGCTGGCGATACGGAGCGCCATCGGCGCCAGCCGGCTGCAGGTGATCGGGAAGCTGCTGGCCGAGGCGCTCGTGCTGGCCGGGGCCGGAGCGGCGCTCGGGCTGGCCCTGGCTTGGGTCGGAATCCGGGCCTTCAACGCCGCCGTGGCCCCGAGCAGCCCCCCGTTCTGGATCGACATCGGCCTCCACCCGCAGGTCCTGCTGTTCGTGCTCGCCGTCACGCTGGCCAGCGCCCTGCTCTCCGGAATCGTCCCCGCCCTGCAGGCCACCGGCGCGCGGCTCAACGAGGTGCTGAAGGACGAGTCGCGGGGCTCCTCCGGCCTGCGGGTAGGCCGGCTCAGCCGGGTCCTGGTCACCGCCGAGATCGCCCTCTCCGTCGGACTCCTCGTGGGCACCGGGCTCATGATCAAGAGCGTCACGAACCTGGCCGGCGTCGAGTACGGCTTCGAGACGGAGTCGGTGTTCAGCGCCCGCATGGGCCTGTTCGAGGCCGACTATCCAGACGCCGAGAGCCGCGGGCGGTACTACGAGCGGCTGTTGCCCCGACTGCGGGAGCTGCCGGGCGTCGAGGCGGCGACGATCGCGACCTCCCTGCCGGGCGTGTGGTCGGGCGGCACCACGTTCGAGGTGGAGGGCCGGAGCTACGAGCGGCCGCAGGACCACCCCAACGCCCGCTGGGTGGCGATCGCGCCCGGCTATTTCGAGGCCTTCGACGTGCGTCCCCTGCGCGGCCGTCGCTTCGACCTTCGCGACGCGCGGGAGGCCGCCGCGGTGGCGATCGTGAACCGGAGCTTCGTCGCCCGTCACTTCCCCGGCGAGGATCCTCTCGGCAAGCGGATCCGGCAGGGCGGGAGCGAGGACGAGGAGCCGTGGCGCACGATCGTGGGCGTGGTGCCCGACATGCACCTGCAGGGGGTCCAGAACCCGGAGGACGACCCGTCCGGCATGTACGTGCCGCTGGCGCAGGCCGACCCCCGCTTCACCTACGTGGCGCTCCGCTCGGGAGGGGACGCGATGACGCTGGCCAACCCCGCCCGCGCCGCGGTCGCCGCGGTCGACCCCGACATTCCGCTCTACTGGGTGCAGAGCGTGCAGGCGGCGATCGACGAGACGACGTGGTACTACCGGGTGTTCGGCACGCTGTTCGCCGTCTTCGGCGCGGTCGCCCTCTTCCTGGCCTCGGTCGGCCTCTACGGCGTGATGTCGGCCTCGGTCGGGAGCCGCACGGTCGAGATGGGGATCCGCATGGCGCTCGGCGCGAAGGGGAAGGACGTGGTCCGGCTCGTCCTCCGGCAGGGTCTGGTGCAGATCGCGATCGGGCTGGCGGTGGGCGTGGGCCTCGCCTTCCTCCTGGCCCGCGGCCTGGACATCCTGCTCTATCGGGTGGGGGCCTGGGATCCGGCCACCTTCCTGCTCATCGCCGCGGTGATCGTGGCGACCGGCCTCCTGGCCTCCTGGATCCCAGCCCTCCGCGCCACTCGCGTGGAGCCGATGACGGCCCTCCGCTACGAGTGATCCTCCCGGTCTCCGGCGCGGTGGCGGCGCCGGGAAGCGGGCAGGCGCGGCTCGCGGGCCCGAGCCGCGCGCTCACGGCCCCGCCTGCCCCACGTAGGCGTCCGGGTCGGCCTCTCGCACCCAGTCCAGCCCCACGCGCGGCACTACGCGCATGAGGCCGAGGCCCGAGGCCGCCGCGACCGCCAGGCAGACCCCCGCCGCGAGCGGCCGGCCGTAGAGGGCGTAGCCCGTCCCGAACAGCGCCGCGTAGACGAAGGCGCAGCCCAGGAACCAGCCCAGGAAGCTGGCGGCCAGTCGCCCCTCGGGCGGGCCGTCGCCCGTCCCCGACGCCGTGCCGGGTCCGCCGGCACCGCGAGCTTCCGCTTCCCCGGATGTCGCTCGCTCCGTCCGCACCGCCGCCCGCCAGCCGCGGGGGAAGGGCCGGATCCGATCATAGAACGCCTGCAGCGTCGCCGGGTCCGCGGGCCGGGTCAGCCAGGTGACGGCCAACCAGCCCGCCGTGGTGACGGCCACGCCCACCACCAGCCGGAGGGAGGGGTGGAGCGTCGGGAGGCCCGCCGCCCCGTGGCCGAACTGGAACCAGATGGCCACCAGGAAGGAGATGATCATGGCCGAGATCTCGCTCCACGCGTTCACCCGCCACCAGAACCAGCGGAGGAGGAAGATGAGCCCCGTACCGGCGCCCACCTGGAGAAGGATCTGGAACGCCTGGAGCGCGTTCTGCAGCCACAGCGCCAGCCCCGAAGCCAGGACGATCAGGGCCAGGGTCGAGAGGCGCGCCACCTTGACGTAGTGGGCTTCGTCGCGGTCCGCCGCGACGAAGCGGCGATAGAAGTCGTCGACGATGTAGGAGGCACCCCAGTTGAGGTGCGTGCTGATCGTGGACATGTAAGCGGCGGCGAGCGAGGCCACGACGAGGCCCAGGAGCCCGTGGGGCAGGAACACCAGCATCGCCGGGTAGGCCAGGTCGTGCCGCAGGATGGACGGGTCGATCCCGGGAAAGCGGGCCGCGATGTCCTCGAGGCTCGGATAGACGACCAGCGAGGCGAGCGCCACCAGGATCCACGGCCAGGGCCGGAGCGCGTAGTGGGCCACGTTGAACCAGAGCGTGGCCAGCATGGACTGCCGCTCGTCCTTCGCGGCCAGCATCCGCTGGGCCACGTAACCGCCGCCCCCCGGCTCGGCCCCGGGATACCAGGTGCTCCACCACTGTACGGCGATCGGCACGATGAAGACCGCCGCCGCCGTCTCCCAGCTCGAGAAGTCGGGCAGGAGCGACAGCTTCCCGGCCAGCTCCGGGTGGCCGACCAGCCCGGCCAGCCCCCCCACCTCGGGCTGGGCGAGCGCGTAGTACGCCGCCGCCACGGATCCCGTGAGCGCGACCACGAACAGGAGCAGATCCGTGACGACCACCCCCCAGAGGCCGGAGGTCGCCGAGTAGAGGGCGGTGACGGCTCCCGCCACGAACACCGTGGAGTACTTCCCCGCCCCGAGCAGCACGCTGGCGATCTTGATGGCCGCCAGGGTGACCGTGGCCATGATCATGACGTTGAAGAAGACGCCCAGGTAGAGCGCCCGGAAGCCGCGGAGGAAGGCGGCGGGTCGCCCGGAATAGCGCAGCTCGTAGAAGCCGATGTCCGTGAAGACCTCGGAGCGACGCCAGAGGCGGGCGTAGAAGAAGACCGTGCACATGCCGGTGATGAGGAAGGCCCACCACATCCAGTTCTGGCTCACGCCTCCGGTGCGGACGAGGTCGGTGACGAGGTTCGGCGTGTCGGTGGAGAACGTGGTCGCGACCATCGAGGTCCCGAGCAACCACCACGGCAGCCGGCGGCCGGAGAGGAAGTACTCCGCCGTGCCGCGGCCCGCCCGGCGCGCGTAGTACAGGCCCACCGCGAGCACGACGCCCCCGTACAGGGCGATCACCAACCAGTCGGTCAGGTTCAGCTGCACGCCGCCCGGACCCCTTTTCGGCTCCACCCGGGATGAGGAAGATCACCGCGTATGCCGCGCTCGTATATACCGCGCGGCGGACGCTCTGCGAAAGCGCCCCGCGCCTTCGACCGCCCTCCTCCAACGCAGCCTCCGCCTCCTCCTGGCGGCGCTCGAGGCAACGCCGGGATCCCTTCGTGTGTAGTTCGTGTAACCCTGTCCCCCGCGGCCAGAACCTTGCGGGATGCGGATACCGTCCGTTACCTGTCGTCCGTTCCGCCCGTCAGGAAGGACGAGCCACGGCTCCGCGACGCGAGTCTCGCGTCCGGAGCCGACATGCGAGAGCCGACCACTCGACCGTGCACGAGATACCGAGGTACCGATGACGACCCTTCAGCAGCCCGTGACCGCTTTCCTCTGCGTCGCCTTCTCCGCGCTCGCGGTCTACGCGGCGTCCCCGACCGAGGCCCGGGCGCAGAGCTACGGCGCCTCCCTGGCCGTCGGCCAGGGCGAGGTCTTCGTCGGCGAACCGGCCACGACGGGACAGCCCGGAACCGTCTACGTCTACGCCGCCGGGGAGGGGGGGGAGTGGTCCGAGGTCGGACGGCTGACCGCGCCGGAGCCCGCCGTGGGCGATCGGTTCGGGCAGGCCATCGCCCACCTGGACGGCCATCTCCTGCTGGGCGGGACGGCACCCACCGAGGAGACGGGCGCGCTGTTCGTGTTCCGGAAGGACGCCGGCGGCTGGCGCTTCGACCAGAGGGTGCGGCCCGACGACCTTCGCCCCGAGGACGGGTTCGGATCGATCGTCGCGGCGCGGAGTCAGGTGGCCGCGGTCGGCGCCCCCACCTCCGAGGCCGGCGGCGCCGCGTACGTGCTGCGGCGAAGCGAGGCCGGCCGCTGGTCCGTCGAGGCGAAGCTGGTCTCGGAGGACCTCCAGTCCGATGACCTGTTCGGGGGAGCCGTCTCCGTCGGGGAGGACGTCGTGGTGGTCGGCGCGCCGCGCAAGAATCGCGGGGCGGGGGCCGCCTACGTCTTCGGGCGCGAGGCGGCGAGCGGCGAGTGGACCCAGATCGCGAAGCTGCTCCCCGAGGACCTCGAGCGCGGCTACGGCTTCGGCGCCACCGCGCTGGTGGACGGGGACCACGTGCTGATCGGCGCGCCGGGCTTCGGGCGCCGCACGGGCGCGGTGTACGTCTTCTCCCGGGACGAGGCGACGGGCCAGTGGGAGGAGGCCGGCAAGCTGCTTCCGTTCGACGGCCCGCGCTTCGCCCTGTTCGGAACGGACCTGGAGGCGCTCGGGAACGAGGTGTGGGTCGGGGCTCCCCTCGCCGGCGGCAGGGAGGGACGCATCTATCGGATCCGGTGGGACCCGGAGGCCGGCGCCTGGGCTTCGGCCAGCACGCTGGCGACCGGCGACGCCGAGGAGGGAGACGGGTTCGGCGGCTCGCTGGGCGTCTCGGGCGGGTTGGCGGTCGTCTCCCTGAGCGGCGACGACTACGGGGCCGGAACGGCCGCGATCTTCGAGCTGGCGGGGGACGACTGGGCCGAGGCCGGCAAGGTGTGGAGCGAGGTCGAGGGCCTGGAGGCCGTCACGGGCGGCGAGCGCGAGTGCACTGAAGGCACGGCGGCCGCGTTCGACTGCTCGGGCGTCGACCTGCTCTCCTTCCTGCCCGTCCGGGCGATGGGGGCCGCTCGCGGGGTCCGCACGAACGACGTCTGGGGCTGGACGGACCCTCAAACGGGCCGCGAGTACGCCCTGGTCGGGATGACGGACCAGACGGCGTTCGTGAACGTCACGGACCCCGAGGAGCCCGTCTACCTGGGTCGGCTCCCGATGACCGAGGGAGCCGAGGGAAGCACGTGGCGGGACATCAAGGTGTACAAGGATCACGCCTTCATCGTCTCCGACGGGGCCGGCGAGCACGGCATGCAGGTCTTCGACCTGACGAGGCTCCGCGAGGCGGACGACGGGGATGACGGGCCGGTCGATTTCGGCGTGGATGCACGCTACGACCGCATCCACTCGGCCCACAACATCGTCATCGACCCCGAGTCCGGCTACGCGTACTCGGTAGGAAGCAGCGGCGGGGGGGAGACGTGCGGCGGCGGGCTCCACATGATCGACATCCGGGAGCCGACCCGGCCCACCTTCGCCGGCTGCTTCGCCGATCCGGCCACCGGACGGCAGCGCACGGGCTACACGCACGACGCCCAGTGCGTCATCTACCGCGGGCCCGACGAGGAGCACCGCGGCCGGGAGATCTGCCTGGGGGCCAACGAGACGGCGCTCTCGATCGCCGACGTGACGGACAAGGAGAACCCGGTGCCGCTGGCCGTGGCCACGTACCCCAACGTGGGGTACACGCACCAGGGCTGGTTGACCGAGGATCACCGCTACTTCTTCATGGACGACGAGCTGGACGAGTTGCAGGGGAAGGTGGAGCGCACGCGCACGCTGGTGTGGGACGTCGCCGATCTGGACGACCCCGTGCTCGTGAAGGAGTTCTTCGGCACCACGCCGGCGAGCGACCACAACCTGTACGTGCGCGGAAACCTGGTCTACCAGTCGAACTATCAGGCGGGCCTCCGCATCCTGGACATCGGGGACCCCGAGAACCCCCGCGAGGTGGCCTGGTTCGACACGGTGCCGTTCGGAGAGAACACGGCGGGGTTCGGGGGATCCTGGAGCAACTACCCGTTCTTCCCGAGCGAGAACGTGATCGTCACGAGCGGGCGGCAGGGGCTGTTCGTCGTGAGGAAGAGCGAGCCTCGGCTCGTTCCCTGATCCGATCGGCTCGCTCCCTGACGGAAAGGCTCGCTTGGCAGGCTCGCTCTCCGACGGAAAGGGGAGGCAGCGATCAATGAAGACGCCCACGAATCGCCGTTCGCTCCTTTCGCTCGGGCTGGGGCTCTCGCTGGCCACCGGGGCCTGCGCGGCCTCGGCCCAGGTGGCCTCGGAGTCCGGGCCGCGAGCGGGCGGCCAGGATGGACCCGAGCTCGCCTATCTCACGAACCAGAACGATGCCACCGTCTCCATCATCGACATGGAGGCGATGGAGGTCGTGCGGACGATCGACCTGACCGCCCTCGGCTACTCTCCGACGGCCAAGCCCCATCACAGCGCGGTCGAGCCGGATGGCTCCCACTGGTACGTGACGCTCATCGGGGACGGCCGCATCCTCAAGTTCGACCGCGAGAACCGACTGGTGGCCGAGGCGACCTTCGAGACGCCGGGGCTCCTGGCCCTCGACCCGACGTCGGACCACATGTACGTGGGCCGGTCGATGGCGGCCGTGAGTCCGCCGCAGCGGATCGGGGTGATCGACCGCTCGGACATGACGCTGGAGGAGGTCGGCGTCTTCTTTCCGCGTCCGCACGCCATCGCGGTGCCGCCCGACGGCGGGATCGTCTACACGGCCAGCCTGGCGGAGAACCGTCTGGCGGCCCTGAAGCCGCTCGAGGAGGCGCTGGAGCTGATCGATGTACCGGGCCCCCACCACTCCGTCGTCGAGCTGGCCGTCTCGCCCGACCGCCGCATCCTGGTGGCGACGGCCGAGATGAGCCACGAGCTGCTCGTCTTCGATCTGATCGATCCCATGCGTCCGACGCTGATCAAGCGGCTGGAGGTGAACGAGGCGCCCTGGCATCCGGCCTTCACCCCCGACGGTAGCGAGCTCTGGTTCGGCAACCGTAACGCCAACACCGTCACCGTGGTGGAGACGGCGACCTGGACCGTGGACGCGGTGATCGAGGGAGAGGGCCTGGCCCAACCCCACGGCCTCGTGATCTCGCCGGACGGCGAGCGCGTGTTCGTGTCGAACGAGAACCTGAACAACAGCTACGTTCCTCCGGGCGCCGAGTCGCCCGCGGGGGACGCGGAAGGGGTCTTCCCCGGCACGGTCGTCGTGATCGACGCGAGTGAGCGCGAGATCCTGAAGGTGCTGGAGGTCGGCCACTACGCCTCCGGCATGTCGACGCGGACCCCGAGGCCGAACTGAGGGCCGGGGGCGCGCGGCGCCCGAGCGCGGCGTCGCTTCCGGTGCTCGCTCTCCTCGCCCTCACCCTGGCCGGCTGCGCCAGCCGAGGTTCGGGCGAGCCGGACGCCGGACCCGCCGAGCTGGCGACCGGCGACTACGTCCGCTCGGTGTACGCCTTTCCCGTCCGGGACAGCGCGGGCGTCCCGTACGACCACCCGTTCCTCGGCGGCTGGAACCTCCCCCGTCCGCAGTGGGTGGACATCGACGCCGACGGCGACCCCGACCTGTTCGTCCAGGAGACTTCGAACGAGGTCGCTTTCTTCGAGGCCGTCGACGGGTCGGCCGACGGGGGCGCGGCGGACGCCGGGGGCGCGGCCGTCCCCGGAACCCCGAGCTACGTCTGGCGCACCGACCGCTTCCGGGACCTCGATGTCGGCGAATGGTACCGTTTCGCGGACATGGACGGCGACGGCGACCCCGACCTTCTGGCCGAGCAGCCGTTCAGCTACATCCGGATGTACCGCAACGAGGGCCCGCCGACGGATCCGGAGTTCGGCCTGGCCGCGGACTCGCTCCGCGACGCATCGGGGGAGCCGATCTTCTCGGACCGGCAGAACATCCCCAACGTGGGCGACATCGACTGCGACGGGGACCTGGACCTGCTGATCGGCCGGCTCACGGGCACGATCTCGCGCCTCGAGGAGAGCGACCACGGTCCCGACCGCGTGCCGCGCTTCCGTCACGTGACGGATCGGTTCGAGAACATCGAGATCATCGGGCAGATGCTCGGCTCGCTCCACGGCGCGAACACCCTCGCGCTGGCCGACGTGGACGGAGACGGGGATCCCGATCTCTTCTGGGGAGACTTCTTCGAGCCGGGGCTGCTGCTGATCGAGAACCGGGGCTCCTGCCGCAGCCCCTCTCTCGGCGGCACGCCGATCCCCTTCCCCGTCCACGATCCGCTCGCCACCAGCGGCTACAACGCGCCCGCCTTCGCGGATGCCGACGGCGACGGGGACCTGGACCTGGTCGTGGGCGTGCTGGGCGGGGCGTTCAACCCGAACCGCACGACGATCCGGAACCTCCACTATCTGGAGCAGGTGGACGAGGGCCGATTCGAGGATCGCACGGCCCGTTTCATCCGGCAGGTCGACGTGGGAAGCGAGAGCCTGCCGGCGCTGGCCGACATCGACGCCGACGGGGACCTGGACCTGCTCCTCGCCAACAAGATCGAGCCCGACGACTCGCAGACCTCGGGCGTCTACCGCTTCGAGAACGTCGGCGGCCCCTCGGAGGCCGCGTTCCGCCTGACCGGAAAGCTCGAGCTTTCCCGCACCTACCACCTGGCCCCCGCCTTCGGGGACCTGGACGCCGACGGCGACCTGGACCTGGTCGCCGGGTCGTGGCGGGACGAGCTCGCCTTCTGGAGGAACGACGGATCGCGCGAGCGGGCCCGCTGGGTCCTGGCGGACTCAGCGCTGGTCGAGATCACGCGGGGCAGCAACACGGTCCCCGCCCTGGGCGACCTGGACGGCGACGGGGATCTGGACCTCATGATCGGCGAGAGCTCGGGGGCGATCAACTACTATCGGAACGACGGGGACGCGACCGAGCCGCGCTTCGTCCTCGTCTCGGACGAGTACGGCGCGATCGACGTGGGACGCCGCAGCGCCCCCGCCCTCGTCGACATCGACGGAGACGGGGACCTGGACCTGGTCGTCGGCTCGGAGTCGGACGGCGTGCGGCTGTTCCGGAACCGCGGCGACGCGTCGCGACCCGACTTCGTGCCCGAGGGAGCGCTCCCCGTGGATGCCCCGGGACTCGCCGCGCCGGCGTTCGGCGACCTGGACGCCGACGGCGACCCGGACCTGTTCCTGGGAGGCGTCGGAGGGGGGCTCCGCTACTTCGAGCGCCGCGGCGGCAGTTGAGGAGCCGCTCCAGCTCGGGCGGGTGAGGATCGGGTTGGACGGGTCGGACGCGTGAGGGTCGACCGCGGGAAGGTCCTCTTCGCCGTGGTGGCCGTCCTCCTGGCCGTTCTCTTCGGACGCCTCGGGCTCTGGCAGGTGGAGCGGCACCGGGAGCGGAAAGCCGCGAACGAGGAGCGGCGGGCCCGGATGGCGATGCCGCCCCTGGCGGTCGAGTCGGCGGCCGACCTGGCCGCCCTTCCCCCCGGGGAGGAGGTAGCCTGGCGGGTCGTCCGGCTCCGGGGGCGCTGGGACCACGAGAACGAGATCCTCCTCCGTCCGCGCTCCCACGAGGGACGCCCGGCGATCGAGCTGCTCACTCCCCTGCGGCTGACCGAGGACACCGCCGTCCTCGTTCTGCGCGGCTGGCTGCCGTCGCCCGATGCCCTGCACGCGCCGATCCGAGCCGCCCGAGGTCCCGGGGACTCGGCGATCGTGCGCGGGCTGGCGCTCGTGCCTGCCGCGCCCGGGGAGAGCGGTGTCGGAAGCCGGCCGGCGCGCGTCGTCGTGGACGGCGAGGAACACCTCGCCGTCCGCCATCTCGATCTAGAAATTGCATCAGATTACCTACCGTATTCAATTGCTCCATTTTATATTAGACAGTTGACAAGAGGATCTACCAGAGGCCGACTTCGGGCGCTCCCCGAGCCCGAGACCGCCGCCGGTCCCCATCTCTCGTACGCGATCCAGTGGTTCGCCTTCGCCCTCATCGCACTAGTCGGCACGGGCATCCTGCTGGTTCGGAGCCGCTGAACCGAGCCGCCTCCGCGCCACCTCCCCCTTCCGACGGCCGGCCCAAGGGCCTCGTCGGTTGGAACTTCGCCCGGCCTCAACGTGGTATGATCATTGCCGTTAGACCACACACGCTCCTCACGTCCGTGGTATCGGGAGGCGTGTCGACCCAGGGTTCCGGGAGGCGAGGCTCGCCCCTGGAACCTTCGACGGGGACATCCCGTTATATAGTGCTGCGGACGGAGCGACGATGC
>CAYMQZ010000038.1:16516-18618 GCA_964392705.1 uncultured Gemmatimonadota bacterium
TGACGCGTATGCGATACGGCAAGCGAATCTCGAAGTGGATCACGACCCTGGCGGCCTTCGCGTTTATCGCCGTGGCTTTCCCGGCCGATGCCGACGCGCAGAGCGGGTTCTCGGTCTCCGGACAGGGTGGCATCGCCGTGCCGGCGGGCGACCTGGCGGACTTCACGGAGGTGGGTCCCGCCTTCGGCGGCGGAATCGCGTACTGGTTCACCCCGCGGGTGGCCATCCGCGCCGACGTCGATGCGAGCCTGCTGAAGGGCAAGGATTCCGAGGGGACGGGCCCCGAGGGCCCGGACGCGAGCCTGCTCCACTACAACGCGGGGCTGCAGCTCAACCTCACGGACCCCGACGCGACTCCGTGGAATTTCATGGTGAACGTGGCCGGTGGCGCCTCGACGCTGGACGTGGATGACGTCGCGGGCGTGGTCACCGACTTCAGCGAGACGTACTTCGCGCTGAACGGCGGGCTCGGGATCGGCTACGACGTGAGTCGAAACGTCTCAATCTTCGTCGACGGCCAGTGGTACCTGACCTTCACCGACGAGGAGGACACGGCCGCGTTCGCCGACATCAATCCCGATGTCGACCCGGAGGGCTTCAGCACGGCCTCCGACATTCCGCTCACCCTCGGAATCCGCGTCAGGACGAACTGACGAGGAGCCGAACCGAACCGATTCCGCCCGGGCGGCCTCGACGGCCGGGCGAGGTGAAGGGGGCGCGCCGCGGGCGCGCCCCCTTTTCTGTGTCGCCAGGCTCGCCTACGTCGCACCGCCTCGGATCTGGCCCCGCTGCGCTCGGAACGCGGCTCGCCCCATTATCCGGACCGGCTCCTACGTCTCCGGATGTCGCCCCTGGCGTGAACCATGCGTTAGATTGGCGGTGGTTCGGGTGGCACTCGCAGGAGGAGGATCATGTCCATCGCCACGAGGCTCGAGGAGCTGCTGGAGGAGAACGGGGTCCACTACGAGGTGATCGCCCACGAGCCGGCCTATACGGCTCAGGAGGAGGCCGCGGTCACGCACACGCCGGGCCGCGAGTGGGCGAAGACGGTCGTGATGTTGCTGGACGGGGAGCCGGCCCTCGCCGTCCTTCCCGCCACACGGATCGTGGACGAGCAGGCGCTGTGTAGCGTGGCCGGCGCCGACGAAGCCCGTCTGGCCCGGGAAGAGGAGTTCGCCACTCTCTACGACGACTGCGAGGCGGGAGCGATGCCACCCTTCGGCGCGCTGTACGGACAGCCGACCTTCGTGGACGACAGCTTGAGGCGGGCCGAACGGATCGCGTTCCACGCCGGGGATCACGAGACCGCGGTGGAGATGGCCTACCCCGACTGGGAGGAGCTGGCGGAGCCCGTCCCGGGAAGCTTCTCGCGGCTCGCGGAGTGAGTCCGTGGGACATCGGAAGTTCCAGGACCGGCAGGGCCGCGGCTGGGAGGTGCGTCCCGAATCCAGGCGCCGCTGGTGGTTCGAGCCGCTGCGGGGCAACGAGGAGATGAAGCGCGCCGCGCAGCCGCCCGGCCATACCGACGATCCGTTCGAACTCAGCGAGAAGGAGTTGCAGCGCCTGCTGGACGGCGGCACGCCCTCCATGGCGCACAAGCCGCCGCCGTTCAAGGACGAGGAGTAGTCGGAAGCGTTGCGGACGAGGAGCGGTCAATCCTCCCGTAAGCCCCGGGGCGGGCCCAGGATCTCTCCCCAGAGCACGGCTCGCTCCACCTGCGAATAGCCGGAGAGGTCCGGCAGACGGACGCCGCCACCCCGGTCGAGGGCGGCCGCGGCGGTGCCTCCAGCCGCGCGGGAGAGCCGTGCCACGGACCGGTCGTCCCCCACCCGATCTCGCGCCGGGCGACGCGTGCGGTCGCGTCCGCGGACTTGGCCGAGCCGGCGTGCCTCGCGCGGCGGCCGGCCGGCGGCGATCGGCTCCGCCGGTGCGATCTCCAGGCTGCGCCCCTCGAAGTCCGGCTCCTGTACTCCGACCTCCAGGCTGCGCCCCTCGAAGTCCGGCTCGTGCGCCCCGACCTCCAGGCTGCGCCCCTCGAAGTCCGGCCCCGACACTTCGCTCCTGGACCGCGGCGGCTCGCCCGGCTCCAGCCGGGCTCGCTG
>CAYMQZ010000039.1:0-7927 GCA_964392705.1 uncultured Gemmatimonadota bacterium
CGGAGGGCTCCGCCGCCCCGACGGACGGGCCGTCCCGGGCCGGCGGCCGGTTGGCGGAGTGGATGGAGCGGCACGACGGGGAGCTGCGTCGACACCTGAGCCGGATGCTGAGCGGCGTGCACGACGCCGAGGACGTCCTGCAGGAGGTGTGGGTCACGGCTCATCGGAAGCCGCCGGACGACGGGCCGGGGGCGAACGTGCGGGCCTGGCTGTATCGGGTCGCGACGAACGCCGCCCTGGACCGGCTGGCGAAGGAGAGGCGTCGCCGCGGCGCCCTCGAGGGCGTGCGGCCCGCCCTCGAAGGCGACGTCGGGCCGGCACCGGACGCCTTCCTGGGCGGACTCGACGAGGCGACGCGGGCCCGGGTCCGGGAGAGCGTGGCGGCCCTCCCCCGCAAGCAGCGCGAGGCGGTGTGGCTCCGCTGGGCGGAGGAGGCGGAGTACGAGACGATCGCGCGGGTCCTGGAGTGCTCGCCCGAGAGCGCCCGCGCCAACGTGTACCAGGGGATGAAAAAGCTCCGCGAGGAGCTTCACGAGGTCTGGAAGCAGGAGGAAGCGCCATGATGACGGGCGAGAGCTGCGGATGCACGACGGAGCAGGTCCTCGCCTACGTGTGCGGGGAGCTGGAGGAAGGCGAGGAGCTGCAGGTTGCCGAGCACCTGGGCGAGTGCGCGCCCTGCTGCGAGGAAGCGACCGAGTTCCGCTTCCTGGAGGGGGCCCTGCGCGACTGCTGTGCGGAGGGAACCGTCCGCTGGCACGCCTTCCTGACGCCGTTCGGCCGGATGTACGTGGCGGCCACGGACCGGGGACTCGTCAGGCTCTCGTGGCAGCAGCCGGAGGACGACGATTTCGTGGAGTGGCTGCAGGAGGCCCTCCCGGGCCGACCGGTGGTGCGCGACCCGGAGGGGCTCGCCGAGGTCGAGAGGCAGCTGCGCGAGTACTTCGCGGGGGAGCGGGATCGGTTCGACCTGCCGGTCGACCTGAGCGCCGTGGGCGAGTTCGATCGCCGCGTCCTGGAGGCGGCGCGACGGGTCTCGTTCGGACAGGTCGTCCCCTACGCGGAGCTCGCCCGGCGGATCGGCCGGCCCAAGGCCGCCCGGGCGGTCGGGGGCGCCCTGGGCCGCAACCCCGTCGCGATCGTCGTCCCCTGCCACCGCGTCGTCCGGAAGGACGGCGGCCTGGGGGGCTACGGCGGAGGTGTGGAGTGGAAGGAGCGCCTGCTGGCGATCGAGGGGCGCGAGGATCTGCTCAAGGCCGGATAGGCGTCGTCGGCGGGCGTGACCCGGCGTCGGCGGGCGTCACCCGGCCTTCGCCAGCCGCTCCCGCAGCCACCCCACGGTCCGGCCCGGGATCTCGTCCCGGTTCTCGCGGGTCACCTCCCAGAGCTCCGTCCCGGCCCGCTCCTTGGCCTCCCGGATGAGACCTCCGCCGCGGAGCCCCACCGTGGCGACGAGGGGCTCGTCCCCTTCGAGCAGCTCCCGCACCGCACGGACGAATCGGTCGGAGAAGCACTCCATCTTCCCGATCTCGTCGATCAGGTAGACGTCCACCTCCTCGCGCCGTGCGAGCGCCGATTCCGACAGTCGGTCGATCGCGGAGACGTCGACGCCGTATTTCGAGACCCGCGGCGGGCCCTCGATCTCCACGTGCGCCATCGTGAACGGCACGCCCCCGAACGGCTCGGCGCGGAACCCGACCCTCCGGCCGCCGGGATCCCGGATCTCGCGGGTGAGGAACCCGGCGATCCGGACGTCCTCGAGCCGGTCGGCGACCCGCTCGACCACCGTCGTCTTGCCGACCCCGGGCCGGCCCGTGAGCAGGAGGGCGTTCTTCACGTCGGACACCAGCCACGGTGAGCCGTCCCGGCGCTTCATCCTCGGAGCCTCAGCCCTCCTCGACCCTCCGGCGCAGTCGCTCCAGCAGCGGCTCCATCTCGTGCAGGATCCGACGCGCCTCCTCCGCGCTCAGCTCGTCGGGAGGCCTCTCCAGCTCGCAGTAGAAGCGGCCGTCGGGTCGCTCGCTCATCCGGAAGGGGTCCAGGTGCAGCACCTTCCGCACCCGTTCCTCGAGCTTTCCCTCCTCTCGGCCCGACTTCCGATTCTCGGCCATCGCGCACTTCCGCCGGTGACGGGACACGTTTCGGGGGCGCATCCGCAAGATGCGACGGGGTTCGGCGCCGGGCCAGCCCGCCGGCGTTCGCCGGCGCGTGGGGGCTCGCTGCGTCGGAGCGCTGGCGGCGTCCGAAGAAGCGTGGCGCTCGCGGGCTCGCGGCGTCGGCAAGCCGGCGCGCTCGCTGGCCCGCGCCTCCGCCGGGCGCTGCGCGACCTCGGCTTCGGTGTCACGGAGATCATGGGTCGCGGTCGGGGCGGCGACGTCTCCCTCCTCAAGAGCGTCGTGCGTCGCCGGCACGTCGCGAAGGTGATGGACACGGTGGAGACGGCCGACCCCGACGCGTTCGTGGCGGTCCCGGAGGACATCGTCCTGCGCCGCGGCTGGCTCCAGCGGAGCCGGCGACGCTGAGGCGCCTCGCGGCGAGTGCGACCACCCCCGACGACCCTCCCCCGGGCGAGGACGCCTTCGCGAACAGGGCGGAGGGCGGCCCGGGTTCCAGATTGCGTCCTGACGGAGGCCCCCGCATCATCGCTCGAATGAGCGAGCGACTGCCCGTGCGGCTGCGCGTGAACGGCGAGCGGTACGAGCGTTCGGTCGAGCCGCGGCTGCTGCTCAGCGATTTCCTGAGGCACGAGCTCGGCCTCACCGGCACCCACGTGGGGTGCGAGCACGGGGTCTGCGGCGCGTGCACGGTGCTGCTGGACGGAGCCGCGGTGCGCTCCTGCCTCTGCTTCGCCGTCCAGGCCAACGGGCGCGAGGTCGTGACCGTGGAGGGGCTGGCTCCGGACGAGGCCGGATCGGACGAGGCCCTCCACCCGCTGCAGGCCGCCTTCCGCGAGGCGCACGCCCTGCAGTGCGGTTTCTGCACGCCCGGGATCCTGCTCACCCTGATCCCCTTCCTGGAGGAGAACCCCCGCCCGAGCCGACGCGAGATCCGGAAGGCGATCTCCGGCAACCTGTGCCGCTGCACCGGCTACCAGAAGATCGTCGACGCGGTGGAGCGGGCGACGCGAGGCGCGGGAGGCCGCGCGTGAGCTCGCGTCTCATCGGTCGCCCCGTCCGCCGGAACGAGGACCCCCGTCTGCTGACCGGGCGGGCGCTCTTCGTGGACGACGTGGAGCCTCCGGGGACGCTCCACGTCGCGTTCTACCGGAGCCCCCACGCCCATGCCCGGATCCGCGACCTGGACGTCTCGGCGGCGGTCGCGCGGCCCGAGGTCGCGGCGGTCGTGACGGCCGAGGACCTGGGCGATCTGTGGAAGCCGGGGCCCCTGCTCGTGCCCCCCCCGCCGATCGAGGGGCTGGAGTTCCACCGGCGCACGCCGCCGCCGCTGGCGCGTGACGTCGTGCGGTACATGGGCGAGGCGCTCGCGATCGTCGTGGCCGACAGTCGGTACGCGGCCGAGGACGCGCTGGAGGAGATCGCGGTCGATTTCGAGCCGCTGGAGGCCGCCGTCGATCTGGAGCAGGCACTGGATGCGGGCGCCCCGCTCGTCCACGACGACCTGTCGTCGAACCTCGCCTCGCGGGTCGTGCAGCGGAAAGGCGACTGGGAGGCCGCGCGGGCCGAGGCCGACCACGTGATCGCGCGACGTCTGGTCTACGATCGGGGGGCCGCGGCCGCGATCGAGAACCGCGGTGTCGTGGCCCGCTGGGACGACCGGGCGCAGCGGCTCACCGTGTGGGACACCACCCAGGCGCCGATCCCGGTCCGGAACGCCGTGGCCGGCATCCTCGGCCTGGCCGAGTTCCAGGTCCGCGTGATCGCGCCGTTCATCGGCGGCGGCTTCGGGCCGAAGATCATGTTCTACGCCGACGAGTGGCTGGTCCCCTGGCTCGCCATGCGGCTGGGTCGCCCGGTGAAGTGGATCGAGGACCGGTGGGAGAACTTCTTCGCCACCAGCCAGGAGCGGGGCCAGGTGCACGAGGCCGAGCTGGCGCTGGCGCGGGACGGCACGATCCTCGGCGTGCGGGACGCCTTCCTGCACGATACGGGCGCGTACGACCCGTACGGGCTGACGGTCCCGATCAACAGCCAGTGCACGCTGCTGGGGCCGTACCGGGTGCCCGCCTACGAGAGCGAGTTCCGGGTCGTCTTCACGAACAAGCCCATCGTCACGCCGGTCCGCGGCGCCGGACGCCAGCACGGCGTGTTCGTCATGGAGCGGCTCCTGGACGCGGCCGCCCGGGAGCTGGGGATCGACCGTCTGGAGATCCGGCGGCGCAACTACCTCCGTCCCGACGAGTTTCCCCACGAGCACGAGATCCTGTACCAGGACAGCGCGCCCCTCTACTACGACAGCGGCGACTACGGACCGGCGCTCGAGCGGGCGGCCGAGCTGATCGGATACGAGCGCTTCGTGACCGAGGAGCAGCCGCGGGCGCGCGAGCGAGGGCGGCGGCTGGGGATCGGTGTCGTCTCCTACGTCGAGGGGACGGGCATCGGGCCATACGAGGGGGCGCGGGTCACGGTGTCGCCCGACGGGAAGGTGAACCTCGTCACCGGGGTGGGCACCCAGGGCCAGGGCCACTTCACCTCCTTCGCGCAGCTGGTGGCCGAGGTCCTGGGCGTGGAGCCGGGCGACGTGCGGGTCGTGACCGGGGACACCTCCGAGTTCCACTGGGGGACCGGAACCTTCGCCAGCCGGGGGATGGTAGTGGCCGGAAACGCCTGCCACGCCGCCGCGCGGTCCGTGCGCGAGAAGGCGCTGAGGCTGGCCGCCGCGGCCCTCGAGGTGGCGGAGGAGGACCTGGAGCTCGTCGAGGGAAGCGTGCGCGTGCGGGGGGCGCCCGACCTCTCGGTGGGCCTGGGGGAGCTGGCGGTCCGCTCCAACCCGCTCCGCGGGGCCGTGAAGCCGGGCACCGAGCCCGGGCTGGAGGCGACCTCCTACTTCGGTCCGGAGCGCGGGGCGACGGCCAGCGGCGTGCACGCCGCGATCGTGGAGGTGGATCCCGCGACGGCCATGGTCGAGCTCCTCCGCTACGTGGTCGTCCACGACTGCGGGCGCGTGATCAACCCCCTGATCGTGGACGGGCAGATCCACGGCGGGGTGGCGATGGGGATCGGGAACGCCTTCTACGAGCGGCTCCACTTCGACGAGGATGGGCAGCTCGTCAACGCCTCGTTCATGGACTACCTCGTGCCCACGGCCACGGACGTCCCGGAGATCGTGACGGACCACCTGGAGACGCCCTCGCCGCTCAATCCGCTGGGCGTGAAGGGCGTGGGCGAGGCCGGCGCGATCCCGGTGGGCGCGGTCTTCGCGCAGGCGGTCGAGGATGCCCTCGGCCCCGGCGGCCCCGAGATCCTCGAGATGCCGCTCAGCCCCGATCGACTGTTCGAGCTAATGGGGGGCGGCGGTCGCGGAGCGAGTCCGGCCGGACGGGAGGGCGTCGCGGCCCGCCCCGAGGGCTCGACGTCCGGCGAGCCCGCTCCGTGAAGCCGCCGCCGTTCGAGTACGCGGCTCCCGAGACGGTCGAGGAGGCGCTGGAGACCCTGGGCGAGGGCGGCTTCGATGCCAAGCCGCTGGCGGGCGGGCAGAGCCTCATCCCGATGCTCAACTTCCGGCTCGCGCGCCCGGCGATCCTGGTGGACCTGAACGGGGTCGACGAGCTGGCGGGGTTGGAGGCGGGCGAGGACGGCGGGCTGTGGATCGGGGCGATGGCCCGCCAACGGGAGGCGGAGCGCAGTCCCCTGGTGGCCGAGCGGGCGCCGCTGCTGGCCGAGGTGCTCCCGTGGGTGGCCCACCCGCAGATCCGGAACCGCGGGACCATGGGCGGCAGCGCGGCGCACGCGGATCCGGCCGCGGAGCTGCCGGCGGCGCTCCTGGCCCTGGACGCCCGCTTCGTGGCTCGCGGGCCGGACGGCGAGCGGACCCTGGGGGCCGGTGACTTCTTCGCCGGGCTGTTCACGACGGCGCTCGAGCCCGACGAGCTGCTCGTGGCGATCGAGCTGCCACCGCCTCCCGCCGGGAGCGGCTGGGCGTTCGCGGAGGTGGCCCGTCGCCACGGGGACTACGCGCTCGCGGGGGCCGCCGCGCTCGTCTCCGTGGACCCGGACGGGTCCTGCCGCGAGGCCCGGCTGGCGTTCGTGAACGCGGGGCCGGTTCCCCTCCTCTCGGGCGAGGTCGCCCAGGTGGCGGTCGGCGAGCGGCCCTCGGAGGCTCTCTTCGCCGAGGCGGCCGAGGCGGCCGCGGCCGCGCTCGATCCCCCCGCGGACATCCACGCGACCTCGGCGTACCGGCGCCATCTGGCCGGCGTGCTGGCCCGCCGCGTCCTGGCGGAGGCGTTCGCGCGGGCGGGGGGCGAGGACGCGCCGGCAGGGGAGGGCGGCTCGGACGGGTGAGGCGACCGGTCGTCGAGGGGGGAACGGTGAGCGGGGGAAAGGCCGGGTGAGCGGGACGCTCTCGCGGGGCGACGAGCTGGTCGAGCTCGCGGGCCCGCTCCCCGAGGGTCCGCTGGTGAATGAGGACATCGCTCCGACCCCGGTCGCCGACCGCTCCTGGAACACCTGGCACATCGCCTCCCTGTGGGTCGGGATGAGCGTGTGCATTCCCACTTACATGCTGGCCTCCAGCATGATCGAGGCGGGGATGAACTGGTGGCAGAGCCTGCTCGCCATCCTGCTGGGGAACGCCATCGTCCTGGTGCCGCTCGTGATCAACGCCCACGCGGGCACCCGGTACGGGATCCCGTTCCCCGTCTTCGTGCGCGCCTCCTTCGGCACCATGGGCGCCCACGTCCCCTCCCTCCTCCGCTCCCTGGTCGCCTGCGGCTGGTTCGGGATCCAGACCTGGATCGGCGGGCTGGCGATCCACGCCCTGGTCGGGATCCTGTGGCCGGGGTGGAATGAGCTCGGCGGCGGCTGGAGCTTCATGGGGTACGGGCTCCCGCACTACCTGGCCTTCCTGCTGTTCTGGGCCGTGAACATGTACTTCGTGTGGGCGGGCACGGAGTCGATCAAGTGGCTGGAGACGCTGGCCGCCCCCTTCCTGATCGTGGTCGGCCTCGCGCTGCTCTTCTGGGCCGTCACCCGGGTGGGCGGGATCGGCCGGATCCTGGCCGAGTCGAACGCGCTGGCCCGCGGGCCCCGCCTCCCCCTCTCGCGCTTCCTGCTCGGTCTCTTCCTTCCCTGGCTCACCGCCATGGTCGGCTACTGGGCGACCCTCTCGCTCAACATCCCCGACTTCACCCGCTACGCGAAGAGCCAGAAGGCCCAGATGCGGGGGCAGGCCCTGGGCCTGCTCAGCACGATGCCGCTGTTCGCCTTCATCGGCGTGGCGGTGACCAGCGCCACGGTGATCCTGTACGGCGAGGCGATCTGGAACCCGATCGACCTGTTGGCCCGCCTGACCGCGGCGTCCGACAGCCCCCTCCTCGGCCTGTTCGCGCTGGCGGTCCTGGTGATCGCTACCCTCTCCACGAACCTGGCGGCCAACGTGGTGGCGCCGGCGAACAGCTTCTCCAACCTGGTTCCGCGGCGCATCTCCTTCCGCCTGGGGGGGCTGATCGCGGGGCTCATCGGGATCGTCATCTTTCCGTGGAAGCTGCTGGAGGCGTACCAGACCTGGCTGATCAGCTACTCGGGGCTGCTCGGGGCGGTGGGCGGCGTGATGATCTGCGACTACCTCGTGATCCGCCGCGCCCGGCTGGACCTGGCCGACCTGTACCGCGAGGACGGCGCCTACGCGTACGGCTCGGGGTTCAACGGCCGGGCCATGGTCGCCCTGGCGGCCGGGATCGGCGTGGCGCTCCTCGGGAAGGCCGACCCGCGGCTCGAGTTCCTGTTCGGCGGGGCCTGGTTCTCGGCCGCGATCG
>CAYMQZ010000039.1:8027-18597 GCA_964392705.1 uncultured Gemmatimonadota bacterium
CTCGGGGGTGCCCGGGTCGCCTTCCTGACCTCGCCCGGCCTCCCGTACGTCGCGGCGCTGTGGGGCATCTGGCGGGCCGGCGGGGTCGCGCTTCCGCTTTGCGCCTCCCACCCGCCGCGCGAGCTGGCCCACGTCCTGGACGACGCCGGGGTCGGCCTCGTCCTGGCCGGGCCGTCCTTCGCGGCGCGGCTCGAGCCCCTGGCTCGCGAGCGCGGTATCCCGCTGCTGGGCCCGGAGACGGCCCGCGCCGGGCCGGCGACGGAGGAACCGGGGGCGGCCGACGAGGCGCGCGGGGCGATGATCCTCTACACGAGCGGCACGACCCGCCGGCCGAAGGGCGTCCTCCACACCCACCGGAGCCTCCGGGCGCAGGTCGAGAGCCAGGTCGAGGCGTGGGCCTGGAGGCCGGACGACCGGATCCTCCACGTCCTCCCCCTGCACCACACACACGGGATCGTGAACGCGCTCCTCTGCGCGCTGTGGAGCGGCGCCGCCTGCGAGATGCTCCCGGGCTTCGACGCGCGGGAGGTCTGGGACCGCTTCGCCACCGGGGCCGCCGGCGGGAGGCCCCCGGTCACGCTGTTCATGGCGGTCCCCACCATCTACGTGAAGCTGATCGCCGCCTGGGAGGCTGCGCCGGAGGAGCAGCGGGCCGCCTGGTCGGCGGGGGCCGGGTCCCTCCGGCTCATGGTCTCCGGGTCGGCGGCGCTTCCGGAGCGGACGTTCCGGCGCTGGCGGGAGATCACGGGCCACGACCTGCTGGAGCGATACGGGATGACGGAGATCGGCATGGCCCTCTCCAACCCGCTGGACGGGGAGCGCCGGCCGGGCACGGTGGGCCGTCCGCTCCCCGGTGTCCGCCTGCGCCTGGTGGACGAGAGTGGGGAGACGCTGGCCCACGATGAAGGGCCGCCGGCCGGGGATGGCGCGGAGGCGGGGCCCGGGCCGGAGGCGTCGAGGCGGGACCCTCCACGCGACGCGGGCCCGGGCGAGATCCGGGTCCGCGGTCCCACCCTGTTCCGCGAGTACTGGGGGCGTCCGGAGGCCACGGCGGCGGCGTTCGAGGAAGGGTGGTTCCGGACGGGGGACGTGGCCACGATCGAAGGGGGCTACTGGCGCATCCTGGGGCGGAGCTCGACCGACATCATCAAGAGCGGCGGCTACAAGATCTCGGCGCTCGAGATCGAGGATGTGCTGCGCGCCCATCCCGGCGTGGCCGACTGCGCCGTGGTCGGGCTGCCGGATCCGGAGTGGGGGGAGCGGGTCGCCGCGGCCGTCGTGGTCGCGGAGTCCCCGGACGAAGGGGCGGCGTCCGGTGGCGCGCGCCCGGCGAGTCCGGGCGGCGGAGCGGCGGGGGAGGCGGAGCTCCGGGAGTCGCTGGATGTGTGGGCGCGGGAACGCCTGGCCGGCTACAAGGTGCCGCGCCGCTGGCTCCTCGTGGACCGCCTCCCCCGGAACGCGCTCGGCAAGGTCACGAAGCCCGACCTCCGGACGCTGTTCGGCGGCGCCCGGGAGGGGGGCGCGTGACGTCGGCGCCCGCTCGAGTTGGCGTCGCGAGATGGCGGCGGCCATTATCGGGACGGAGCACTCCTCCGGCCGGGCGACCCCCCGTCCGGAAGGGTCGGCGGACCGGACTCGAACGCGGAGGACCATGAAGCTCTACGACCTGTCCCAGCCGTTGAACCAGGATGTCCCGTTCTGGCCCTACTACCCGCCGTTCGAGGTCAAGTACATCAAGCGGAAGGCCGAGCACGGCGTGAACGCCCAGTACATCATGACCTCGAACCACATGGGCACCCACCTGGACGCCCCCCGACACTTCGTCACCGGCGGACGGACCATCGACGAGATCCCGCTGGAGTGGCTCTACGGGCCCGGCGTGATCGTCGACCTGTCGGAGGAGATGGACGACCTGGGCGCCTACTCGCCCGCGATGATCGAGGAGCGCGTGGAGGTCAGGGAGGGGGACATCCTGATCCTCCACACCGGTTGGCACCGCTTCGCGCAGTTCGGCGAGGAGCCGAACGAGGAGCGCTACATCCACCTGCACCCGGGCGCCCATCCCGATCTGGTGGGCTGGCTGCTGGAGAAGAAGATCAAGGTGTGGGGTGTGGACGCGATCTCCACGGACCACCCGATGAACCTCCCGATCGGCCGCTTCCTGGGGAAGGGCACCTTCGGTCACTGCGATCGCGTGCGGCGGATCGCGGAGAAGAAGTTCGGCGGTCCCGACGGAGTGGCGGAGCTGTTCCCGGACGACCACTACCAGCTCACGCACAACGCCCTCTTCCCCCACGACTGCATGCACATCGAGAACCTGGGGGGTCGGATCGCGGTTCCGGAGCTGCAGAACCGCCGGCTCACGATCGGCTGCTTCCCGTGGCTGTTCAAGGGCGGGGAGGCGGCCTTCTGCCGCGTCGTCGCGTTCGTCGAGGAGTGACCGGCGGCGGCGGGCCGGCCGACGGCGAGCCGGCCGGCGACGGACCCACCGGGATTCCGGGCGACTCCGACCCCCTTCGCCTGCCGGCGACCGAGCTCCGCCGTCGGATCCTGGCGCGGGAGCTCTCGCCGCTCGAGCTGCTCGAGGCCAGTCTGGAGCGCGTGCGGGAGGTGGACCCCGTCGTGAACGCGGTGGTCACCCTGAACGAGCGGGCCGAGGAAGAGGCGCGGGCCGCCGAGGACCGGCTGGCCGCGGGCGAGCCGGGGCTCCTGTGCGGCCTTCCGGTGGGGATCAAGGACGTGACCCCGGTGGCGGGCGTCCGCACCACGTTCGGATCGCCGCTCTTCGCGGACCACGTGCCCGACGAGGACGCGCTGATCGTCCGGCGGCTCCGCGCGGCCGGCGCCGTGATCCTGGGGAAGACCAACACGCCCGAGTTCGCGGCCGGGGGGAACACCTTCAACCGGGTGTTCGGCCGGACGCGCAATCCCTGGGACCCGGAGCGAAGCGCGGGCGGCTCGACGGGGGGCGGCGCGGCCGCGCTGGCCACGGGCTCGATCGCGCTGGCCGAGGGCACCGATCTCGGGGGCTCGCTGCGCATCCCGGCCGCATTCTGCGGCGTGGTGGGCCTGCGGCCGTCGCCGGGACTCGTGCCGACCTGGCCCACCGACTGGGCCTGGGACACGCTGCAGGTGACGGGCCCGATGGCTCGGACCGCCGGCGACGTGGCCCTCATGCTCCAGGCCGTGGCCGGGCCCGACGCCCGGTCGCCCCTGGCCCAGCCGGCGTCGGGGCGCGACTTCCGGGCCGCGGCGGCAGGAGGATCGGGCGAGCGGTTGCGGCTAGGCTACTGTCCGGACGTCTCGGGCGTCGGCGTGGACGCCGGCGTCGAGGGGGTGTGCCGCGAGGCGGCCGGCGCCCTGGAGGCCGCCGGGCACCGGGTCGAGCAGCTGCCGCTCGCGCTGTCCGAGGCCCGCCAGGCCTTCCTCACGTTGCGCGGCCTCTGGATGGTGTGTCACATGCACGCGCGGCTCGATCTGGTGGAGCGCTTCGGGGACGACCTGCGGGGCAACGTGGAGGCCGGCCTCGAGGTGACGCCCCGCGAGCTGGCGGCGGCCGAGGCCGTTCGGGGTCGGCTGTGGCGACGGTTCCGCGAGCTCTTCGAGCGCTTCGACGCCCTCCTGACTCCCTGCACCGCCGTGCCTCCCTTTCCCGTCGAGCAAGACTATCCGACGGCGATCGGCGGTCGGGAGATGGAGACCTACGTCGACTGGATCGCGCCCACCTTCACCCTCAGCCTCGCCGGGCTGCCGGTGGTGTCGGTGCCGTGCGGCCGGGACGGCGAGGGGCTGCCGGTGGGCCTGCAGGTCGTGGCGCCGGCGCGGAACGAGGAGCGAGCCCTGGCCCTGGCGGCGGCCGTGGAGGAGGTTCGGGGGGTCGGGTTGCCCCCTCTGGAGCCTCTCGGTCATCGCGGCGCGGGCGGCCGCGCGGGAGCGGTGGGCTAGAGGTCAGGGTCAGGGTCGGGTGAGGGCGGTGCCGCCCGTGCGCCGGGGGTCGGCCGCCAGCTCGAACTCGCCCCCGGGTCCCAGCACGGCGCCCTCGACGCCACCGAAGAACATGGAGAGCCGCTCGAAGCTCCGGCACGGCAGGGCCAGCGCTTCCACGGGGAGGCCGGGCTCGTGGGCGATGCGACTGCCCGCCCCCGCCCGCTCGACGTGCAGGCGGGGGTGACGGACCGCCTCCTCCAGCGGTAGGCGCAATCGGACGAACGCCAGGAGCGTCTGCAGGATCGCCGTCGTGATTCGATCGGCTCCCGGGCTCCCGATGGCGAGCACGGAACCGTCGGCCGTCCGGCCCACGGTGGGGGCCATGTTCGAGGGTAGCCGGTTCCCGGGACTCCAGCCGTGGTATCCCCGCCCGTTCAGCTCCGCCTCGCCCAGGCAGTTGTTCAGCCAGAAGCCCGTGCCGGGTGGCATCAGCCCGGACCCGTAACCGTCCGACAGGGTCACGGCGCAGGCCAGCCCGTCGCTGTCGACCGCCGACGTGTGGAGCGTCGAGGGCGAGGAGAGGCCCGGGAGCGGCCGACCGCCTTCCGACGAAGGCGGCTCATCCCCCGTCCCGGAGCTCCTGGCCTCGGGGAGCCGTCCGGTCCGGGCGGCGGCGAGCAGCCGCTCGGCCTCGGCCCGCCGATCCTCGCTTCCGTCCAGCCGTCGCCGGCGGTACCCCAGCACCGCTTCCTGCGCCTCGACGAGCCGTCGGAGGTCGGCCGTTCGCCACGCGCCGCGGGGGCGGTCCCCCATGAGGAGGAGCATCGCGGCGAGGGCCACCCCGCCGATCGCCGGGGGCGGGTTCGTGGCGAGCCGCCACCCGTCCAGCCCGACCGGGAGCGCGGGTCGCAGCCGCGGCCGGTACGCCGCCAGGTCCTCCTCGCCCAGCAGCCCGCCTCCCGCCTCGACCGCGGCCGCGATCCGGCGCGCGAGGTCGCCGCGGTAGAAGGCGTCCGGCCCGCCTTCCGCCAGCGACCGCAGGGTGTCGGCGAGGCCGTCGATCCGCAGGCTCGTCCCGGCCGGCTTGAGACCTCCCTCCGCGTCGTGGAGGACGGCGGCGCTCTCCCCCTGCCAGCCGAAGATCTCGCGATGGGCGAACGTCAGGTACTCGTGGGAGGAGGCCGGCAACGGGAAGCCCCGTTCGGCCCGCTCCACGGCCGGTTCCAGGATGGTGGCCCACGGGAGTCGACCGAACCGCTCGACCGCCATCCCGCAGGCCGCCACCGCCCCCGGCGTGGCCACGGAGCCCGGGCCCACCACCGTGTCGACGCCCCCGCCGTACTCCAGGTGAACCGGGATCCCGCCGCCCCCGAACGCCTCCGGAGACCGGCCGCGTCCCGGCATCTCGAGCCCCCCGTCCACCGTGACCGCCGGCCCGGCGGGGGGCTGGATGGTGACGAACCCGCCGCCGCCGAGGGAGCACATCCCGGGGTGCGTGATCGTGGCCACGAGGCCGGCGGCGACGGCCGCGTCCACGGCGTTGCCGCCGTCCTCCGCCACCCGCGCACCCGCATCCGCCGCGATCCGGGAGACCGTGGCGATTCCCACCCTGGGCATGAGGCGACTCCTCTCCGGCTCGATGGAGAGTGAGGATAGAGGACGGAGAAGCGGGCGTCGAGGAATAGGCGTGCGCGCCCCAGGGCCGGAAGCGCGCTCAACGATTCATCATCGGGCAGACGGGCAGCGGAAAGACTCCGCTGGGAGCGCGCTCGGTGATCCGGAGCGCGCTCGGTGCACGCGACGCGCGCTCAGCGCACCGGAAGCGTCGCTCCGAGCTGGAGGCCCGGGCCGGGGAGCGGGAGGGCCGTCACCGCTGGTCCCGTCCGCTCGCCGGACCGGCTCTCGCCCCCGTGGAGGCGGTTCGTCAGCCGCGCCGTGAAGACGCCCAGGGCGGCCCCGGCCACGATGTCGGTGGCCCAGTGCTCCCCTCCGACGACCCGACTGGCGCCCACACCCGCCGCCAGCGGATAGGCGAGCCACGGCGTCCAGCCGCCCAGCTCGAGCGAGGCCGTGGTCGCCAGGGCGAACGCGTGCGCCGTGTGGCCCGAGGGGAAGGAGGCGAAGTCGTGGCTCCAGGCGATCGGGCGGAAGACGTCCGGCTCCACCGACAGCTCGGGTCGCTGCCGCCCCACGCCCACCTTGAACAGCGTGGCCAACAGATCCACGGCGGCCAGCGACTCCAGCGACCGCAGCCCGAGGCGGGCCACCCGGGAGCTGCCCACGAGCTCGCCGACTCCGAACGTGAGCGCGGCGGCTCCGAGGTCCACCCACAGGTCTCCCGCCCAGTCCCCGGCCGTGAAGAGGAGATGGTCGGCTCCGCGCTCGTTCCCGTCGGCCAGGCCGTGGAGCTCGCGGTCGAGGCCCTGGAGGGGCTCGACCAGGACGAGGCTGCCGAAGAAAGCCACCGCGTACGGAAGGTCGGATCGTCTCAGCAGGGGATCGATCCGGGTCGGCGGCTTGGGTTCCGCCTCCGAAGCGACGGCCGAGTCGGCCGTCGCCGCGAGTCGGATTTCGCGAGCCTGCTGCGCCGCGCCGGTCGAGGGCCAGCACCACAGGAGGACCAGCGCCGCCGTCACGCCGAGGAGCCCCGGGCTCGCCGTTCGCCCCCGAGATGCATCGTCCCGTTCCCTCACCCGCATCCTCACCCGTCCCCTCCCGCGCCCTCTGGTTCGATGCAGCCCCGCCGGCCCGCGGAGGATAGAGAGGGCAACTCCCGTGCGGGGCAGGGCGGATATGGGCGAGGGTCGATCAAGTTAAACGACGAACCGAGGTTGCGGTAGGGGTGGCCGGGAGCGGCCGGTGGGCGCGAGGGGCGCCGAGCGCGGCGGGGGCTGTTTTTCCGCAAGAGGTCGCGCAGGCTGCGAGGGCGTGGGCGCCGCCGCCGGGGGTCCTTTTGCGGATGCCGCCCTCATGGCAGACTCCCTCTCGTCAGCGTCCGGCGCTCGGGCCGACTGCAGGCCGAGAAGGGGGGAGAAGGCATGCGGCCGTTCGTCGTCTTCAACCCCGCGGCGGGCCGCGCCGTAGCCGCGGAGCGGCTGCGCCTACTCCTGTCGCGGCTCCCCGGCTACGAGCTGGCGACGACGTGCGGACCGGACGAGGCGGGCCGACTGGCAGCGCGGGCGGCGGAGGACGGGTACGATCCGATCGTCGTGGCGGGCGGCGACGGCCTGTTCGCGGAGGTGGTGAACGGGTTGGCTCCGGATCCCGGCCGTGTCCGACTGGCCCTCCTGCCGATGGGGACCGGAAACGACTTCGCGCGCGCCCTCGGCCTCTCCCCCGATCCCGGGGCGGCGCTGGAGGCGCTGCTGGAGGGGGCCGTCCACGTCGTGGACGCGGCGCGGCTCGATACGCGGGGCGGCGGGCCGGGCGCGGAGTCCGCCTCTCGCTGGTTCGCGAACGCCACGGTCACCGGCCTGGCCGGACGGGTGGCGCGGCGGGCCCACCGGGGCCGCAAGCGGCGGTGGGGGAGCCTGGCGTACCGGATGGCCGCCCTGCCGGCGCTGGCGGGAGCCCGGCCGGTTCGCACCGAGCTGGTGCTGGAGGGACCTGGCGGGGAGGAGTGCCTGGAGCTGACCGCTCACGCCGTGGCGGTGACGAACGGGCCGTACGCGGGAGGCGGGGTGCGGGTCGCGCCCGGCGCGCGCATCGACGACGGTCTGCTCGACGTTGTGGTGGTCCCGGACCTGGGCGGCCGGGAGCTGTTCGTCGCCGTCCTGCGCTTGCTGGTGGGGCTCGAGGACGGAGGTCGCTTCCTGCGCCGGCGGGCCCGGCGGGTGCGGCTGGCGACGGCCGGACGCGCGTGGCTGAACGCGGACGGCGAGGACCTGGCGGGAAGCGAGGCGGCGATCGAGGTGGTGCCCGGCGCCCTGCGGGTGGTGACGGCGCCGGCGCCGGCGGACGCTCCCGGGCTTACCGACCCGGAGACTCCCGGAGGCGGGCCGGCTTGGCACGAAGGGGGTCCTCCCCCATCTTGATCAGCCGCGAGCTCCCGATCGCCAACGGCGTCCCCCCGAACGGAGCGACCGCATGATCGACGACATCGACCGACGGATTCTCACCATGCTGCAGGCCAACGGCAGAGTGACCAACGCCGAGATCGCGCGCACGGTCGGCATGGCGCCCTCGGCGATCCTGGAGCGCATCAGGAAGCTCGAGGGCCGCGGCGTGATCCAGGGCTACACGGCCCGTATCGATCCGCGAGCGCTGGGGTACGGACTCCTGGCGTTCGTCAGGCTGAAGGCCGGCCGGATGGGTCGGTCCGCCGAGATCCTCGATCGGCTCTCGGCGATCCCGGAGGTGCAGGAGGTCCACCTCGTGGTCGGGGACGACTGCTTCCACGTCAAGGTGCGGGTTCGGGACACCGACGCGCTCGCCCGGCTCCTCCAGGAGCGGCTCCAGCGGATCGAGGGGATCGGCTCCACCACGACGACCATCGTCCTGCGGACGGCCAAGGAGATCCTGGCCCTTCCGATCGAGGGCCCGGACTCGTTGAAGGACGTGCCCGAGGAGGTGGCCAAGGGGGGGGCGACCGGGGACGAGGCCCGTCCGCGGGAAGGCGACCCCGCCGCCGCGGCAAGCGCCGGCCGGGGCGATCCGGGCCGCGGCCGGCGTCGGAGGACGGCGGCCGCCGGAAGCCCGACCTCCGACTGATCCCCTCCAGCGCGCCGCCCGGGCCCGGGCGGCGCGCGTCCCTGCTCACCGCTTGACGTTCCCACAGGCTGGCACATAATCTTCGTGTCGTAGGTCCGTGCACCGAACAAACGTGTCCATATGCAGGATTTTCATGAGGATCATGCGGCGCTCACGTTTTCGAGGACACGCTCCGGCGCTATGGCTGGCCCTCGCCGCCGCGCTCGTGGCCGCGGCCCCCGGAATGCTCCGCGCCCAGCCGCTGACCGAGCGGACCCCGAACCTGCAGGGCGCCTGGGTGACCTCTCCCCGGAACCTGCATTTCCAGTTCTCCCACCGGTTCCAGGTCGTGGGGGACAACGTGGACGTCACCGACATCTTCGCCGACGCGAACGTCGTCAACTACCCCACCTTCGACGTCTCCTACGGCCTGTTCGACGGGGCGATGGTCGGATTCCGCTACAGCAGCAACTCGCTCTTCGCGGGGCGCGTGAACGAATGGCAGCCGTACCTGAAGGTGGCTCCCGTGCGGGGGGTCGGAAACGGCGCCCTTTCCGTTTCGCTGCTCGGAGCCTGGAACGACGCGAACGAGAGCGTGGACGGGGAACTGTCCGTCGAGACCCGTCTGGATCGCCTGTTGCTCGTGGGGGCGCTCCGCGGCTTCACCAGCGCCTTCGCACCCGCCGTGGTCGGGGACGCCGACGACGAGGCGGTCGCGCTCGCGGGCGGGTTGGGAATCCGCGTGAACCGTTACATCACGCTGGCGGGGGACGTCGCCGACGTGGTGGGCGGCCCCGACGGAGATGCCGCCTGGAGCGCCGGGCTCCACCTCGGCATCCCGTACACGCCCCACACGTTCTCCGTCATGGCCACCAACGTGACCAGCGGGACCCTGGCGGGGACCTCCCGCGGCGTCGACGGCGCCGTCTTCTGGGGCTTCGAGTTCACCGTACCGTTCAGCGGCTTCGCCCGGTGGGGAAAGATCTTCGACCCCGGGGAGCTCGCCGAGGCGGTCGCCGAAGGCCGCGCGCCCGCCGGGGAGCGGGTCGTGGAGGTCGAGATCTCGAACTTCCAGTTCGAGCCGGAGAACCTGCGGATCCCCCCCGGGACCACCGTGCGGTGGGTGAACCGGGACCCGGTGGGCCACACGAGCACCTCGGAGGCGGGGATCTGGGGCTCCCCGCTGCTGGGGCCCGGCGAGAGCTTCGAGTTCACGTTCGAGGAAGCGGGGGAGTACCCCTACCATTGCACGCCCCACCCGTTCATGACGGGGACGGTGGTGGTGACCGGGGGAACATGACCCCGCGGTCGCCGACGGCGTCCGCCTACGGACGGTTTCAGAGGGCCCGGAACTGTTTCGAGGCCGCGCGAGTTTCACCAGGAAAGGAGGACGGATCATGAGAAAATGGTTGTCGGGAGCCGTGATCGGAGCGACGGTCGCCGTCTTCGCCGCCTGCGGCGGCGACGGGACCGGCCCGGTGAACGGCCAGCCCCCGCCCGCCCCGCCGCCTCCCCCGCCGCCTCCGGCCTCCGTGCCGGGTGCCGACGTGACGATCGACATGCAGGGCATCGCGTTCATCGACCCCGACGGGAATCGGAACGGGAACGCCACGGTGACGATCCAGGTCGGCCAGACGGTGGGATGGGTCAACAACGACGCCGAGCCCCATACGGTCACCTCGGGCGAGGGCATCAACGGCCAGGATGGCGACGGCCTGCCGGCCGGAGCCGCCGCCTTCGACGAGGACGTGGCCATCGGGGAATCCATCACGATCACGTTCGACGTGGCGGGAACGTACACCTACTTCTGCGAGATTCACCCGACGGACATGTTCAACGCGACCATCATCGTCGAAGAGTAGACCGGCGAGCGCGGGGGGCGTACGGCGCCGCGTACGTCCCCCTCCCCCCGGGGCGGCGCCCGCCTCGGGATCCGGCCGGTCGCGCCTGACCT
>CAYMQZ010000040.1:0-10677 GCA_964392705.1 uncultured Gemmatimonadota bacterium
GTCGGGTCGAACCGGTGCAGGTGACGGTAGACGCGCACGAACGTCTCCTGGACCAGGTCTTCGGAGCGGTCGCGGTCCCCGATCGTCCGATAGATGAAATTCAGCAGGCGCTCCTGGTAGCGGTCCACCAGCACCTGGAACGCACGCGGTCGTCCGTCCAGGTACTCGGCCACCAGCTGCGCGTCATCCAGCCGACCGAGCTCCGCGCGCGCGCCGACGTCGCGCCCCGCTCGATTCGTCCGAACCGCCTTCGCCTTCGCCATCTCTATCCCCCTTTGGGAACGGCCACGACGGGCCGCGGCGCGCCCTCTTCTCCGAATCGTCCTCCGCCCTCGTACTGTTAGACGTACGAAGGTCGTCATCTGTCACACCCCCCACCCATCGCCCTCAGCTCCGCGTCGAAGCTCAAGGCGTGGAGCAGCGCGCACACCGTCTTCGCATCCCTGAGCCTGCCGTTCCGCACCATCTCCACCGCCTCGTTCAGCGAGAGCTCCCGGGGCTGGATGAACTCCGCGGTCTCGTGGCCCGTCTCGCCGGGCTCCAGGCCGAGCGCCAGGAACAGGTGGATCCGCTCGTCGGTGAAGCCGGGGGTCGTGTAGATGGTGGTGAGTGGCCGCAACTCGCGCGCCCGGAGACCGGCTTCCTCCTCCAGCTCACGCCGGGCACAGGCGGAGGGGGGCTCTCCCTCCTCCAGCTTGCCGGCGGGCACCTCCCAGATCTCTCCCCCCGCGGCGTACCTGTACTGGCGCAGCAGCACCACCACGGGCCCGGCTCCCCCGGGCCGCTCATCGGCCCGATAGACGGGAAGCACGGCGGCGGCGCCGGGGTGCCGGAGGATCTCCAGCTCTCCTTCGGAGCCGTCCGGGAAGCGCACGCGATCCAACTGGACATCGAAGACGAGGCCGCGGTAGACGGTGCGACCGTCGATCCGTCCGACCCGGTCCGCCTCGCTCAGCCGCCCTCCCCGTGGTTCCCTCGCCGGGACGGCGTGTCCCCCACGGTCCGCCGCCGCACGGCCTCTAAGATACCGAAAACGACCCGAAAATCAAGGATGGCGCCGGAAGTCGTTGACTCCGAACGCACTGGGACGCCGCGTGCGCCTCGGCGGGGGCTCGGGGGGCTCGGCGTGTGGACGGCGCTCCGGCGGGCCGAGGCCTCGGGTCGCGCCCCGTCTCGGCCGCGCGCCGCCTCAGCCGCGCGCCGCCTCAGCCGCGCTCGGGGCGGATCTCGACGGGTCCGAGCTCCTCCAGCGCCCCGCGCGCGGCCTCCGCGTCGGTCACCACGACCAGCGCGAGATCCTCCGGCGAGAGATACCGCTCGGCCACGGCCACGGCCTCGGCCCGGTCCACGGCCTCGATCCGCTCCCGGTACCGCTCCCAGTAGTCCTCCGGGAGGTCGTAGGCGATCCGCTGCACGACCTTGCGGCTGACCTGGCCGCTGGTCTCGAACTGGAGGGGAAGGGACCGGGTGAGGGCGTTCTTCGCCAGGAGGAGCTCCTCGTCCGACGGCGGCCGCTCGACGAGGCCGCGGAGCTCGGACAGGATCTCGCGGAACGCGGCGGCCGTGACGCCGGTCTCCACGGCCGTGCGCGCCGCGAACGGCCCCCTGCGTCTCCGGAAGCGGAACCGCGTCCGGGCGCCGTACGTCCAGCCCTTGTCCTCGCGCAGGTTCAGGTTGAGGCGGGAGTTGAAGAGCCCTCCGAGGATCGCGTTCGTCACCTGGACCGCGTAGAAGTCCTCGTCGCCGTACGCCGCACCCACCGCGCCGACCCGGATCTCGGCCTGCGGGCTGCCGGGTCGATCCACGAGGACGATCCGTCCGGCCGCGGTGGCCCGGACCGGCGTCGGTCGCACCTCGGGCCGGCCCGCCCCCGCCCGCCAGTCGGCGAACCGCTCCTCGAGCTCGCGGCGCAGGCGGTCGGGCTCGACATCGCCGCAGGCGACAAGGACTCCGTCCCGGGCCCCGTAGCGCTCCGCGTGGAAGCCGCGAACGGCCTCGCGCTCGATCCCCCGGACCGTCTCCGGCGTGCCTCCGGCCGGCTGGCCGTACAGGTGGGGGCCGTAGATCGCCTCGATCAGGGCGTAGTCGGCGACGATCGCCGGCTCGTCCCGTTCGCGCTCCAGCTCGTCGAGTCGCTCCGAGCGCACCCGCTCCACCTCGTCCGGCTCGAACACGGGGTCCCGCACGATCGCCGAGAGCAGCTCCAGCGCCTCCGGCAACACCTCGCTCAACAGATGCATCGAGAGCACGGCGCCGTCGTAGCGGACGGCGGCGTGGAAGCTGGCTCCCAGGCGATCCAGCCACTCGGCCATCTCCGTCGCGCTCCGGCCCCGGGCGCCCTCGGTCAGCAGGCGGCCGGTGAGGTCCGCCACCCCCGCCCCGCTCGACCCCTCGGCGGAGGCCCCCGCCTCCACGAGGAGGCGCAGCGAGACCTCGGGCACGGCGTGGCTCTCGGCGACGCGCACCCGCAGCCCGTTGGCGAGGCGATAGCCGGCCAGCTCCGGGAGGCGGAGCGGGGGCACGGGGCCCGGCGGGGGACGTCGGGAGCGCTCCGGGGCCGTCGGGGCCCGAGGCCCGGACCCGGCGGTCACGCCGCCGCCTCGCCGGCGTCCTCGACCGGCACGACGTGGAGCGTGGCCCGGCGCTCGGGCCGGAGGACGCGTCGCGCCAGATCCGAGAGCGCCTCCTCGTCCACCGCCGCGTAGCGTCCGAAGGCGCGGTTCACGTAGTCCGGGTCGTCCCGCAGCACCGCGGCGTGCGCGAAGGCGTCGGCCCGACTGCCGATGTCGTGGAGCTGGACCACCAGCCCGCGCCGCGCCCGGTTGCGGGCGCCCGCCAGCTCCTCGGGGCCGGGGCCTTCGGCGACCAGTCGGCCGATCGTCTCGTCCATCGCCTCCTCCAACGCCTCGGCCGTGACGCCGGGTCGGGCGGTGGCCACCGCGAACAGCATCCCCGTCCTCTCCGTCGGCCAGGTGAAGGCGTGCACGTCGCCCGCAAGCCGGCGCTCGTAGACCAGCTCGCGATGGAGCCGGGAGCTCTTCCCCTCGGCCAGCAGCGAGGTCAGCACGTCCGCCGCCTCGAACTCGGGGTCGGTGAAGGCGGGCGAGTGCCACATGGCGTAGACGCGGGGCACCTGGACCCGGTCCTCGATCGTCTCACGGGCCCCGGTCCCGGTCTGGGGGGGCGGCACCTCGACGTGCGGTGGCCGCTCGCGCCGCTCGATCGGACCGAACCAGGCCCCGGCGCGCGCCAGGGCGTCCGCGGGCAGGTCGCCGGCCAGCACCAGCACCGCGTTGTCGGGGCCGTAGAACTTCCGGAAGAAGTCCCGGACGTCCTCGAGCGCGGCCGCGTCCAGGTCCTCCATGTAGCCGATCGTAGGATGCCGGTAGGGGTGCCCCTCCGGAAAGGCGATCCCCAGCAGCGTCTCGAAGGCGAGGCCGTAGGGACGGTTCTCGTACGACTGACGGCGCTCGTTCTTCACCACCTCCCGCTGGTTGTCCAGCTTCTCCTGCGTGATGCTCGACTCGAACCAGCCCATGCGGTCCGACTCCAGCCACAGCGCCAGGTCCAGCTCGTTGGAAGGCAGCGTCTCGAAGTAGTTGGTCCGATCGAACCAGGTGGAGCCGTTCAGCGTCCCTCCGGCGTCCTGCACGTAGCGGAAGTGCATCTCGCGCGGGACGTGCTCGGAGCCCTGGAAGAGAAGGTGCTCGAAGAGGTGCGCGAAGCCGGTGCGTCCGGGCCGCTCGTCCTTCGAGCCCACGTGGTACATGAGGTGGACGGCCACGAGCGGGCTCGAGCGATCCGCGTGCAGGATCACCCGCAGCCCGTTGCTTAGCCGATGCTCCTCCCACTCGAAGGAGATCTCGTTCGGCGCGCTCGCTCGATGGTCCATGGCGGCTCGAACCTATCAGGAGGGCGCCGGGAGAAGAAGGCTCGCCGTAAGGCGCGAGCCGGCGCGCCCCGACCCGCGGGGCCACGCCCCGACCTGCCGGCGAAGCGCCGGGAGAAGAAGGCTCGCGGAGGGGGATAAGCCGGGTTCTGTCGGGCCGCATCGACCGGAGCCGGCACGGACCCGTGAGGTCATCTATCTGGGACGTCGGTCTCCCGACGCCTCGAGCGGCCTACCCGGAGCGCGGCGGGCCACCGCTTCGCTCCTGCTCGGCCTTGCTCCCGCCGGGGTTTGCCGTGCCGCCCCCCGTTACCGGTGGGCGCGGTGGGCTCTTACCCCACCCTTTCACCCTTGCCTGTGCGGGTCGCCCCGCCATCGGCGGTCTGCTCTCTGTGGCACTTTCCGTCGCCTCGCGGCGCCCGGGGGTTACCCGGCGGCGTGCCCTGCGGAGCCCGGACTTTCCTCGAACGGCGCGCCGAAGCGCCCGCCCGCGACCTCCTCCCCCTCCGCGCGCCTCTCCCTGAGAAGCGGGAGAGCCTGTCTCCCGTGCTCCCTGATACCGCGACCGGGGCCGGGGGTTTCCCCGGCGGCCACGCCCGTGGCCCCGGCACGGCGCCCGAACCTGTCGCCCGCCGGGCGCGGCGCCTACAATACCCGGCCCGGGGCGCCCGGTCGCGACCGACCGCGGTCGCCCACCACCCGGACCGAAGCGTTGGAGGTACGTGCGTGCGAGTTGCGCGAAGAGGAGCCGAGGTCCGCCCCCTCCTCCTTTCCATGACCTTACTGGCGGCGGTCCCGACCTCCGGCCTCGAGGCCCAGGCGAGGGGCTCGGACGAGGGGCCCGGGCGCGAGCTGCGCGTCGAGCCGCGCGGCCTGGAGCTGGCGCTGGGCGAAGAGGCGGCGCTCGCGGCGAGCGTGGTGGACGCGACGGGAAGCCCCGTCGAGACGGACGTGCTCTTCTTCTCCACCGACCGACGCCGTCTCGCCGTCAGCCCGGACGGTCGCGTCCGGGCGCTGGCGCCCGGCGACTTCCGCGTGGTCGTGCTGGCGCCCGGTCCGGAGGGGTTCGGCGACGACCGCACCCTCCGGACCGAGGTGAGGGTCGAGGTCGCCTGGCCGCCTCCGGCCCGGATCGAGGTGCAGGGGCCGGAGGGCACCCTCTACGCGGGAACGACGGTGCGGCTGGAAGCCCGCGTGCTGACCGAGGGCGGGCTCGAGCGGAAGGACCTGGAGCCCGCCTTCCGCAGCTCGTCGCCCGAGGTGGTCTCCGTGGACCCCTACGGCTGGGTCACGGCGACCGCTCCGGGCCGGGCGACGGTTCGCGTCGAGGCCGGGGCGGCGGGGGCGGAGCTGCCGCTCTCCGTCGTGGAGAATCCGGTGCGCTCGATCGAGCTCGCGGTCGACCGGGAAAGGGCGCGGACGGGAGACGCGCTCCACTTCCAGGCCACGCCTCGAGACGCCCGAGGGCGGCAGGTGGCCGACGCGGCGGTCACCTTCGCCCTGCTGTCGCACCCGGCCGACACGCTCCTCGCTCCGCCTTCCGCGGCCCAGATCGACGAGCGCGGAGACTTCGTGGCGGAGAAGCCGGGCATTTTCACGGTCGTGGCGACCTCGGGAGCGGCCTCGGCCCAGAAGAACGTGAGGATCGAGCCGCGCGACGTCGAGCGCGAGATCCGCTTCGTCGGGCGGGGCACGGTGGGCCACGTGCACACCTCCGACCTGTGGGTCTGGGAGGGCCTCGACGGGCGCGACTACGCCGTGACGGGCACCTGGGGAGGCGAGGGGGTGGCCTATTTCTGGGACGTCACGGACCCGGCCAGCCCCGTCCGCATCGACAGCGTCCGCGTGGACGCGCGCACCGTGAACGACGTGAAGGTCTCCGAGGACGGGACGGTGTGCGTGATCAGCCGCGAGGGGGCGTCGAACCGGCGAAACGGGATCGTGATCCTGGACTGCTCGGATCCCACGAACGTCGAGATCCTCTCCCGGTTCGACGAGGAGCTGACCGGCGGCGTGCACAACGTGTTCATTCACCGCGGGCACGTCTACGCGGTGAACAACGGGCGACGGTTCGACGTCATCGACATCCGGGACCCGCGGAGCCCGCGCCGGGTCGGGCGCTTCGAGCTCGAGGCGCCCGGACACGCGATCCACGACGTGTGGGTCGCCGACGGCATCGCCTATTCGTCGAACTGGACGGACGGGGTCGTGATGGTGGACGTGGGAAACGGGATCCGGGGCGGCTCGCCCTCCGATCCCGTCCAGATCGCCAGCTACGCCTACCCGAGCGGGGCGAACCACGCCGCGTTCCCGTACCACGACCGCGAGACCGGGAAGTTCTACGTGATCGCGGGCGACGAGATCATGCCGGAGTGCGGCGACCCGGACCGCCCGTGCCAGACGCAGGGCTACATCCACTTCATCGACTTCACGGACCTGGAGCACCCGCGCGAGGTGGCCCGCTACCAGGTGCCGGAGGCGGGCACCCACAACCTGTGGGTCGAAGGGGACCGGCTCTACGTGGCCTATTACAACGGCGGGCTCCGGGTCGTGGACATCTCCGGCGATCTGATGGGGGACCTGTACCGGCAGGGCCGGGAGGTCGCCCGCTTCCTGTCGTGGGCGCCCGACGGCTTCGTGCCGAACGCCCCGATGGCGTGGGGGCCGCAGCCCCACAAGGGTCACGTCTTCTTCAGTGACTTCAACTCGGGCCTCTGGGCGGTGCGCCTGGAGCCGGAGCGGGAGCTGGTCCCGTAGCCGGACTCGCGGAGGTGACGACCGAGCCACACATCTGGTATGCGAACAGCGACGACGTTCCGTAACCGCGGCGCCGCGAGGGCCATGGCGGGGATCTTCGCGGCCGCCCTCTTCCTTCTCCCCGCGTCCGGCGGGGCCCAGGCCCGGGCGGGGCCGGAGGCGGTGCACCCTCCGGACGACCGTCCGGACGAATCGCCCGCCGCCGCTCACCTGCTGCTCGTGGCGGGAGAGTCGGCGGATCGCGTCGACCTCGTGCGCTTCGACGGCCGGACTGCCGAGGTGGTGCGGAGCGTGCAGGTCGGCCGCTGGCCGACCGAGATCGACGGTCCCCACGGGCTGGCCGCCGATCCCGCGTCCAACCGCTGGTACGTGACGATCGCCCACGGCAACCCGTTCGGCTACCTGGCCGCCTACGAAGGGCCCGGCGACCCGACCGACCCCTCCGCGGCCGCATCGATGGAGCCGCCGGCCGCCGAGATCGAGCTGGGGCTCTTCCCCGCGACCGTCGACGCGACGGCGGGCGGAGGGCTGGTGTTCGTGGCGAACTTCGACCTCCACGGCGACCCCGTGCCCGGGAGCGTCTCGGTGGTGGACGCGGGGACGATGCAGGAGATCGCCCGCATCGAGACCTGCGTGCGCCCGCACGGCTCGCGGCTCACGGAGGACGGCCGGTTCCACTACTCCGTCTGCGTGGGGGACGACGAGCTGGTGGAGATCGACGTGCGGCGGCTGGCCGTGGCCAGAAGGCTCTCCCTCGGGGACGCCTGCGCCCCCACCTGGACCCAGGCCTCGCCGGACGGAGCCCGGATCTACGTCGCCTGCAACGGGCGGGACGAGGTGCTGGAAATCGACGCCGGATCGTGGTCCGTCGGTCGCCGGTTCTCGACGGGCTCCGGCCCCTACAACCTCGAGGTGACGGGCGACGGGCGCCTCCTCGTCGTGACCTACAAGGGAGGACGGGCGGTCGGCATCTGGGACCTGGAGCGAGGCGTGGAGCGCGCCCGCGTCGAGACGACGCGTCGGCTCCCCCACGGCGTCGCGCTCTCCCCGGACGGTCGGTACGCCTTCGTCAGCGTGGAGGGCGTGGGGGGCGAGCCGGGAGCGGTCGACATCCTCGACCTGACCGCCGGCCGGCGGGTGAGGAGCGTCGACGTGGGCAAGCAGGCCGGGGGGATCGCGTACTGGGGGCACCGGAACGCGCGGGAGCCGGAGGGCTCGCCATGAGCGGGCGAGGCCGCCGCGTGCTTCCGCTGGCGGCGCTGGTCCTTCTCCAGGCCGCGTGCGGCGAGGATGGGAGCACGGAGCCCGAGTCGACGCCGGCCCGGCTCGTCGCGCTGTCGCCCGCGGTCGACACCCTCTTCGCCGGTGAGGCGGTCGACCCGCCGATCTCGGTCCGTGTCGAGAGCGCGATGGGCGACCCCGTGGAGGGAATCCCCGTGCGGTTCCTCCTTCTCGGCGACAGGGGAGGCCAGCTGGATGCGATGTCCGTGTCGAACCGGGAGGGGATCGCGGAGGCCGATTTCCGGGCCCCGAACGATTTCGGCGAGGTCGAGCTGAGGGTGGACATCCCGAGCGCCAGCCACGTCCCGGCGCTGGAGTTCCGGATCGCGGTCGTTCCCGTCACGTCCGTCACGCTGACGGCGACGGGCGGCGACGGACAGACGGCCGAGGTGGCGAGCCAGCTCCCCCGTCCCTTCACGCTGCGCGTCGGCACGCCCGGCGGCACCTCCGCGGGTGGCGTCGCCATAGCGTGGCGGGTGGAGGGGGCCGGTGCCGGCGCGGCCCTGACGGCCGACACGAGCTTCACCGATGCCGAGGGGGCGAGTCGCACGCTGCTCACGCTCGGCACGGAGGCGCGCGAGTACGTGGTGAGCGCCCACGCCGCGGGCGGCGTCGCCTCGGACACCGTTCGCTTCACGGCGACCGCGACGACGGCCGCGAGCGGCGCCGTGCGGCTGGACTCGGTCCGCCCCCTCCCGCTCCGGGCCCGCGAGGAGGCGCTGGCCTTCGGGGCCGGGTTCCGGAGCGAAGCGAGCGCGAACGAGATGCGGGTCGAGGGAGACGTCGCCGAGATCCTCGAGGCGGCCCCGGATCGGCTGCGCTTCCGGGTGCCCGACTTCGAGGGCCGGTGTCTGCCGGCGCGGACCGTGGGGGTCCGAGTGCTCGCGGGCGCGGAGGCGAGCAACGGTGAGCTGCTCCCCCTCGAGCCGGCGGAGGCCGCCGTCTCGCTGGAGGTGGGCCAGGCCGCCACCGTCGAGCCCGGCGAGCTCGGCTGCGTCCAGCTTCCCGGGGCGGAGGCGGCCCGCGAGTACTGGCTCGCCGTGCAGAGCGCCAGCCAGGTCGTGGGCGCGACCACCTCGATGCGGCTGGTCACCCGCTCGGCGGACGACCTGGGGTTCGGTCGGCCCGCCGCGCACATCGCGGCCCGTCGCATGGACATCCCGGTCCGGTCCGCCGTCGCGGAGGGGCCGCGACCCGACCTGACGCTGCGGGCCAACGCGCTCCGGGAGCTGAGGCGCGCGCAAGCCGCGCCCTCCCGGCGAGGCCGGCTGGCGGACCGCGAGGCCGCCGCGGCACGCGGGGGGATCTCCTTCTCGGTGTCGCCGCCGGCCGTCGGCGACACGTTGCGCTTCACCTTCCCCGTGGCGAGCGACCTCACGCTCACCTGCTCCGACACATCGTCCGTGATCCGCGGCGTGGTTCGGGCGAGCGGCGAGGGCGTGGCGCTCGTGGAGGACGTGGAGGCGCCGCCCGATGGCTTCGGCGAGGCCGACTGGAGCGAGCTCCGGGACGTGATCGAGGCCGCGGTGTTTCCCGCCGACACGGCGTACTTCGGCCCGCCGGCCGACATCGACGGAAACGGACGGGTCCTGCTGGTTTTCACGCCGCGGGTGAACCGCCTGACGCCGCGAGGCTCCGAGACCGCGCTGGGGGGCTTCTTCCTCCCGATCGACCTGGCCGCGGCCGAGCCCGGCGGTCCGGGCGTCCCGGGACCGGACGGCTCGGTATGCCCGGCCAGCAACGAGGGCGAGCTCCTCTACCTGGCCGTCGCCGACCCGGAGGGACGCGAGGGGGATCCGATCGACGTGGGCCGGGCGCGCCGGAACGCCCGGGGGCTCACGGCGCACGAGCTGCAGCACCTGATCAACGCCGAGCGGCGCGTCTTCTCCGGCGAGGGAGGGTTCGAGCGGACGGAGGAGGTGTGGCTGGACGAGGGCCTCTCGCAGCTCGCCGAGGAGGTCGCGGGCCTGCGCGCCGCCGGTTTCGGGCCGGGCGAGAACCTTCGCTTCGCTCCGTTCGCCGGGTCGCGGTCGGGCCTGGACAACTTCAACACGTACCATATCGCCAACTTCTTCCACCTGAGCCTCTTCATGCTGGATCCCGCCGGAGCCCGGACCCTCTCCCTCCAGGACCCGGGCGGCCTCCGGGGGCTCCAGATGCGCGGCTTCGCGTGGGGGCTGCTCCGCTGGATGGGCGATCAGGAGGGGGCCGGCGACGAGAGGCTCCTGTTCCGGGATCTGGTCGCGGGCGGTCCGAACGGCCTGCGCGGGGTGGCCAACATCGAGCGGGCGACGGGCGCGAGCTGGCCGCGGCTGCTGGCCGATTTCGTCGTCGCCCTGGCGCTGGACGACGGTCCGCTCGAGCCCGCCTCGAGCCGGCACCGTATCGAGACCTGGGACCTGCGAGACGTGTACGAGGGCTTGAACGAGAACCCCAGCTCGCGGCGGCGCTTCCCGCTTCCGTTCCCCCTGGCCCTCGAGAGTCTGGCCTTCGAGTCGGCCGCCGTGGATTTCGAGCTCAGCGCCTCGGCGGTCAAGTACTTCGTCGTGCGCGGCGGGGCCACCACCCCGCCCGTCGCGCTCCGGCTCGGCAGCCCCGCCGGTGGCGACCTGCCGGAGGCGGCCGCGCCACGGATCACGATCGTGAGGATGCGATGACCCGGACGAGGCGGATGGGAGCATGAACCGGACGAGCGGCGCTGGGAAGGGGCGGGGTGGCCGGATGCGGGTGCAGGCGACAGGGCGGTCGGC
>CAYMQZ010000040.1:10777-18008 GCA_964392705.1 uncultured Gemmatimonadota bacterium
CCGGGCCGCGACGGGGCTGCTGGCGGCCGCCGCCTTCGTGGTCCCGTCCGGCGCCGGCGCTCAGCAGGAAGGGCTCGGCCCCGATGCGGAGCCGACCCTGGAGCCGTCGCGCGCCAACCTCGGGGTCTTCCTCGGAGCCCTCTCGCCCCTGAACGATCTCACCTCCGACCCGTCCTCCTTCGGGACCTCGGTCGCGGTCTCCCCGGTGTTCGGCGCCGACGCGGCGTTCTGGCCGGGCACCGGACGCCTGGGCTTCGGGCTCCAGGGGTTCTACGCCCCCGGCGAGCTCCAGGTGGAGGCGACGGAGTTCCAGGGCGCGATTCCGAACGACCTGGGAAACGCGAAGACGTTCGTCGGGACGGCGACGCTGCTCTACCGGCTCCAGCTCTCCGGTTCCCGGGGACGGCTGGAACCCTACTTCGGCGTCGGCGCCGGCCTCCGCCGCCTGGCCGTCGACGCGATCGCCGAGCCGGAGGTGGAAGACTCGACGGATCCCCTCGGAACGATCGCCGCCGGCGCCCAGGTCTGGTTCGGCCGGCGGCTCGCCATCCGGTTCGAGGTCCGTGACCATTTCCTGAGCTTCGAATCGCCTACGACCGGCGAATCGCGCCTCCAGAACGACATCTCGATCACGGTGGGCCTGTCGACCCGGATCCGTTAGGCGGGCGGCCCGGTGAGGGAGGCGACCCGCGGCGGGCGGCCCGGGGCGGCGACCCGCCGAGGGGGCGGCCCGCCGGGCCGCTCCCTCCTCCGCGGCCCCGTCGCCTACATCGACTCCGCCCAGGTGCCGGGCTCCTCGGCCAGGCTGCCGATCGACTTGAGCGACCAGATGATGTTGCAGGAGTGGTACTGGTAGGTCCAGGTGCCGTTCCCGAGCTGCATCTCGTCCACGTCCTCGCCCAGCAGCATGTTGAGCCCGCCCACGATCGCGCCGCGCACGCTGTTGTTCCCGTTGCTCGTGACCTCGCCGCCCACCAGGATGATCCCATCCCAGCTCCAGGAACCGTTGATGTCGAGGTCGCCCTGGACGGCCAGGACCCCACGGCCGCTGTAGGTCGGGTTGACGCTGAAGTCGTCCTGGTCGACGAGCGTGAACGGATACTCGTCGGCCGGGACGCTCGAGAAGTCGGGCCAGCCGTCCTGCGAGTAGACGTAATCGGGCGCGACGTAGCCGCCGGTGCTGAGCGCCTCCCAGTCGATCCCGGTCGCCTCGAGCAGCTCCATGGATCCCGCTTCGCCCTCCTCCTCCGCCTCGTAGACGGGCGGGTCGCCGACCACGCCGGGCGGCGGGACGCCCTCTTCCAGCTCGCCGCCGCCGTTCCACTCCAGGCCGTCCTCCGGCACCGACACGCCGGCCATGTTCTGGGGCCCGGTGAGGCCGCAGTCCAGCGGGTTGGCCGAATCGTACCCCGAGAGGACGCCCGCCACGCCGTTCTTCTGGAGTCCCGGAGGCGCCGTGAACGCCGAATTCAGTTCGAACTCGGCCCCTCGGTGGATCGCCACCGTGTGGACCGTGCGCTCCGACATCCCTCCCTCGGGCGGACCGTGCCGGCCGCGGGACGTGATCCGATACAGCGAGGTGACCGTGTCCACGTCCATCAGCTTCGTGGCCCAGACTTCGGCGCTGCCGTCAGGGTGCGCGTAGGTCAGCGTGTCACTTTCGATGCGGCCCGCCCCCATGTACTCCTGGAGCCCCGCGTCCGCCACGTAGAACGCCTGCACGGACGCCCGGTGGCTCTGGTTGATCCGGTAGTCCGCGTTCGACAGGAGGTAGCCGGCGGCCCCCAGGAGGGTCAGCCCGACGAGGGACAGGATAGCCACGACCAGCGCGAAGCCTCGCTCGTCAGCCGGGGGCTTCTCTCGTTTCGTGGAACATCGTATCGCGTTCGACATCGCTTCCTTCCTAGCTGAAGTCCGCGTTTCCGTGAGCCGGCCGCTGGAAGGGGCAAGCCCGGGTCCGGCTGGCGGCACGTCGCCGGGCCAGGGCGCCTGGAGCATAAATCATTGATATTTCGTCAGTTATCGGAAAGCGCCATCGACGGCTCAACGGGCATTCGTGGCGTCCCCGCCACAGGCCGCTCTCGCATTTCGAGACAGGCGATCGCGGTCTGCCACTGGACGCGGGCGGGGGCGGAGGGCCGACGGGATCGAGGAACCCCTGGAAGGCCTGAGGCCCGCGACGGAACCCGGATGACGGTCGCCCCGTAAGGCTTGAAGCCCTCCGGGGCGCGTTCGCGGTGCACTGGCCTGTCCGAGTGATGGGGCGAGCCGCGTTGCTCGGACGGCTCCCAGGCCCGGACGGGTCGGGGCGTCAGATCGACTCCGACCAGGTGCCCGGCTCCTCGACGGGGGTGCCGATCCCCTTCAACGCGTTGATCACGTTGCAGGAGTGGTAGCGATACTCCCACGTCCCGTTGCCCAGCTGCATCTCGTCCACGTCCTCGCCGAGCAACATGTTGAGGCCGCCCACCACCGCCCCGTCGACCTGGTTGTTCCCGTTGCTGGTGATCTGACCGCCGACGAGGATGATGCCGTCCCACTGGAAGGCCCCGTCGATGTCCAGGTCGCCGTGGGCGACGAGCATGCCCCGGCCGCTGTGCGTGGGCCCCACGTCGAAGTCGCTCTCGTCGATCACGACCATCGGCCACTGGTCGGAAGCCACATCGGTCGAGAAGTCCGGGTAGCCGTCCTCCGAATACACGTAGTCGGCTTCCGCGTACTCTCCGGCCGTCATCTCCTCCCAGTCGATGCCGGTCGCCTCGAGCAGCTCCATCGCCTCCTGGGTGTCGTCGACGGGCGGGTCGCCCTCGAAGCCGGGCGGTGACCCGCCACCGCCGCCGCCGCCGTGGATGGTGAGGCCGCCGGGCGGAACCAGCAGACCGGCCTTGTCCTGCGGACCCGAGAGGCCGCAGTCGGCGTACGTCGCCGCGTCGTAGCCCGACAGGACCCCCGAGACGCCCTGCTTGGTCAGGCCCGGCGGCGAGGTGAAGGCCGAGTTGAGGTCGAAGGGAGCCCCCCGCACGATGACCACCGTGCTCAGCGTGCGCTCGGCGACGCCGCCCTCCGGCGGGCTGTGCCGGCCCCGGGACTCGATCCGGTACAGGCTCGCGATCGTGTCCACCTCCACGATCTTCGTGGCCCACACGTTCGCGTCGCCCTGCGGATGCGCGTAGGTGACCGTGTCCGGCCAGAGCCGGCCGCTCCCCAGGTAACGCTCCAGGCCCGCGTCGGCTACGTAGAACGCCTGCGTGGCGGCCCGGTGGCTCTGGTTGATCTTGTAATCGGCGTTCGAGAGCAGATAGCCCGCGGAGGCCAGCGCGGTCACCCCCACCAGCGCCAGCAGAACCACGACCAGCGCGAAGCCCCGGTCGCCCGACGCTGGATGGCCGTCCGTCGCCGCTCTCGCGAATCGCATCCGTCTTGCCATGATCGCATCCTCTCGTGAAGCTCGGTGCACCGACCGGGCCCGGTGCACGCGCAAGGCCGGTACCCGACCCTGACAGGCCCATGCCGGGCGGGATGCCCCGCATAACTGATTATGAATCAAGCAATTAGAAACTCGCTTGCGACTCCAGCGCGGTCGGGTTGTGGTGGTCGCGCCACACCGGTCTCTCGCGTTTTGGCAGAAACCGCGCGTTTCACAAAGGACCGGGCGGTGCCGAGGCCCGAAGTGACGCAATCCCGTGCGATGTCGCGCCTTGTTTCGACGCCCGGCGGGCCGTCGTGCCGCGCCGCGCCTACCGGGCGCGAACGGTCCCGGTCCGCGTCGGACCGGAAACCGTGATCGCCGACCCGGTCAGCCTGGCCGCGATCGTGGCCGCGGCGGCCGCCCTGGCCATCTGGCTGGAGTCGCGCTTCGGCTGGGGGCCGAAGGTGGGGGCCGCCCTGCTGGCGATCCTGTTCGGCGCCCTCCTCTCCAACCTGGAGCTGGTGCCGCTCTCCTCGCCGATCTACGACGGGATCTTCGGGCCGGTCACGTCGCTGGCCATCGTCTGGCTGCTGTTCGCCGTTCGGCTGGACGACCTGCGGCAGGCCGGTCCCGCGATGCTCGGGGCGTTCGGGATCGCCGTGGCGGGCACGGCGCTGGGCGCCGCGGCCGCCGGTCTCTTCTTCGCGGACGCCTTCGGGGACGAGGCCTGGAAGCTGGCGGGGGTGATGACCGGCACCTACTCGGGCGGGAGCCTCAACTTCGTGGCCGTGGGCCGGGAGCTGGAGCTGCCCGGATCGCTGTTCTCCGCGGCCGCCGCCGCCGACAACGTGCTGACCGCGGTCTGGATGGGCGCCACGCTGGTGCTTCCCGTGTGGCTGCGTCGTCTCTGGCGTCCGGGCACAGGAGCCCGGTCCGCGGCGGCCGGGGACTCCATCGCCGCACGGCCGGGCGAGCGCGCGGGCGGCGGCGGCGAGGCGCCGGAGCCGACGGGAGCACCGACCCACCCCCTCTTCGCCGGCGAACGGCCGGGCATCCTGGACGCCGCGGTCCTGCTGGCGCTCGGGCTGGGGCTGCTGCGAGCGGCCGAGGGTCTGGCCGCCGCCGTGCCCGCGATCCCATCGGTGCTGTGGCTCACGACCCTGGCCCTGCTCGTCGCGCAGCTACCTCCCGTCCGGCGCCTCTCGGGGGCGATGCAGCTCGGGTACCTGTCGCTCCACTTCTTCTTCGTGCTCATCGGCGTGAGCTCGCGGGTCGAGGAGATCCTCCGGGTGGGGCCGGAAGTGCTGTACCTGACGGCCACGGTCGTGGCGATCCACGGGCTCGTGATCTACGGCGCGGCCTGGCTGGCACGGATTGGCGTCGAGACGGCCTCCGTGGCATCACAGGCCGCCGTGGGAGGCCCCTCCACGGCGTTGGCGCTGGCCGTGGCTCGGGGCTGGCCCGCGCTGGCGCTGCCGGGGCTGGCCGTCGGGCTCCTGGGCTACGCGGTCGGCAACTACGCCGGCCTCGGCATCGCCCGCCTCATGCGAGCGCTGCTGGGAAGCTAGCGCTGTGCTTAGTGCGGCCGCACTAGCCGATCGGACCGCTACCGGGTCAACTCGAACCGACGGACCGGCACCTCCTCCGGCGCGACGTCGCCCTCGTGGATGCGGTACACCCGCTCGAGGGCCAGATCGCGGTAGAGGTCCCGTCGCCCCGAGCCCGGCCAGCGGATCTCCACCTCGCGGATGGCACGGGCGTCTCCGAGGCCGATCTCGGCCTGCAGGCTGCTCGAGCCGAAGCTTCCCCCGGTCCCTACGAGGTGGCGGATCTCGCGCATCCCCCCCTCCATGGTCTCGACGCGCACGCGCACGCGCGCTCCGATCGCCGAGCGGTTGGCCTCCCCGCCCTCCAGCCGGAGCGTCACCCAGGCGTTCCCGAAGCCCGGGTTCTCCCACAGGACGTTCCGAGCCACGTCCCCCTCTTCGGCGCCGCCCATCACCACGTAAAGATCCTGATCCCCATCGCCGTCCAGGTCGCCGAACGCGACCCCGTGCCCCTTTCCCAGGTGGCCGAAGCCGCCGGAGGCCGTCACCTCCTGGAAGCGCCCCTCCGCGTTCCGGAACATCCGGTTGGGCACCATGGCGCGGAAATCCGGGGCCCCGGTTCCGATGTAGGCGTCCAGCCAGCCGTCGTTGTCCAGGTCCCCGAAGTTGGAGCCCATGGTGTAGAGGACCCGTCGCAGCCCGGCCTCCCGGGTGACGTCCCGAAAGGTGCCGTCGCCGCGGTTCCGGTAGAGGCGCGGCAGGGCGGCGCGCTCGAGCTCGCCCAGGTATTCCGCCGCGATGTCGCGCGGGGCGAGCCGATAGCCGGAGACGAAGATGTCCAGCCAGCCGTCGTTGTCGTAGTCGAAGAACCAGGTGACGAAGCTCTCCAGAGGCCCGTCCACGCCCGCCCTTTCCGCGACGTCGGTGAAGCGCCAGCGGCCGTCGGGGCCGGGGCCGTCGTTCCGGTAGAGGCCGTTCGGCTCGTCCAGCCGCGAGACGTACAGGTCCGGATCCCCGTCATTGTCGAAGTCGCCCCACACCAGCGATTTCACGAATCCGACCAGGTCCAGGCCGACCTCCGCGGCCACGTCCGTGAACGTTCCGTCACCCTCGTTGCGGTAGAGCTCCGACGGGTGGACGGGACCGTCCGGTTGCGTCTCGTTCCCGATGAAGAGGTCCAGGTCGCCGTCGCCGTCGTAGTCCCCCCAGCTCGCCGTCTGGGTGGGATGCACGGGGAGGAGGCCCGCCGCCTCGGTCACATCGACGAACGTCCCGTCGCCCTCGTTCCGGAGCAGCGAGTTCGGTTGGCCGTCCCGGCTCCAGGCGCCCCGCAGCACGAGGACGTCGGCGTCCCCGTCGTTGTCATAGTCGGCGTGCAGGAGGTTCAGGCCGCCCACCAGCCCCGTCAGCCCCGCCTGCCGCGTGCGCTCCGTGAAGCGGCCGTTCCCCTCGCTGCGGAAGTACCGCAGGGAATCGCGGAGGCCCTGACCGGACGCCATCAGGTCCAGGTCGTCGTCCCCGTCGAAGTCCTCCATCACGGCGCCGCCGGCGTGTCCCATGACGTCCACGCCCAGCTCGGCGGCCAGCTCCGGGAACGGCCTGAGCCGCGCCTCGTCCCGAAAAGTGGAAGGGGGGAAGCGCCACCGCGACGGCACGCCGCCGGGATACGTCCCCTGGAACATGTGGGCGAGGTTGAGTAGCCAGCGGGAGAGCAAATCGTCAGGCCGCTGCTCGAGCAGCAGCCCGTACTCCCGGATCGCCCGGGGCACGCCCACCGGATCGGGCCACACGCCCTCGGGCGGCGTAGGGAAGAGGCAGCGCGGCGTCGGACCGTGGATGCAGTTCCGGTCGAAGCCCAGCCACAGGCTGGAGATGGCGGAGAGCTGCACGACTTCGTGGAGAAAGGCGGAGGGGACGCGAGTGGCGGCGCCGGCCGCCAGCTCGCGGAGCCGCTCCAGCGTGGCGAGGGCATCTTCCGGACGTCCCGCCAGGAGCTGGAAGCGGGCCAGGCTCAGGTGATAGGCGAGAGCCGCCGGGGGGTCGGAGGCGGGCTCCATGGCTCGCATCTCGGCCACTCGCGACCCGTATTCGCCCGGATCCTCCAGCGCGGCCAGCCGCTCGGCCATCCGGCGGGTCCCCTCCGGGAGCACCTCGACGTCGGGAGCGGGGGTGACGCTCGCGGCCGCGTCCCCCTCCGAAGCTTCACGGCCTCCGGACTCTCCGCAGGCGGCGCCGAGGGCGAGGAGCGGGGTGGAGAGGAGCGCCGCGAGGATCG
>CAYMQZ010000041.1:0-13354 GCA_964392705.1 uncultured Gemmatimonadota bacterium
CGGAAGGCGTCCGCCTCGGGACCCTGCACGTGCGCCGTGATCACGCCGAACAGACGGTCGCCGACGTAGAAGACGAAGGTGGCGGTCCGGTTCACGGTCCGGGACTCGACCAGGCGTCCGCCCGGCCCGAAGACCTTGTACTGGTTGTTGCCGGTGCCCGTCTTTCCGCCGATCGGGAGCTCGCCTCCGTCCGGGCCGCCGATCAGCCCGTCGACCGCTCGCGCGGTGCCGTTCTCCACCACGTCGCGGAGCGCGGCGAGCGCCACGGCCGCCACCTCGCGGGAGAGGACGCGCCTCGCCCTCGGTGCCACGCGACGCATCACGGTCTCGTAAGGCGTGCGCGGGGCGAAGTGCAGGCTGTCCACCCGGACGACCGGAAACCGGATCCCTTCGCTCAGCAGGATCCCCACGAGCTCCGCGAGGGCGCCGGGGCGGTCGCCCGAGCTTCCGATCGCCGTTCCGAAGGAGGGCGCCAGGTTCTCGAACGGATAGCCGAGCCTCCGCCACTCGCGGTGGATCTCCATGAACGCCTCGACCTCCAGGAGGATCCGGATCCGCTGGTCCTGGGCCGCGCGGCGGCGGGTCTCGAACAGCCAGCGGTACACCTCCTGGCGGGCCTCCGCGCTCTCCCGCACAGCCTCCTCCAGGGTCCCTTCCGGTCGGCGGAGCAGGTACCCGACGAGCCACAGCTCCAGCGGGTGGATGCGGGCCAGGTAGCCCCGGTCGGCGAGGTCGAAGCGGCTCGCGTCCGCGTCCGCGTACAGGCTCTCGAGCGCGCCGGAGGAGAGGGTCGTGTTCGGCGAATGCGAGCGGAGGAACGACCCGAACGTCTCGAGACCGGCGTCGGGGGCCACCGAGCGGAACGCCCAGGCGAGCCGCTCGGGCGACAGGCGACGGCCGCTCACCAGGCCGTCCAGCAGCTCGGACCGGGGCCTTTCCGCGTGCTTCCGGTAGAAGCGCACCAGAAACTGTCGCCCCTCCCGGTCCGCGAAGCGCCGCAGGTAGTCCTGGCGACGGGGGTCGCCGGGATCCTCCAGGATGCGGGCCGAGGAGCCCGGGATCCGGAAGGTGTGGTAGCGGACGATGTCCCGCATCAGTCGCACGAAGACGAGGTTCACCGAGTGGCGGAATCCCTCGCGCACGCTCGGCGCCGCTCCGTCGAACGTGCGGTCGAAGTTCTGGAAGACGTGGGATCCGCCCCCGGTGAAGAACCGCTCCCCGGGGTTGGCCGAGTAGCGCCTCTCCATCGCCGCCTCCAGCGTCTGCCGGAGCGTGCTCTCCGGCCGCCTCCGGAAGTGGTCCAGCGCCCAGCGCGTGAGGGGGTCGGAAGGCGCGTCGCGGGCCGCGGCCTCCAGCGCCTCCGGCGAGAGGCCGGCCAGCTCGAGGTACAGCTCCTCGATCACGTCGAGGTAGGTGACCAGAGTCCGCAGCTTCGCGGTGGAGCCCAGCTCCAGACGGGCCGACTGGTTCAGGTCGAACGGCGCGTCGAAGTTGTCCGTCTGCACCCGGACCACGTTCCCGATCGGCGTGCGCTCGTACAGCAGCACGCTGTACACCACCTTCGAGGGATCGCCGCTTCCCAGGAGCCGGAACGCCTCCAGCCCGGCCGCCCGCACCTCGGCCGGGTCGGCGAGGCGCCGCAGCCGGTCCGTCACGCCGTCGTGGACGGCCCGATCCAGGGTCGAGCCGACCCTCAGGTCGTAGCGGTCGAGCTCGTACAGGGTGGGAACGTCGACGAGGGTCAGGAGGTGCGAGCGGATCGCGTTGGCGGCCTTCCGGTCGATGAAGGACGGCCTCGGAGACCGGGGCGGACGAGGGAAGACCTCGACCCGGCCCGCGCGCGCCGCCGCCGCGAGCTCGGCCGCGATGACGCCGTCCCGCTCCAGGAGGTCCAGGTGCTGGTCCACGAGGCCGCCGAGCCGTTCCCGCCCCTCCCGGTTCCCCAGGTAGTACGACGGCCGCCGGTGGGCGACGAGCAGGCCGAGGACGGCCCGGTACGCCCGGCCCGCCTCCCCGTCGGTCGGGACGGGCGACCGCAGGGCCCGGTTCGCCTCGTCGAATTCGACCCCGGTCCAGAGCGGCAGCCCGTCGCCCAGACCGATCACCTCGCCGTAGCCCGGCACGGCCGCGAGCGGCACGGAGTTCAGGTAATCCAGCACGATCCTTCGCCGGGTCTCGAGCGTCCGGGCCCCCTCCCGGTAGGCCCGCAGCGTCGCGCTCCCCATCTGCCGGAGCTTCTCGGCCGGCGAGCCCGTGGCCCCGCCCGGCGAGTGCCGGAACTTCTCCATCTGCGTGGCCAGCGTGCTCCCCCCGTAGGTCGAGCCCTCGTCGAGAAGCCGGTCGAGGCCGAGGCTCACCACGGCGCGGGCCAGCCGGTCCCATTCGACCGCCGGGTTGCGATGGAGGAGTCCCTCGTCGAGCAGCTCCCGGTTCTCGATGTGCAGGAGCGTGCGCACCACGAGCTCCGGCACGGAGTCGAACGCCGCGTAGGTCCGCTCGGGGTACTCCGCGACGTGGATCGGCCGCCCGCGCACGTCGACCACGGCCAGGCCGGCGCGCGTCTTCGCCCGGTAGATCGGGAAGAAGCCGAGGTCCAGGGCGCGCCGGAAGCGGCGCGAGATCCTGGCCTGGGCCGTCGTGCGGAAGTCCCGCCCCTCGAGGCCACGTATCAGCTCGGGCAGGCGGGTGTAGCCGAGGCGCCGGTCGTAGGGCCCGGCCGACGGAAAGCGGATCGCGGGGCTCGGGCCGTCGCCGAGCTCGTACTCGATCTCGGCCGCCCAGTCGGCCAGCACGTGAGCCTGCAGCCACGAGCTTCGCGCTTCGCCGTACGCGAGGACCCCGATGCCCACCATGAGCCCGAGCGCCAGCAGGAGCGGGCCCCGACGCCGGCGACGGCTCGCGGCGGGGGCCGCCTCGACCTTCTCGCCCAAGCTCCTAGCCGCTGGTCTGCCTCGCCGACGGAGGGGTGACCGCGGGCCGGCCCTCGTCCAGCGCCTGCTCGAGGCTCGCCACGATCTCCCACACCCGCGCCCGCGAGATCTTGGAGCCGGGCCCCCGCTCCTCGACGCGCTCCAGCGTGGCCCACGCGAGGCGCACGGGAAGCGCGTTGAACGCCACGATCCCCCGCTCGGCACCGGCCTCCTGCAGAGCCAGCGTGTATTCGGCCGCGGCCTCGAGGTCCCGGTGCGCCAGCTCGAACACCTCGTCCCGGCCCAGCTCGGGCGGCAGGTAGAGTCGACCCTCGCGCGCATCGGTCGGGGAGTCCTTGAGGATGTTCACCAGCTGCAGCCCTTCGCCGAAGCGGACCGCGCGCGCGCGCAGGTAGGGGGCCGCGGACCGCAGCTCCTCCCGCCCCACCAGGAAGAGCTCCGTGAGCATCTCGCCCACGATCCCGGCCACGACGTAGCAGTAGTCGCGCAGACCCTGGAGGTCTCCGAGCCGGAGCACCCCGTCCTCGCCCGTCCTGCCCACGATCTCCGCCATGCCCCGCGCGGTGCGGATCGTGTGACGGCGAACCAGACCTCGTCCCTCCGGTCTCAGTCCGCGGAACCGCTCCAGGACCAGGGGCGTCTCGCGCAGCAGCTCGCGGTAGCCGTCGTGGTCCACCGGCACCTCCCGCGCCCAGGCCCGCGAGAGCCGCCCCGCCTCCTCCTCGCCCGGCGCCTCGAGGAGCCGGCAGAACCGGTCCAGGGCACCCGTGCGACGCTCTCCGGGCCACGCGGTGGCGTCCTCGAAGGTGTCGGCGATGCGGAACAGGAGATAGGCCACCGTCACCTCCTCCCGCGTCGGCTGGGGCAGGAGCGGGATCGAGAGGGCGAAGGTCCGACTGGTCTTCTCGAGCAGCTCCGGGAGGTCGGGCATGGCCCCTCGAAGCTACGCGCGCCCTGCGGCTTTGTCGACCCGCTCTCCCCCTGTGGGGCCCAGCAGGGCGGGCAGGACGGCCAGCGTGCAGAGGAGGACCGCCGCCATTCCGACGGTCAACAGGGCGCCCATGCTGGAGGTCCCCGGATGCCCCGAGAAGGCCAGGTTCCCGAAGCTGGCCACGGTGGTCAGGGAGCTGAAGACCACGGCCCGCGCCGTGCTGGTCCGCAGGAGGTCCCCGTGGGCGGGGGGCGCGGCGCGCGCACGGTGCACCATGTGGATCCCGTTGTCCACGCCCACCCCCAGCAGCAGGGGCAGCGCGATGATGTTCGCGAAGTTGAACGGCACCCCCGCCGCGACCGAGAAGGCGACCGTCAGCGACCCGGCGAGGAGCAGGGGGAGCAGCACGAAGAGCACGTCACGCACCCGGCGAAGCGCGAGAAGCAGAAGGGCCACGGTGGCCAGCGTCGCGTAGAGCAGGGCGTTGCGAAACGAGCGCACCACCACGCCGCCCGCTCGCAACTCGACCAGCGCCGCTCCCGTGGCATCGGGCTCCGCCGCCCGCACGCCCTCCACGAAGCGTCGCAGCGCGGAGGTCACGCCCACATTCTCTCGCGGCCGGACCTCCACCCGGTGCAGCCCGCCGGGACCGATCCAGCGCTCGACGAGATCCGGCGGGAGGTCTTCGGGCTCGACCCCGCCCGGATCGAGCGAAGCGCGCAGCGCATCGATCCGACCCGGGAGCGCCCCCACCAGTGCGCGCTCCAGCCTCTCCCGCATCCGCTCGCGGTCTCCGGGCGCCACGGACTCGATCCGCTCGAGCCAGGCCCGTGCCTGGAAACCGAGGTAACGCGCCGCCCCCCGCGCCTCGGGCGCCGCGAACGGCCGGAAGGCCGCCAGCGCGTCGAGCAGCGACCGCACGCCCGCCAGGTCCGTCCGGGTCGTCTCCGCCGCCTGGCCCGTTTCGGCCGCCTGGCCCGTCTCGGCGGTCCGCGCCGTCCCGGCCACCTGGGCCGTCCCGCCCGTTTCGCTCGTCTCGGCCGGGGCGCCGGGGCGCGGACCCATGATCTCGCCGATCCTCGCGATCCACGCCAGCTTCCGCTCCTGGTTCGCGGGCACGAAGTCCTGCAGCGTGATGGCATCCCTCACGACCTCCAGGCCCGCGATCCGGTTGGCGGTCTCGCGGGCCGCCTCGGCGTCCGGCTCCAGGATCACCAGGGTGAGAGGGGAAGCAGCGGTATCCGCCAGGAGCTCCCGATACGTGGCGACCGATTCGGTCTCCGGATCCCGAAGATCGAGCGGATTGGCGTTGAAGCGCGCGCGCGGCAGGAGAATCGAGGAGCCCACCGCCAGCGCCGCGGCGATGGCGAGGACGAGTCGGGGATGACGCCTGGGGATGGCGGCGGCCGCCCTCGCCCGGTGACGCGCGCCGTCGACGAGGCGGTCGAGGGGGCCGGGCTCTGCGGGAATCGACTCCTCCCCCCGGACGGCGGAGGGTCGCTCACGGGGCGGCCCGATCCGGGGCCGCCAAAGCGAGAGCAGCGCGGGGAGCAGGGTGAGCGTGACGAGGAGGCCGATGAACATGCCGGTTCCCGAGATGAGCCCCAGCTCGGAGAGGCCGACGAAATCGGTCGGAATGAACGCGTAGAAGCAGACGGCCGTCGTCACGGCGCTCAACGCCACCGAGGGCCCCACGTCGGAGGCGGCGCCGGCCAGCGCGCCCGCGTGCCCGCTGCCCTCGATCCGGAGCTCGCGGTAGCGGAGGCACAGGTGGATCGCGTAGTCGATCGCCAACCCGATGAAGAGGACGGCGAACGCGATGGAGATGAGGTTGAGGTGACCCACGGCGAACGCGGCGAAGCCGGCGGTGGCGACGAGACCCGCGATCAGGGTCCCGACGGACGCCGCCATCAGGGACGGCGAGCGGAGTCCCAGGTAGAGGATCGCGGCGACCATCAGCAGGGCCAGGACGCCGGCCCGCCCGGCCCCCTCCATCACGGTGAGGAGCTCCTCGTGCTGCATCGCCACCTCGCCCGTGAGCCGCACGCGCACCCCGTTCGCGGGCGTCAGCCCCGCCTCCCGCACGATCGTCCGGATTCGCTCCACCGGGGCGGAGGCCGGGAGGAGCGACCCGTACTCGAGACGCGGCCGCGCCACCAGGATGGCCCGACGCTCGGCGGGGGTCGCGCGCCTGCCCCACAGCATCTCCTGCCAGGAGAGCTGGTGGAACCGCCAGTCGAGCGAGGCCCGGAAGGTCTCGGCGACGGCGCCGAGGAGGGGCGCCAGCTCCGGGGTCTCCTCTCCCCGCCGGGCCCCCTCCAGCAGGGCCCGGAGCGCCGCCAGGAAGCCGCCGAGGCTCGGATCGCGCTCCAGGCGGCGGAGCCAGGGCCCGTACAGCTCCAGGCTCTCGGCGATCGAGGACAGCTCCTCCGCGGAAAGGTAGAGGAGCGCGTGCCGGCGGAAGAAAGGGCCGCCGCCGGGCACGTGGATCTCCGGGAAGAGATCCGGCTCCGCCCGCATCCGCTCGGCGAGCCGCCGCCGGGCGTCTTCGGCCCGATCCGGCGTCGCGCCCTCGACCACGACCACCAGCCGGTCGACGTACTGGGGAAACGCCTCCTTGTAGCGCAGGTAGGTCTGCCGCCACGGCAGGTCCTCGGCGATCATGTCGGCGGTGTCGGTGTCGATCCCCAGGTCGCGGACCGGACCGAGGATCAGGAGGGCCGTGAGAAGCAGAAACCCGAGCGCCACCCACGGCGCGACGCCCCGGACCCGCTCCACCCAGGCGGCGATCCGGGCAGCCGCCAGGCCCGTCGGGCGTCGGGGTCCCCGCGGGGGAGGCGCGGGGTCGGAGGGGATGGGAGGTCGCCGGCGCACGCCCGTCCGGGAGCGTCAGCGCTCCGGACCCGCGCCCGGAGCTGGAGGTGCGTCCGCGTCCCCCCGGGGCACGACGCGCGTGCCCGAGCTCGCCTCCCCCCGGAGGGCCCGGGCCAGGATGCCGGGCCTGCGTCCGTCGCCGATCCACGACGGGACCCCGCGGCGGGCCATGCGGAGCGCGGTCTCGAGCCGGTGCGCCATGCCGCCCGTGACGTCGGTCGCGGCAGAACCGCCCGCGGCGAGGGCAGCCTCCTCCGGAGCGTCGGCGCGCACCAGGGGGATCGTGACCCCTCGGGCGTCGTACACGCCGTCCGTCGCCCCCAGCCAGACGACCCCGTTGGCCCGCCAGCCGCGCCCCTCCAGGGCCTCCGCCACCGCCTCGAGGACCCTCTCGGTGGAGAGGATCGTGGCGCCCAGCTCCCGGTCCATGGCCACATCGCCGTAAAGAAGCGGCACGAGTTCCAGCTCCAGCGCGCGCGCCACGGGCTCGGCCGACAGGGAGACGAGCCGCCCTCCGCTGGCCACGGCGGCGCTCGAAGGGGAGAAGGAGAACACCGGGACGCCGGCGTCCCGCAGCGCCCCGGACACCACGCGATGCAGAGTCTCCGCGGAGGCGCGGGTCTCGGCCACCGCCGCGCGCGTCGCCGGAACCGCCGCATCCCGCCCGAGGCCGTGCCGCGCGGCGGACGCGTGGCCGAACGACCCGCTCCCGTGTCCCACGACGAGCGACGCTTCGAGGTCGGGGAGGGCGGCCGCGATCTCCCCCGCCAGCCGTCGGATCACCCGCGCCCGCGCCGTGGCCGGCCGCTCCTTGTCGGTGATCAGGCTGCCGCCGAGCTTCAGCAGGACGACCGGACGGCCGGAGGCCTCCATCGCGGGCAGGCTCCTACAGCAGCGGCTCGCCGCCCGTGGTGGGACCCGGCCCCACCCGGTCGCGGATCAACGAGCGCACGGCCTCCAGCTCCGAGAGCCTCTCGACCACGGCCTCCTCCGAGTCGCCGGGACAGATCACGTGCACGTTCGGCCCCGCATCCATCGTCCAGGCGGCGGGGACGCCCGCGCCGCGAAGCGCCCGCACGGCATCGATCACCTCCACGCTGCCCGGCAGCCAGTAGTGGATCGGCGGCCGGGACGACATGGCCAGGAAGTGGAGGTCCACCGCCTCGGCCTCGAGGGTCGGAACGAGACGCTCGAAGTCGCGGCCCGCGATCGCTTCCCGCACCTCGACGAGCCTGCCCGGGAGCAGCGACAGCCTGGTCTCGAAGTAGGGGCTGCCGAACACGCGCCGGTGCCCCTCCCGGGACGGGACCTGCTTCGGCTCCTCTCCGACCACCGCGATCACGTCGCGAAGGTCCCAGTGTCCGTGCGAAGCCAGCTCGGCGGCCGGGAGCGCCTCGGCCTCGTACGCGTCCGGCGAGCCCGGCCCTCCACCCGGCCCGCCCGCGCCACCCGGCCCGCCCGCGCCGTGAGGTCCCAGGCCGGCGGCCGACTCGGGCCACTCCACGTAGCCGCCGAACGCGGAGCGTGCCGCCGATCCCGAGCCGCTCCGGCGCGCGAGGTCCGAGAGCTCCCCCGGAGACGGCTCCCGGCCCGCGGCCCGCGTCGCCGCCAGCGTCAGCGCGGCGAAGCCCGAGGCCGACGAGGCGAGCCCCGCTCCGGTCGGGAAGCTGTTCCGGGTGGCGACCCGGAAGCGCCCCGCGACCCCCGCCCACCGCCGGATCCGCTGGAGGTGGACGAGCACGGGGGCGGCGAACGGCTCGGGCGCGCGGGTGGGCTCGACGTCGGGATGCGCCAGGAAGACCTCGTCGCCCGCCTCCGTCTCGGCGGGGTCGAACTCCACGGTGCACAGCGAGCGGCAACGGGTGAGGGTCATCGAGATGGAAGGGTTCAGCGGCACCCCGCGCTCCACGTCGCGCGAGCCCCAATACTTCACGAAGGCGATGTTCGACGGGGCGGCCGCCGTGACGCTGCGGACGGTCACGCGGCGCCTCCCTCCGAGCGTCGGGGACCGCGGTCCTCGAGCCGGAACCCCTTCGCCCCCAACCGGAGGGGTCGCCGGGAGAGGTGATCCAGAAACGCCCAGCCGGCGATGCGCTCGGGCTCGGGATGGCACACCAGGAGCGAGCCCGCGCCGGGTGGACCGGAGTCGGCGCCGCTCAGCGCGCCGGCCCCCGAGATCTTGGCCGCTCCGCCCCGGCCCTCGATCTTTCGCGCGAGGAGTCGGACGCGCTCCGGAACCACGCCCAGCGCCTCGAGAGCCCCCTCGAAGCTACGGACGAGATCGACGACGACCGCCGCCTCGCTCCCCTCCAGCAGGGCATCGCGGAACCGACGGGTCGTCCGTCCCATGTCCCGCAGCAGCTCGCCCCACCCCCCCGGATCCGCCGCCACCCGCTCCCGGACCGCCGCCACGACGGCGCCCGTCGACTCGGCCGGCGTTCCGGTGTCGAAGATCCGGAACCGACGGAGGTGCCGCCGGGGCGCCGTGAGGCCGTGGAACTCCAGCGCTCCCTCCCCGCGCCGCTCGGCCCACACCAGGCCGCCGCGCAGCGACGTCGCCGCGTCGACTCCCGAGGGCGTGCCGTGCTGCCGTCGCTCGACCTGGAGCGCCAGCCCCTCCAGGTCCTCGGGCCGCGCCGGGCGGCCCCGCCAGGCCAGGTATCCCCCGGTCACGGCCACGGCCAGCGCGGCCGAGCTTCCGAACCCGGACCCGGTCGGGATCCGGGAGGCGACCTCGAGACGCAGCCCCGGGCCGCCGCGCTCGCCCAGCCAGGCCGCGGCCTCCCCGAGGGCCACCTTCACCAGGTGTGCGGGATCGTCGCCGCGGAGCCGCGCGAAGGAGGCCCCCCCCGGAGCCGCCGCGAAGCTCTCCCATCGATCGCGGGCGGCTTCGGCGTAGGCCATCACCTCCGACCAGGGGAGCGTCGTCGTCCGGTCGCTCCCGACCGCGACGAGCTCCACCGGCGCGTCGGGACCCGCCTCGCCCCCCCGGGGAAGCGCCTCGAAGCGCGCCTGGAGCCGGAGGTCGACCGCGGCGACGAGGGCCGGCTCTCCGTACACCACGGAGTGCTCGCCCATCAGGATCAGCTTTCCGGGCGCGGAAGCGAGGACCGCGGTCAGCTCTGGTCCCGGGGACTCGGCGAGCGGGGCCGTCCCCAGGCCAGCTTCTCGTGGGCCCGGGCCAGGTCCTGCGACGTGAACGCCGCCAGCAGCGAGATCTCGCCCGCGAGCACCACCGCGCCGAGGATCTCCGCGAGTCGCCGCACCGCCGCGCCCGGGCGTTCGGGGTCGGGGCGCACGCCCAGCATCGCCAGGGCCTCCTTCTGGGTGGCCAGCTGCATGCCGCCGCCGATCGCGCCGAGGGGGACGTCCGGCATGTAGATCGACGCGTACACCGTCTCCGGTCCCCGCGCCTCGACGCAGGTGATGCCCAGCGAGCCCTCCACCACGTGGGCCGGATCCTGTCCCGTGGCGATGAAGAAGGCGGCCACCACGTTGGCGAAGTGCGCGTTGTATCCCTGCGATCCGGCGGCGATGGAGCCGAGGAGGTTTTTCCGGTACTGGGCCTCGACCAGCGCCCGCGCGCTCGTCTTCAGGCACTTCCGCAGCACCGGCTCCTCGAGCACGGCTTCGGCGAAGATCCGCTTCCCGCGCCCCTCCTGCACGTTGATCGTCGCCGGCTTCTTGTCCGTGCAATAGTTGCCCGAGAGGGCGACGCACTCGACGCCGGTACCCGGCTCGATCACGTGCCGCACCACCCGGTCGCAGGCCACGGTGACCATGTTCATGCCCATGGCGTCGCCCGTGTGGAAGCGGAAGCGGAGCAGCACGGTCGTGCCGAAGCTGTGCGGGCGGATGTCCAGCAGGCGCAGGTACCGGCTGGTCCCCTCGGCGGCCTCCCGGATCTCCGCCTCGTGCTCGGTGACCCAGCGCAGGAACTCGCGCGTCTCGTCGACGCCCCCGGTCCGGAACACGGGGGCGCGCGTCATGCCGACGTCCTCCACGCGGACGCGTGCGCCGCCGGCCAGGCGGAGGGCCGAGCAACCGCGGTTCGTGCTGGCGACGAGCGCCGCCTCCGTCGTGGCGAGCGGCACGTAGACGTCCCCGGCCAGCTCGTCGCCACGGACCGTCAGCGGGCCCACGATCCCGACCGGGATCTGGGCGGCCCCGATGAAGTTCTCGCAGTTGCGGCGCCCCGCGAGCCCCGCGTCGAGCGAATGCCGTCCCGTGTGGTCCAGGGTCGTCCCGGTCAGCTCCCGGAGCGCGCGGCGCCGGATGCGGGCCTGCGCCTCGGCCTTCAGGTCGGTCGGAAGCTGGTGGAACCCGATCTCGCCCTCGACCAGGGCGCGGACCCACCGGTCCTCCCCCGACGCCTTCCCCGCGGCCGCCGACTCGGCGCCCATGTCCGCGGGAGCTTCGCTGCTCATAGCTCGGACCTCTTCACCAGGCTCGCTTTCCTCAACTCCCCGATCGTCCGGGCACCCACGCACAACATGGCGATCTTCAATTCCCGCGCCATGCGCTCGATCTTCTCGACGACGCGCTCCGCCGACTCCGTCGCCGGACCGAGAAAGGGGAACGCCATGCCGGCGAGATCCGCCCCCAGGGCGATCGCCTTCGCGGCGTCGAGCCCGTTCCGAAGTCCGCCGCTGCCGATCACCGTGAGCCCTTCCACCGAGGCGAGCTGGCGAATCGACTCCGGGGTCGAGATGCCCCAGTCCGCGAACAGCTCGCCCAGGTCCAGGTCGCGCGCCCGTTGCGCCTCGATCCGCGCCCAGCTCGTGCCCCCGAGACCGGCCGTGTCCACGATCCGGATCCCCTGCTCGGCCAGGGCACGGCCCGTGGCGGCCGAGATCCCGCACCCGATCTCCTTGGCGATCACCGGCACCTCGAGCTCCCTCGCCACCCGGCCCATCTTCGGCAGCAGCCCGGCGAAGTTCGCCTGCCCCTCCGGCTGGATCGCCTCCTGGAGGGCGTTCAGGTGGAAGACGAGCGCGTCGGCCTCGACCATCTCGACGGCGGCTCGACACTCCTCCACCCCGAACCCGTAGTTCAGCTGCACCGCGCCGAGGTTGGCCAGCAGGGGGATCGTGGGCGCCGCGCTCCGGACCTGGAACGTCGGAACGAGGTCCGGGTCCTCGAGCGCCTTTCGCTGCGAGCCCACCCCCATGGCGACCCGGGACCGCTCGGCCGCCTCGGCCAGGTTCCGGTTGATGTCGGCGGCCGAGCCGGTTCCCCCGGTCATGCCCGAGATCAGGAACGGCGCTTCGAGCCGCTCTCCGAGGAACTCGATCGAGGTGTCGATCGCGGCCAGGTCGACCTCGGGCAGCGCCACGTGCTCGAACGCCCACTCGTCGAAGAAGTGGCTCCGGAGCTGCATCCGCTCGTCCAGGGCCAGGCGGATGTGCTCGGCCTTTCGGTCCCGGTCCACGAGGTCCCCTGCGAGTCGCTCGGCGGTCGTCATCGGTCCCGTTTCCGAGAGTAGGCGATCAGTCCCTCGAAGAAGGTATGAGCATCGGGGCGGAAGGACAGCCTGTCCAGGGCCCGGAGGGCTCGCGCCGCCCGCTCCAGGCGCTCGTCGATCATCCCGCGCACCGCCTCCAGCGCGCCGCTCGCGCGAACGATCTCGCGCGCCTCCTCCACCTCCTCGGGACCCGGATCGGGGTGACCCAGAAGCTCGCCCAGCCGTCCCGCCCGCTCCGGGGAGGCTCGTCGCAGCGCGTGATGGACCAGCAGCGTCCGCTTGCCCTCGGCGAGATCGGAACCCACCGGCTTGCCGACCGTCCCCTCGTCTCCGAACACCCCCAGCACGTCGTCCTGGAGCTGGAACGCCTCCCCCACCGCCTCGCCGTACTCCGCCAGCGTCCGCCGCGACTCCTCCGTCGCGCCCGCCAATCGGGCTCCCAGCTCGATCGGGCGCTCCACGGAGTAGCGGCCCGACTTGAGCCGCAGGATCCGGAGCAGCTCCGCCTCGCCCGGATCCTCCCGGTAGGGCAGGTGCATCTCCAGGTATTGGCCCACGATCACTTCCTGACAGGCGGCCCCGAACGTGCGCTGGAGGGCGGCCAACTCCTCGGTCTCCCGCGGCTCCGCCTCGCGACACGCCCGCCCGAACAGCTCGACGGACCAGGCGTACGCCAGGTCGCCCGCCAGGATGGCCATCGAGCGCCCGTAGTCGTCGGCGTCGCCGGGCCACCCGCGCTCGGCGTGACGCGCGGCGAAGCGGACGTGCGCCGTGGGTCCTCCCCGACGCACCCGGGCGTGGTCCATGATGTCATCGTGGATCAGCAGGTAGGCGTGGAGGAGCTCGGTCGACATCGCCAGGGGCACCACGGCCGCCTCCTCCCGCCCCCCGCAGCCGTGATAGGTGAAGAAGACGAGCGCCGGTCTCAACCGCTTCCCCCCGGCCAGGAGCAGCGCCTCGACGGCATCCAGCAGGTCCCCGGCCTCGGGCCCGCACGCCTCCCGACGATCCGCCAGGAACGCGGCGATCTCCCCGTCGATCCGGACGCGGAACGCGTCCAGCCGACTGCGGAATCCGGCGAGCGATGCGGGCGCCTCGGCCGATGCCCCGGACGGGGACGCGGCGAGCGTCGGGCCCGGTCCGGAACCCGCCGCC
>CAYMQZ010000041.1:13454-17686 GCA_964392705.1 uncultured Gemmatimonadota bacterium
GTCGCGTTCGGCGACCCCAGGGCGGCCTGGACGGCGTCCGCCAGCCGGAGGCCGCCCTCCCGCACGCGTCGCCGCAGTCGGAGCAGGCTCGGGATCGTCCACGGTCGGGCCAGCGCGCGCCTCGTCACCGCGCCGCGCCGGACGGCGCCGCGCGCGTCCCGACACGCTTCGAGGTATGCGGGCAGGCGCTCCGAGGCCGTGTCGCTGACCGCCCGGAGAATCACCCAGGGAAGCCCGGCCCGCTCGGCCTCGGCCGCGTAGACGGCGCTCTCGAGGTCCGCGACGTCGGGGACCGGCGCCTCCTTCCAGCTCGCCATCCCGGGGTCGGCCCGCCCGCGGAGCGCGGCCTTCGACGCCGGGGTGTCCAGGATCTGGCCGACGGTGGCCACGGCCCCTTCGCGCGCGCCGCTCCGCGAGGCCCGGGCCAGGAGCGAGGCCACCAGCGATGGGTCGGCGGCCAGGATCCGGCCGTCCTCCCCCACGACTCGCGAGCCCACGAGCAGGTCGCCCGCGGCCAGGTCGGGAGCCAGCCCCGCCGCCACGCCGATCACGATGACGTCCGAAGGCTCGAGCGTCTCGAGCGCCCGGCGCGCGCCCTCCCGCGCGTGGCGCTCGCCGTCGCCCGTGACCACCACGACGATCGACCGGCCGGCCAGGCGTCCGCGCACGATCCAGGGCCGCTGGCCCGTCGGTCGATGCCCCGGCACCCTCGCCGGGCGGCGGTCCGAAAGCTGCCCCAGCAGGGGGCGGGCCTCCTCGGGCAGGGCGGCCACCAGGGCGGTGAGACGTTCGCGGTCCGCGGTCGGGCCGGAGGCCGAGCGCGCACCACCTTCGAGCGGAACGCCGGCGTCAGGCGAGCGGCCGCGGGCGGGCGGTCCGTCGGACGCCCCGCCGGACGCCCCGGCGGCGTCGGCGAACCGCTCCCCCGGCCCGCGCCGGGCGCCCCGCCCCGGGGCGGGGTCGGGATCCCACCGGCTCAACGCTCACCCCGCCAGGTTCCACTTCACCATGCGGACCATGTCGCGGGGGCTCCGGTGCAGCTCGCGGACCACGGACGCCTCGAATCCCGAGTGCATCTTGCAGTTCTGGCAGAGATCGTCCTGTCGCGACTCCCAGTAGTCCCAGTCGGTCTCGTTCCAGAATTCGTCCCAGTCCCAGGTGTACCCCTTGCCGATCAGGTAGCACGGCCGCTTCCAGCCGTTCGGCGTGAAGGTGACCGTGCTCCAGGGCGAGCAATCGTACTCCCGGTGGCCGGCCGCGAACTCCAGGAACATGGGGGTCGAGGTGATCCTGAAGCGGGGCGCGAACTCGAGAACCCGGTCGAACTTCTCCTCGATCTCCCTGCGGGTCAGGAACACGTCCCGGTCCACGGATTCGTAGTGGTATCCCGGGCTGAGCAGGATCCCGTCGACCTCCAGCTCGTGGGTCAGGAACTCGCACAGCTCCTCGACCTCCTCGACGGACGTCTCCTTGTAGATCGTCGTGTTGACGATCGTGTGGTAGCCGAGCCGCTTGGACTCGCCGATCATCTCCACCGCCACGTCGAACACCCCCTCGCGGTCGACCACGAAGTCGTGGGTCTTCCGCATCCCGTCCAGGTGCACGTTGATCGTGAGCCGCTTGTGCGGCGTGACCTTGCCGAACACCCGCTTGTCCAGCAGCAGGGCGTTCGTGCACAGGTAGATGTGCCGTCGGCGCTCGATCAGCCCGTCGATCAGCTCCTTCAGCTCCGGGTAGACGGTCGGCTCGCCCCCGCAGATCGAGACCAGGGGCGCGCCACAGTCGTCCGCCGCCTTCAGGCAGGTCTCGACCGGAAGGCGGTCCTTGAGCTTCCCCGTGTGACGCTCCACGGCGCACCCGATGCACGCCAGGTTGCAGGTGTAGAGCGGCTCCAGCATCAGGACGAAGGGATAGCGCCCGTTGCGCTGGAGCGCGTTCTTCACCTGGTGCTTGATCGTGTCGGCCGTGATGTGGAACGGAAATCTCATCGGGTCACCCGGTCGTCTCCCGGAGGAACGTGCCCAGCGCCAGCAACGGAAAATAATCGTCGTACAGGTGATACCGTAGATAGAACACGCACGGGAAGCCCGTGCCCGTCCAGTGCTCGTCGTCCCAGGAGCCGTTCCCCCGCTGGGTACCCACCAGGTACTCCAGTCCTCGCGCCACGGCCTCCGAGGTGGTCTCGCCGGCCGCGAGCAGCCCCAGCAGGGCCCAGGCGGTCTGGGCCGCGGTGCTCGGCCCGCGCCCCTTGAGCTCCGGATCCTCGTAGCTGTCGAGCGACTCGCCCCAGCCGCCGTCCGCGTTCTGATGGGCCAGCAACCAGTCCACCGAGCGACGGTAGCGCGGAGCGCCCAGGTCCACATCCGCCGCCCGCAGCCCCCACAGCGCCAGCCAGGTGCCGTAGATGTAGTTGCACCCCCAGCGACCGTACCAGGTCCCATCGTCGCACTGGCGGGCGTTCAGGAACTCCACGGCCCGGCGCACGACGGGATGGGACGGCGGGAAACCCTCCAGCGCCAGCGTTTCCAGGATCCGGCCGGTGATGTCCTCCCAGCTCGGATCGATCATCGCGTTGTGGTCCGCGAAGGGGATGAGCGTGAGGATCTCCTTGTCGCACTCGCGGTCGAACGCCGCCCACCCTCCGTCCGGGTTCTGCATGGAGAGCAGCCACCGGAGCCCGCGCCCTCGCGCCGCTCTAACGCCGGCCCGTAGCTCCCGGTCGGGAATCTCGAGACGCGCCAGGGCCGTCAGGACCTTCGAGGTGTCGTCGCAGTCGGGGTAGAACTCGTTCGCGTACTCGAAGTACCACCCGCTCACGTCGCCCGCCGGGTTCTTGTGACGCCAGTCGCCGGGCCGGCGCACCTCGCGGCCCACCAGCCAGGCGGCGGCCCGCTGCAGCGACGGATGGTCGGGGGGCAGGCCGGCCATCACCAGGGCGTTCACCGCCTGCGCCGTGTCCCACACCGGCGACAGCGCCGGCTGGATGCGCAGCGCGTCTCCCAGGTCCACCTCGTGCTTCTCGAGGGCCTCGAGCTGGCCCCGGATCGCGGGGTGGTCGTTCGAATAGCCCAGGCACTTGAACGCGAGCGCCGTGTTCACGATGGCCGGGAAGATCGCGCCCAGGCCATCGCTCTCTTCCAGGCGGCCGAGAATCCATTGCTCGGCCGCGCGGATCGCGCTCTGCCGCAGGGGGCGGAAGCGGCTCCGCTCCAGCACCGTGCGCTCGAGGACCTTGAGGCCCAGGTCCACGCCGAGGAACACGCCGTGGGCCACCGCCTCCCATCTCCGCTCGGGGTCCACCACGCCGTTCCCGGCCACCCCGTTGCCGCCGCGAGGTGCCGGTACGGAGAGCTCCGGAACGCCCAGCCGCTCGGGAAGGTGGCACACGGGCCGGTGGGCCCAGATGATCGACAGGGGCACGAAGATGCCCCGGGACCACGAGGACATCTCGTTCACGTTGAGGTAGAACCAGTCCGGCAGGAGCATCATCTCGGGCGGGACGGCCGGGCACCGCTCCCAGTCGTATTGCCCGAACATCGCCAGATAGATCTTCGTGTACGTGTTCGTCGCCTCGACCCCGCCGAGGTCGAGGATCACCCGCCGGGCCCGGCTCATGTGGGGAGCATCGGGGTGGTCGCCCACCAGCTTGAGGACGAAATACGCCTTCACCGAGGCGCTGACCTCGGGGGGGCCTCCGCGGTAGATCGCCCATCCACCGCCGGGAAGCTGGTGGCGGCGGATGTAGGCGGCGGCCTTCTTCACCCGCTCTTCGTCCTCGTGACCGAGGAACCAGAGGAGCAGGATGTACTCGGACTCGAGCACGGTGTCGGCCTCCAGCTCTCCGCACCAGTGCCCGTCCTCTTCCTGGATCGAGAGCAGATGCTCGCGCGCCCGGGAGGCCGCCGCCTCGACCGTCGGGCGCAAGCGGTCGGCGCGGAGGGCCGGGCTCGCCGCGGACCGGGGCGTCCGCTGGAAAGCGGCGAGGCCCGCTCCGTTCGTCGATTCCCGCCCGCGGCCCGGCGACTCCTCGGGACGCGCCCTCCCGGCAGGTCGCTGCACGGAGGCCTGGCGATCGGACAGCGGCTCCATCCCTTCCCCCCTGCGGCCCCGTGAAACCGGGACCCGCGAACGGCTGTTGCGAAAGCGTACCGCCTCGTGAGTCTCGCCGCTGCAGGCGCGGCCTGCCACCGGAGGAAGTCTATGCGATGCCGCCGGATCCGACAACGCGGTCG
>CAYMQZ010000042.1:0-5365 GCA_964392705.1 uncultured Gemmatimonadota bacterium
CGATGGTCCAGCGCCGGCAGCAGCGCAACGCGTTGACGTTGGCTCGCTTCGGGCGTAGGGTTCGGTGCCCGCGGCGTCGGGGCAGGCCCGGCCACCGCGGCCCGCCGGCCGCGCTCGGGGGCGCGGCGGCATCCCACCCTCACGGAGAGGATCGGCCATGGGCAAGCGTATACGCTGTGCCGATGTCGGACCGGACTGTGACTTCGAGGCCTGGGCCGAGACGGAGGAGGAGCTGATGGAGATGGTCGTCCTCCACGCCAAGCAGGCCCACGGAATGGAGGAGATCCCGCCCGAGATGGTCGAACAGGTGCGGAGCGCGATCCAGGACGCCTGATTCGACGCGGGCCGCCGGCCGGGCGCGCCGGGTCGGCGCCGGTGCGCGCCGCAGGGGAGGGGGAAGGGGGTCGGGGGAAGGTTGAGCGCACCGCTCGGGCGCCGCCTGCGGGAGTACGGGCTCACCGCCGGCACGCTGGGCTCGAACGGAGCCCAGACGGTGATGATCGTGCTGCTCCCGGTGCTCCTGCGGGAGTACGTGGACTCCGCGCTCCGCATCGGCCTGGTGATCGGCTGCGAAGGCCTCCTGGCCATCCTGGTGCCGTACTGGGTCGGCCACCTCAGCGACCACCTGCCCCGCTCGTGGGCCGCGAGGTTCGGGCGCCGGGGGTTCTTCCTCTGGGCCACGGCCCCGATCATGGTCGCGGCCCTGGTGGCCACGCCGTTCCTGGAGGGGTTCTGGCCGCTGGCCGCGGCCGGGTTCGTCTTCTTCACCGGCCTGCACGGCTACCTCACCCCCCTGTGGGCTCTCCTGATCGACGCCGTTCCGGACGAGCGGCGGGCCCCGGTCCAGGGCGTCCGCGGGGCCTTCCAGGCGGCCGGCCTGGCCTTCGGCCTGATCGGCGGCGGGCTGCTGTTCGCGCTGGCCGTCCCGCTGCCGTTCCTGCTGGCCGCGCTGCTCCTGGTGGGGAGCACCTGGCTCACGACGGCGGCCGTTCCGTCCGACCCGGACGCGCGGGGAGAGTGGCACCCGCCCAGCGGGGACGGAGGGTCCGTGTGGCGGCGGCTGATGGGCCATCCGCCGGTTCGCTGGTTCCTGATCGCCAACGCCCTGTGGACGGGGGCCGTGGACGGCGTGCGACCCTACATCTTCATCTTCGCGGTCGTCGTCCTGGGCATCGGGGTGGCCGAGGCTTCCCTGGTGCTCGGATGGCTGCTCGTGGGGTTGGCGGTCGGGGCGGTGCTCATCGGACGACTGGGCAACCGGGTCGGCCGCAGCCGGCTCCTGGCGATCGCCGCCGCCACGACCGGGGTCGCGATGGGGTTGGGAGTCTTCGTCCGCGACGTGCCGTCCGCGATCGTCATGCTGGCCGTGGCCGGGCTCGCCGCGGCCGCCTTCATTGCCCTGCCGTTCCCCGTCTTCGCGGCCCTGGCCGGCGACGAGGCCGCCGGCCGGCAGACCGCGCTCTACATCGTCTCCCTCGGCTTCGCCCGGATCGCCGCCCCGATCCTGGTCGGGGCGGCGATCGACCTGGGCGCCGGCTGGTTCCCCGAATACCAGGGCTACCCGATGATGTGGCCGGTGGCCGGCCTGCTGGTCCTCCTGAGCGTGCCCGCCCTGCTGCGCTCCGTGGCCTTCGCCCGCGCCGAGGGGAGGGAGGTGTAGCCGCGGTGGCTCGGGCGAGGGACGTCGGGCCGTGACCTACGACGCGGTGGTCGTGGGCTCGGGACCGAACGGCCTCTCGGCGGCCGTCACCCTGGCGCGCGAAGGCCTCTCCGTCGGGGTCCTCGAGGCGAACGCGACGCCCGGAGGCGGCACGAGGACGGCCGAGCTGACCCGATCCGGGTTCCACCACGACGTGTGCTCGGCCGTGCATCCCCTGGCCGCCGGCTCGCCGTTCCTCTCCCGACTCCCCCTGGGGGAGCACGGTCTCCGGTGGATCCAGCCGCCGCTGCCCCTCGCCCACCCGCTGGACGAGGGCCCGCCGGCGCTCCTCGACCGGTCGCTCGATCGCACCGTCGAAGGGCTGGAGGAGGACGGTCCCGCGTACCGGCGGCTGGTGGGCCCGCTGGTCGAAGCGTGGCGGCCCCTGTTCCGGGAGGTCCTGGGCCCGCTGCGGGTCCCGAGCCATCCGCTGCTGCTGCTGCGCTTCGGGCTGCGCGCGCTGCCCCCCTCGCGGGCGGTGTGGCGCCTGGCCTTCCGAGGGGAGGCGGCGCGCGCCCTGTACGCCGGCCTCGCCGCCCACTCGTTCCTGCCCCTGGAGCGTCCGCCGAGCTCGGCGATCGCCCTGGTCCTGGGCGTGGCGGGCCACGCGGTGGGCTGGCCGATCCCGGCCGGCGGCTCCGGCCGGATCGCCGAGGCGCTGGCCGCCCACCTGCGCGCGCTCGGCGGCGAGCTGCACACCGGACGCCGGGTCCGGGACCTGGGCGATCTGCCGCCGGCCCGCGCCCGCCTGCTGGCCGTGACGCCCCGCCAGCTCCTGCGGATCGCGGGTCCCCGGCTGCCGGCCGGCTACCGCCGGAGGCTGGCCGGATACCGCTACGGCCCGGGCGCCTTCAAGCTGGACTGGGCGCTCTCCGAGCCGATCCCGTGGCGGTCGGCGGCCTGCGCCCGGGCCGGCACGCTGCACCTGGGAGGAAGCGCGGCGGAGGTGGCCGCGGGCGAGGCCGCGGTGTGGCGGGGGGAGCACCCGGAGCGGCCTTTCGTGCTGCTCGCCCAGCCCAGCCGGTTCGATCCGGAGCGCGCGCCGGAAGGGTCGCACACGGCGTGGGCGTACTGTCACGTGCCGAACGGCTCGGCGGCCGACATGACGGGCAGGATCGAGGCCCAGGTCGAACGCTTCGCGCCCGGCTTCCGGGACTGCGTGCTGGCCCGTCACGTCATGGGGCCGGCCCAGCTCGAGGCGCGGAACGCGAACTGCGTGGGCGGCGACATCAACGGCGGCTCCCAGGAGCTGGGGCAGCTCTTCGCGCGGCCGGTGGCCCGCGCGGTTCCCTACGCCACGCCGCTCCGGGGCCTCTACCTGTGCTCCGCCTCGACGCCCCCGGGAGGCGGGGTCCACGGCATGTGCGGCTTCCACGCGGCGCGCGCGGCGCTCCGACGCGAGTTCGGGATCGAGCCGCGACCGTCGGACGAGCCGCCGGCGTCGGGGACGGCCCTCGCCTCCGACGGCGGCCGGAGCTCCTCGGCCGCGCCGGTCGCCTGAGCGCCGGTGCGGGAGACGCCCTCGGCGGCCCGCCCGCTCCGGAGTCGGCTGGGGCTCGCCGCGGGCCTGGCCGTCGCGGCCGCGATCCTGGCGCTGCCCGCGCCCCAGGGCCTCGAGCCGGCGGGCTGGCGGACCGCCGCCGTGGGAGCGTTGATGGCGATCTGGTGGCTGACCGAGGCGATTCCGATCCCGGCCACCGCGCTCCTTCCCCTGGCGCTCCTTCCCGTGCTGGGGGCGGGCTCGATGCAGGACGTGGCCGCCCCGTACGCGAATCCGGTGATCTTCCTCTTCCTCGGGGGCTTCCTCCTCGCCCTGGGGATGCAGCGCTGGGAGCTGCACCGCCGGATCGCGCTCGAGGTCCTGGCGCGGGCGGGCTCGAGCGCCCGCTCGCTGCTGGGCGGGTTCATGGTCGCGACCGCCTTCCTCAGCCTGTGGGTGAGCAACACGGCGACCGCGATGATGATGCTCCCGATCGGGATCTCGGTCGTGACGCTGCTCGAGCGCGACCGGGACGCGAGCGGCGGGGAGGACGTTGAGGAAGGGCGGAAAGCGGTCGACGGGGGCTTCGCCACGGCGCTGATGTTGGGGATCGCCTACGCGGCGAGCATCGGGGGGTTGGGGACGTTGATCGGGACGCCCCCCAACGCCTTTCTGGCCGGCTTCGTCTCCGAGGCGTACGGGGTCGAGCTGGGGTTCGCGCGCTGGATGATCGTGGGGCTCCCGGTCGCGGCGGCGGGTCTGGGCGTGTCCTGGCTGCTGCTCTCCCGGCACTTCCGGCTCGGGTCCCGACCGCTGGCGGCCGGCCGGACGCTGGTGCGCGAGGAGCTGGCGGCGCTCGGCGCGCCGAGCCCCGCGGAGCGGAGAGTGGCCGCGGTGTGCGCGCTCACCGCCGCGCTCTGGATCTTCCGGCCGCTCCTGGAGCGCCGGATGCCCGGTCTCACGGACGCGGGCATCGCGGTGGCCGCCGGGACCTCGCTCTTCCTCCTCCCGGCCGGGATGGGGCGAGGAAGGCGGCTCCTGAACTGGGAGTGGGCGGAGAAGCTGCCCTGGGACCTGCTCGTCCTGTTCGGCGGCGGGCTCAGCCTGGCCGCGGCGATCGAGCGCACCGGGCTGAACGCGTGGATCGGCCAGCTCGCCGGCGGGGCGCTCGAGTGGCCGCCCTTCCTCCTCGCCCTGCTCATGACGGCCGCGATCGTGTTCCTTACCGAGCTCACCAGCAACACGGCCACGGCGGCCGCCTTCCTGCCGATCGTGGGGGCGGTCGCCGTGCGGGCGGGATGGGATCCCCTGCTGCTGGCCGTGCCCGCCGCGCTGGGGGCCAGCTGCGCCTTCATGCTTCCGGTCGCCACGCCTCCCAACGCCATCGTCTACGGGAGCCATCGGGTCAGCGTGCCCGAGATGGCGCGGGCCGGATTGCGCCTCAACCTGGTCATGATCCTGCTCGTCACGGCGGCCGCCGTGGCGCTCGTCCCGATCGCCTTCGGGGCGGCTCCGGCGCCGTGACCCCGGCTCCGTCGCCGGGCTTCGCTGTCTCGTTGCAATAGAAAAGTCCGGGCCTCGCCCTTTCGTCGCCCGTGGGGCGCCGATAGCTTAGCGGGCTTCGAACAGGCGGGCACGAGGCGGGCCGGTCGGGGCCGTCGTCCCGGCCATCGCGGGATGCGCGATAGAGGATAGCGGATGTTCAGCACCGTCAGAGCGAGACTCATCCTGATCGGGGGACTGCTCCTCCTGTGCGCGTGGGCCTTGATCCCGAAGGAGGGCCCCACGGGCGAGAAGATCTCTCCCCTGAACCTCGGGCTCGACCTCCAGGGCGGGATGCACCTGGCGATCGAGATCGACAACCCGAACCTGCCGCCCGAGGAGCGGGCCGACGCGATCGACCGCACGCTCACCACGATCCGGAACCGGATCGACGAGTTCGGCGTCCGGGAGCCCACCATCCAGAAGGTGGGCGACGAGCGGATCATCGTGGAGCTGGCCGGGATCGACGACCCGGAGCGCGCCAAGGCGATCGTGGAGCGGACGGCCTCCCTGGAGTTCCAGATCGTGACCGAGGGGGAGGAGCTCGTGCGCGCCCTCCCCCGCATCGACCGGGCGATCGTGAGCGAGCTGGGCGAGGAGGCGCTCGCCCCGACGCCGGTGACGCCCGAGGTCGACATCTCCGA
>CAYMQZ010000042.1:5465-17684 GCA_964392705.1 uncultured Gemmatimonadota bacterium
CGCGGAGGCGGCCGGCGCGCAGGAGGCCGAGGCGGCCGGGGCCCAGGCCGCCGACACGGCGGCGGCGGGCGACACCGTGCCCACGGCGCCCAGCCGGCGGCCCCTCTCCTCCATGCTTCTCGAGGCCGGACAGCCCGGCCGGTACCTGGTGGCCGAGCCGGACGTGCCGACCGTGCAGCGCTACCTGGACCTCGAGGCCGTCCAGGAGCAGCTTCCCCGCGGCATCGTGCTGCGCTGGGGCGCCGAGCCGGTGAGCCAGGGGGGGCAGGCCTACCGGACCCTGTACGCGCTGGACGAGGAGCCGCTCCTCACGGGCGACTTCCTGGAAGACGCCGGGCCAGCGGCCCGCGACCCGACCTACAACCGGCCGGTCGTGCCCTTCCAGACCACCCGGCGCGGCGCCCGCATGTTCGAGCGGGGGACGAGCCGCCACGTCCAGGACGACATGGCCATCGTGCTCGACCGCCGGGTGATGAGCGTGGCGGTGATCCGGGAGACCCTCTCGCGGCGCGCCCAGATCGAGCTCTCGCCGGGCGCCAACTTCCAGGAGGCCCAGGACCTGGCCCTGGTGCTCCGGGCGGGCGCGCTCCCGCAGCCGATCCGGATCGTCGAGGAGCGGACCATCGGGCCCTCCCTGGGCGCCGACTCCATCCGCCAGGGGACGATCGCCTTCATGGTGGGGATCGTGGCCGTGCTGTTCCTGATGATCGGGTACTACCGGGCGGCGGGCGCTATGGCGGTCGGCGCCATGGCCATCTACGTCGTGCTGGTCATGGGCGGGCTGGCGGGCCTCGGCGCCACGCTCACGCTCCCGGGCATCGCCGGGCTCATCCTCTCGGTGGGGATGGCCGTGGACGCGAACGTCCTGATCTTCGAGCGGATCCGCGAGGAGGTGGACGCGGGGAAGACGCCGCGGACCTCCGTGGACGGGGGGTTCGCGAACGCGCTCTCCGCCATCGTGGACGCGAACCTGACCACGCTGATCACCGGCATCATCCTGTTCCAGTTCGGGACCGGGCCCGTGCGGGGGTTCGCCGTGACGCTGTGCATCGGGATCCTGGCCTCCTTCTTCTCGGCCATCTTCGTGACGCGCACGTTCTTCATGATCTACCTGGACCGGCGGTCCCCGACCGCCCCCGTGAGCATCTGAGTCGCCCATGAGGCTGTTCAAGGACGCGAGCTTCGACTTCCTGAACCAGCGCCGCCGGGCGTACGTCTTCTCGGCGGCCTTCATCCTGGCGGGGCTCGGCTCGATCGCCCTGCATGGGGGCCTCCGTGCGGGAGTGGACTTCACGGGCGGCACCCTCGTCCAGGTCCACTTCGAGGAGCCGACCACGGTCGGGGAGCTGCGCGATGTCGTGGCGGCCAGCGGGTACTCCGGCGCGTCGGCCCAGATCCAGCGGTTCCAGGGCGAGAACGAGTTCCTCATCCGGGTCCAGGAGTTCGAGGGCGCCGGGGAGGGCGTGGGCGAGCGGCTGGAGGAGATCCTGGCCGACCGGTTCGGAGAGGGCGGCTTCGAGGTGAGCCGGCGAGAAGGCGTGGGGCCGAAGGTGGGGGGCGAGCTGCAGGTGAAGGCCACCTACGCGATCCTGCTCTCCTTCCTCCTCACCCTCATCTACCTGGCCTTCCGCTTCGAGTGGCGGTTCGGGGTCGCGGCGGTCATCGCCACCGTGCACGACATCCTGATCACGTTCGGCTTCATCTCGCTGATGAAGGTCGAGATCACGCTGGCGACCGTGGCGGCGATCCTCACCATCGTGGGGTACTCGCTGAACGACACGATCGTCGTGTTCGACCGGGTGCGCGAGAACCTGCGGAAGAACCGCAAGGAGTCGTACATCGACACCCTGAACCGCAGCATCAACGAGACCCTCCCGCGCACGGTGCTGACCAGCAGCACCACGCTGGTGGCGCTGGGCGCGCTGTACATCTTGGGGGGCGGCGTAATCCAGCCGTTCGCCCTCGTGCTCATCCTGGGGATCGTGATCGGGACGTTCTCCTCGATCTACGTGGCCAGCCCGGCCCTGTTCGAGATCCACGAGCGCGCCCGCCGGCGGGCGGCCCGACGCGCCGCGGCCGCGAGGTGAGGTCGGCGGACCCCGACGACCCTCAGCGTGCCCCGGCGGCCGGGCCCGCGGGGGACCGGGCCGGGGCGTTCGACTCGCACCTGCACCTGACCGACCGCCGGTTCGACGAGGACCGGGAGGAGGCCGTCTCCCGGGCCCGCCGCGCCGGCGTCGTCGGCATGACGACCGTCGCGACCGATCCCGACGACGCCCGTCGCGCCCTGGCGCTGGCCCGGGCCGAGCCGGCGATCTGGGCGACGGCCGGGCTCCACCCGCACGCGGCGGATCGCTTCTCTCCCGGCATCCGCGAGGCGATCCGGGAGATGCTGGGTGAGCCGGAGATCGTGGCGGTGGGCGAGACGGGCCTCGACTTCCACTACGACCACGCGCCCCGGCGGCTCCAGCGCGAGAGCTTCCGGGCCCACCTCGCCCTGGCCGCCGAGGCGGACCTTCCGGTCGTCGTCCACTCGCGCGACGCGGACGCCGACACGGCCGAGCTGATCCACGACGCGACGGGGGTCCGCGGGGTGCTCCACTGCTTCACGGGCGGAGAGGCCCTGCTCGAGGCCGGCCTGGAGGCGGGCTGGTACGTCTCCTTCTCGGGGATCCTCACCTTCGCTCCCGAGCTCGAGGGGCGAGCGCGGCGGGTTCCCCGGGATCGGCTCCTGGTCGAGACCGACAGCCCCTACCTGGCCCCCGCGCCCCGCCGGGGCCGCCGAAACGAGCCGGCCTACCTCCCGCACACGATCGAGAAGCTGGCGGACCTCCTCGGGATCGAGGTCGAGGCGGTGGGGGAGCTGACCCGCCGGAACGCGGAGCGGTTCTACGGCGTGAAGGTGCCGGGCGGCGTGAAGGTGCCGGGCGGCCCGACGGACCGCGAGACGGAGGCCGGTGCCGAGACGGAGGCCGGCGCCGGGCCGGCCCACGAGAAGGAGTACAGATGAGGACGATCGTCGAGCTGTTCGGGAAGTCGCCCTTCAAGCCGCTGACCGAGCACACGGAGATGGTGCACGAGACGGCGCTGTTGATCCGTCCCCTGTTCGAGGCGTTCCTGGAGGGGGATTGGGAGCGGACCGAGGAGGTGTACCGCCGGATCTCGAAGCTGGAGCACAAGGCGGACGTCCAGAAGAACGAGATCCGCGACCACCTGCCTCGCTCCATCTTCCTGCCCGTCGACCGTGCCGACATCCTGCAGTTCCTCAAGGAGCAGGACGGGGTGGCGGACGCGGCCGAGGACCTCGGGGTCCTGCTGACCCTCCGCCGGACGCCCTGTCCGGACGACCTGAAGGCGGACGTGCTGGACTTCGTGGACGCCGTGCTGCGAACCAGCGAGCTGCTGCTCGAGACGGTCGGGGTCATGACGGAGCTGGTCGAGTCGTCCTTCGGGGGGCCGGAGGTCCGGAAGGTGCTCGAGGGCGTGGACGCCGTGAACGACCAGGAGTGGGAAGCCGACAAGCGGCAGTGGGCCGTGTCGCGATCGCTGCTGGACCGCGAGGCGGAGCTGGACCCGGTGTCCGTCTTCCTGTGGATGCACACGCTCGAGGTCCTGGGCCACGTCGCGAATCACGCGGAGAACGCCGCCGACCTCCTACGGCTGATGCTGGCCCGACGCTAGGAGCTCGAAGTCGAGTCGCATCATCGTCTGCGCCATAACGTTTCATAGCGTGAGTTGCGACTCTTCAGCTAACTCGATGTCGAGGGGGTCGAGCTGAGCCCGTCCACCGTCGCGCTGATCCTGGCCGCCGTGGCCGCCTTCTACATGGCGTGGAACATCGGCGCCAACGACGTGGCGAACGCCATGGGGACGTCGGTCGGCTCGGGCGCGCTCACGCTGATGGGGGCGGTCGTGGCGGCTGGGATCTTCGAGTTCGCCGGCGCCACCCTGGTGGGCACGCACGTGACGGAGACGATCCGCAAGGGCATCCTGGACGTCGCCCTGTTCCAGGACGGCGGGGCCACCTTCGGGACGGACGGTCCCCGGGTCCTCATGCTGGGGATGCTCTCGGCGCTCCTGGCGGCGGGGGTGTGGCTCCAGGTCGCGACGATCTTCGGTCTCCCCGTGTCCACGACACACTCGATCGTGGGCGCGGTGATCGGGTTCGGCCTCCTGGTCGTGGGCACCCGCGCGGTCGAGTGGGGCACCGTGTGGATGATCGTGGCGAGCTGGGTCCTCTCGCCGCTCCTGGGCGCGCTCATCGGGGCGGGGATGTTCCTGGTGATCAGCCGCTCGATCCTCCAAAGGGAGGATCCGCCGGCCGCGGTGCGGCGGGTGGGTCCGCACCTCGTGGCCCTGGTGGGCTTCATCCTGGTCCTGAGCTTCGTGTACAAGGCGCTCAGCAACGTGATCGCCGATCCGCCCTGGTGGAGCACGCTGCTCGCGGCCGGCGCGACGGCCGGCGTGACCTTCATGGTCACCCGAGCGGTCCTGGATCCCGGGCGGGCCGACCCGGAGCGACCGTTCGTCTACGTGGAGCGGATCTTCGGCTACCTGCAGATCGCGACGGCCTGCTTCGTCGCGTTCGCGCACGGGGCGAACGACGTGGCCAACGCCGTGGGCCCGGCCGCGGCGGTCGTGCAGATCGCCACGCTCGGGGAGCTCCCCTCGGAGGTGCCCGTGCCCTTGTGGATCCTGGTGCTGGGGGCGCTGGGGATCGTGATCGGGCTGGCGACGTGGGGCTACAAGGTGATCGCCACGATCGGGGGGAAGATCACCGAGCTGACGCCCACGCGCGGCTTCAGCGCCGAGTTCGGGGCCGCCACGACGGTGCTCATCGCCTCCCGCCTGGGCATGCCGATCTCGACCACGCACACGCTGGTCGGGGCGGTGGTCGGGGTCGGGGCGGCCCGCGGCATCGGCGCGCTCGACCTGCGCGTCGTGAGCCAGATCGTCGGCTCCTGGCTGGTCACGCTGCCCGTGGCGGGCGGTCTCTCGGCGGTCTTCTACCTGATCCTCGAGCGGACGCTGCTGTAGGAACGTGTATGGCGTCCCGCATCCGCATCCTTCCGGACCACGTGGTGAACCAGATCGCCGCCGGCGAAGTGGTGGAGCGCCCCGCCTCCGTGGTCAAGGAGCTGGTGGAGAACGCGCTGGACGCCGGCGCGCGCCGGGTGCACATTTCGCTGCGGAACGGCGGGAAGACCGAGATCCGGGTGGCGGATGACGGCTCCGGCATGGAGCGGGAGGACGCGCTCCTGGCGCTCGACCGCCACGCCACCAGCAAGATCCGCCAGGCGGAGGACCTGAGCCGCGTCTCCTCGTTCGGGTTCCGCGGCGAAGCGCTCCCCTCGATCGCCGCGGTGAGCCGCTTCCGGCTCGAGACCTCGACCGGGCGGGGCACCGGCACGCGCGTCAAGGCGACGGCGGGCCGGGTGAACGGGGTCGACGAGGTCGCGCGGCAGCGGGGCACCACGGTCACCGTCCGCTCGCTGTTCCAGAACGTGCCCGCCCGCGCCAAGTTCCTCCGCTCCGCGTCGGCCGAGACCCGGGCGGCCAGCGAGGTGGTCCTGCTGCTGGCCCTCTCGAACCTCCGGGTCTCGTTCCGGCTCGACTCGAACGGGCGCGAGCTGCTGGACCTCCCCCCGGCCGGCGACCTTCGCGAGCGGGTGGCGGCGATCTGGGGGGACGAGGAGGCGGAGGAGCTGGTCGAGCTGGACGGCGACGCCGGCGAGGTGCGGGTGAGCGGCCTCATCCAGCGGCCGGACGCGGCGCGGCCGAGCGCCCGTCGTCGCTACCTGTTCGTGAACGGACGTCCGTTCGCCGATCCCGGGCTGGTGCGGGTGGCCGACGAGGCGTACCGGACCACCGTAGCGGCCGGCGTCCGCCCGTCCCTCTTCCTCGAGCTGGGCATACCCCCGGGGCGCGTGGACGTGAACGTCCACCCGGCCAAGGCGGAGGTGCGGTTCCGGGAGCGGCCGGCGGTGGAGGAGGCGGTGCGCGGCGCGATCCGCGCCAGGCTGGCCCGGCTCGAGAGCACCGCCCCGCTGGGTCGCGCCGCCCCCGGGGAGCGCCGCGGGGACGCGGCCACCGCGGCCGGGCCGGACGCGGTGGCCGTCGGGGGTGGAGCGGTGCCGCCGGAGTCCGAGGGGGGCCCGCCCCCGGGAGAGACGGGGACCGCCGAGGAGGTGGCGACTTCGGAAGAGGCGGCGCCCGCGAAGGGCGCGCAGCTCGCCTTCTTCGTGCGCGAGGGCCCGGGCGAGCCCGGCGCGGGGGCCGAGGAGCGGCTGGAGGCGCTGCACGCCGGCCCGGAGCTCTGGCAGCTTCACCGCCGCTACATCCTGACCTCGACGCGCGACGGGCTCCTGCTCATCGATCAGCACTCGGCTCACGAGCGCGTCCTGTACGAGGAGATCATGGCCCGCTTCGCCGGCGAGGGGGGCGAAGCGCAGCGGCTCCTGTTCCCGATCACCCTGCGGCTGGATCCCGCCGAGTACTCGGCGGTCGAGGAGCTCTCCAGCCTGCTGGGGCGGATCGGCTTCGAGGTCGAGCCGTTCGGCGACCGGACGATCATCGTGCGGGCGGCCCCGCGCCCCCACCCCTACTTCGATCCCGAGTCGTGCCTGCGCGAGATGGTCCGGGAGCTGACCGAAGGCTCGCCGCTGGTCGACTCCGCCCGCAACCAGCACGAGCGGATCGCGAAGAGCATGGCGTGCAAGGGGGCGATCAAGGCGGGCCAGCCCCTCTCCCCGGCCGAGATGTCCGAGCTGATCGACCGGCTGTTCGCCACCGAGCTGCCCGGCCACGACGTGCACGGCCGCCCGACGATCGTGCGCCTCACGCTCGACGAGCTGGACCGACGGTTCGAGCGCGCGTGAAGCGAGGCCCGGGCCCGGAGGCGCTCGCGATCGTGGGGCCGACGGCCACGGGCAAGACGGCCCTGGCCATCGAGGTGGCGGCCCGGCTGGACGGGGAGGTGATCTCGGCGGACAGCCGTCAGGCGTACCGCGGCATGGAGGTCGGGACCGCGGCGCCCACCCCGGAGGAGCGGTCCGCGGTCCCGCACCACGGCGTCGCGTTCCTGGATCCGCGGGAGCGCTACGGCGCCGGCCGCTTCGCCCGGGAGGCGAGGGGGTGGATCGGGGAGATCCGGGACCGCGGCCGCGTCCCGATCCTGGCCGGCGGGACCGGCTTCTTTCTCGACGCTCTCCTGCACCCGGTGTTCCGCGAGCCCGAGATCGACGAGGGGCGCCGTCGCCGCCTTCGCCGCCGGCTGGACGCGATGGCGCCGGAGCGGCTGCTGGCCTGGGCGCGCCGCCTGGACCCGGCGCTCTTCGGGCGGCTGGAGACGGTGGATCCGCAGCGGGCCGCCCGCTCGCTGGAGCTCGCGCTCCTCACGGGACGCCCGGTCACCTGGTGGCAGGACCACGGACCGACCGAGGCTCCGCCCCTCCGTGCCCTGGTCTTCGTCCTCGAGCTTTCCGCCGACCTGCATCGCGCGCGGATCGAGCGTCGCGCGGAGCGGCTGCTGGCCTCGGGCTGGCTCGAGGAAGCGCGGCGCCTGCGCGAGGCGGGCCTGGGGGACGCTCCGGCGCTCGACGCGGTGGGATACGGTCACGTCCTCGGGCTCCTGGACGGCGAGGTGGGGCGGGAGGAGGCCGCCCGGCGGATCGTTCGGGACACCTGGGCCTACGCCCGACGGCAGCGCACCTGGTTCCGGAATCGGGCGCCCGAGGGAGCGGTGCGACTGGACGCGACGGAGCCGACCGGACAACTTGCGCGCCGGATCGCGGAGGCGTGGCGGGCCGCCCGGTCCCGCGGGGCGCGACGCCCGGCGGAGGGCCCGACCCCGGGCTCCTAAGGACACCCGCATCGTGACTCGGACGGGCTGCGACGGATGAAGATCGGGATCACCTGCTATCCGACGTACGGCGGCTCGGGAGCCGTGGCCACCGAGCTCGGTCTGGAGCTCGCGCGGCGGGGCCACGAGGTTCATTTCATCTCCTACGCCCAGCCCTTCCGGCTCACCCACTTCCTGAAGGGGGTCTTCTTCCACGAGGTGGAGGTGAATCGATACCCGCTGTTCGAGTACCCGCCCTACTCGCTGGCCCTGGCCGTCTCGATGCACGAGGTGGTGCGGAAGCACGGCCTGGACCTCCTGCACGTGCACTACGCGATCCCGCACGCCACCACCGCCTGGATCGCGCGCGAGATGCTGGAGGCCGAGGGACGGGACGTGAAGATCGTCACCACGCTGCACGGGACCGACATCACCCTCGTGGGCCAGGACCCCTCCTTCTGGACGATCACCAAGTTCTCGATCGAGCGGTCGGACGGGCTCACGGCGGTCTCGGAATGGCTCCGCCGGCAGACCCACGAGGCGTTCGAGTGTCCCGAGTGCGCGATCCGGGTGATCCCGAACTTCGTCGATCCCGCCGTCTACGATCGCGAGCGCTACGAGTGCCACCGGAAGGCCCTGGCCCCCGAGGGCGAGAAGATCCTCATGCACATCTCGAACTTCCGGGAGGTGAAGCGGGTGGACGACGTGGTCCGGATCTTCGCGCGGACGGTCGAGCGGGTGGAGGCCCGTCTGGTGCTGATCGGCGACGGTCCGGACCGACAGGGTGCGGCCGACCTCGCGGAGCGGCTGGGGCTGGGCGACCGGGTGCTGTTCCTCGGAAAGCTGGACTCGGTGGCGGAGCTGCTGGCCTGCGCGGACCTCTTCCTCCTCCCCAGCCGGCAGGAGTCGTTCGGGCTGGTGGCCCTCGAGGCGCAGGCCTCGGGCGTGCCGGTGGTGGGGACGCTCGGGAGCGGGCTCGAGGAGGTGGTCGTCGACGGGGAGACGGGCCACCTGCGCCCCGTGGGCGACGTGGAGGGGATGGCCGCGGCCGCGATCGAGGCGCTCTCCGATCCCGCTCGCTGGCGGGAGCTCTCGGCGGCCGCGCGCACGCGCGCCGGCGAGTTCGCGACCGATGAGATCGTGCCCGCCTACGAGGCGTTCTACGAGGAGGTGCTCGCCCGGCCCGGGAACGGGAGCGAAGCGGTCGGGTGAGCCTTCTTCACGCCCTCGCGCTGGGGGTCGTGCAGGGTCTCACCGAGTTCCTGCCCGTCTCGAGCAGCGGCCATCTGGTGCTGGTGGAGTCGCTGCTCGGGATCGACCTGCCCGGCGTCGTCTTCGAGGTCACGGTCCACGTCGCCACGCTCTGCGCCGTGCTCTGGGTGTACCGGGGTCGCGTGGGCGCGCTGGCGATGGGGCTCGTCCGTCGCGAGGGGGAGAGCGTCCGGTACGTCCTGCTGCTGGCCCTGGCGTCCGTGCCCGCCGGGATCGTCGGCCTGGCCGGCCGGGACTTCTTCGAGGGGGCCTTCGACCGGCCCGTCCTGGCGGCCGCGGCGCTCCTGGTCACGGGCGGGTTCGTGTGGTCGGTGAAGAGAACGGCGGAGGCCGCGCGGGAGCCCCGGCCGGGTCCCGGGGCGGCCCTGGGGATAGGCGTGGCGCAGGCCGTGGCGATCCTGCCCGGGATCTCGCGCTCCGGGGCCACGGTGGCGACCGGCACCTGGCTCGGGGTGGAGGTGGTGCGGATGGCGGAGTTCTCCTTCCTGCTCTCGGTGCCCGCGATCGGGGGCGCCGCGCTGCTGCAGGTCGGGGAGTTGGGCGCCGCCTCGGCCGCGCTGGGGATCCCGGCCCTGGCCGCCGGCTTCGGCGCCGCGCTGGTGTCCGGGATCGCCGCGATCCGTATCTTCGTGCGCATGCTGGAGACGAGGACGTTCCACCGTTTCGCGTACTACTGCTGGGCCGTCGGCCTCGCCTATCTGCTGGCGGCGGCGCTCGTCCCCGCGCTCCGGTGAGCGCGGACCGACCGGCCCGCCTGGCCGTCGAGGTCGAGGCGCGGAGCTCCGAGGAGCAGGAGGCGGCGTGAGCCCGCGCGAGGCCACGCAGTGGGCGGGGCACCCTGTCGAGGAGCTGCGGGAACGGTGGGGTCGGGAGTCCGTGCACGTCTACGGCAAGGTGGAGTCGACGAACGCCGTGGCGCGCGACCGGGCCGAGGATGGCGCGCCGGAGGGGACCCTCGTGCTGGCGCGCGAGCAGACGGCGGGCCGGGGACGGGAGGGCCGGAGCTGGTACTCGCCGGCCGGCGGCCTCTACCTCACGATGCTCTTCCGCCCGGCCCGACCCACCGTTCCCCCGCTCGCCTCGGTGCTGGCCGGCCTCGGCGTGGTCCGCCGACTGGACCTGGCCTTTCCCGGGCTCGAGCCGGCCCTCAAGTGGCCGAACGACGTCATCGTGGACGGGCGGAAGCTGGGGGGCGTCCTGCCGGAGGCCAGCACGGGGCCGACCGGGCCCCGATTCCTGCTGGTGGGCGTGGGGCTGAACGTGAAGCCCCTGGGCGAGGACGCCCCGAAGGAGGCCCGTCGGGGGGCGACCGCGCTCGCGGACCATGTGGAGGATGCGGATCCGCTCGCGGCCGCCGACGCGGTCATCGGGGGGCTCGAGGCCTACCTGAAGCCTCCTCCGAGTGCGGCGGACCCCGCCACGCTGGACCTCCTGGACGAGTACGACTGGCTCCGCGACCGTCGCTTCCGGGTCCGCACCGGCGAGGAGGGGGAGGGGATCGTCGGGGTCGGCGTGGGGATCGCGCCCGACGGAGCGCTCCTCTTCCGACCCGACCGGGGCGCGCTCCGCCGGCTCTCGAGCGCCACGATCGTCGAGGCTCGCGCATGACCGTGACCGCGGAGGCCCGGGCGTGATCCTGGGCGTCGACGTCGGCAACACCGAGACCGTCCTCGGGGTGTTCCGGGAGCTGGAGCCCGTCTGTTGCTGGCGGATCGCCACCGATCGCCGCCGGACGGGGGATGAGCACGCTCTCCTGCTCGAGGGCTTCCTGGACCGCTCCCTCGACCCCGGGGAGGGTCCGCTGCGGCGCGCCCTGATCTCGTCGGTCGTGCCGGTGATGGACCGGGTCTGGATGCAGGCGTGCCGCGCGCTGAACCTGGATGTCCACCCGGTGCACGCCGGCCTGGTGCAGGAGGGCTCGCACCTTCCGATCCGTCTGGATGTGGACGATCCGCTCGGCGTGGGGGCGGACCGGATCATGAACACGCTCGCCGCGCTCGAGCTCTACGCGCGCGACACGGTGGTCGTCGACCTCGGAACCGCGACGACCTTCGACTGCATCACCGCCGCGGGGACGTTCCTGGGCGGCGTGATCGCGCCCGGGCCGCGCTCGGGGATCGAGCGTCTGGCGAGCGTCGCCACCCACCTGCCCCAGGTCGAGATCGCGGCTCCGCGGCGCGTCGTGGGGCGCCGCACCCTCGCCTGCCTCGAGTCGGGGGTGTTCTACTCGGCCGTGGACGCGATCGACGGCATCGTGCGGCGCATCCTGGAGGAGTGGGAGCCCACGGACCCCCTCGTGGTCGCGACCGGCGGCCTGGCGCAGCGGCTGGCGCCCCACTGCCGGAGCGTGGAGCGGACGGAGCCGTTCCTGACGCTGATCGGCCTCGCCGTGGCCGATCGGCACCTGTTCGGCGGCTAGCTCCCCTTCATCCGCGACTTGAGGTCGTCGGCCACGTCCGGCCGCACGAGCCGCAGGACCAGGTAGCCGATCAACAGGATGAAGAGGATCTTGAGCGCCAGGGCGGCCAGCGGGACCACGAAGGAGAACACGAGGCCCACCGCCGCGAGCCCGGCGATCCCGACCGCGAACAGAACGAGGAGTCCCTTGATCATCGCTTCCTCCCGACGCTCGCCAGGTCCCGGGACGGCGACCACGCGAGCGCTCGTGTCTCGAGTCCCATCCGGCCGCCCGGTGAAGATACGGGGATCGGCCCTCGCCGAAACGTACGGGCCGGGGCCGCTCGGGGTTTCACGGAGTGGAAGCTCGCGCGGGAGGGGAGCGCTGTCGAGCCACCCGGAGCGTCGTTCCGGCGGCGGCTTGTCAGGCTGACAGCCGCCGGTTTGTCAGAACGACAGTCGTGGGGCCCGAGAGAGCGCCGAAGGGCCGATCCCGGGGGGCGTTTTCCGCCTTCGGAAGTGGCACGACGCCTGCACCGTAGAGGGAAGGGGCAGGGGCTTGTGAACGGAGCACCGAGCCCTCATATTGCAGGTCGTTGTTTAGCACTCGATAAACCAGAGTGCCAACAGCCCCGAACCCATCCACACACGAAAGAATCGGAAGGAGGAAGCGGAGATGGCAACGGCTTCCAAGGCGAAGGTCAAGATCC
>CAYMQZ010000043.1:0-1147 GCA_964392705.1 uncultured Gemmatimonadota bacterium
CGGCGAGAAGGCGATCTCGGCCACGTAGCCGTCCAGGTCGCCGCCGACCGAGACGACCGTCCCGACCCCCGGGAGCTCCTCGACGAACCAGCCCAGGCCGTACCGGAGCTCCGGGTTCACGGGAATCCGGACGCTCTGCAGCTCCCCCACCGCCCCTCCCGCTCTCCCCTCCCGGATCTGGAAGGCCACGTAGCGGCCCATGTCCCGAAGGGTCGAGGCGATCCCGCTCGCCGGCGAGAGGGCCTCGGGATCCCACGGCGTGTACTCGACGAGGCGGTCGGCCTCGACGTAGTAGGGGGTGGCCAGGCGCCCGGCGAGCTCCGGCCAGATCGTGACGGTGCTGGACGACATGCCGAGGGGCTCGAAGACCTCGCGCTCGACCAGGACCTCGTACGGCAGGCCGCTGGCCCGCTCCAGGGCGTGCCCCAGCACGCCGTAGCCGAAGTTCGAGTAGCTCCATTCCGCGCCCGGCTCGGAGGTCGGCGCCGACTCGGCCAGCCCCCGATAGAGTTCGAAATGGGTGAACGCCAGCACCGGATAGTCGTCGTGGCGACGGCGGAGGCCGGGCGCGTCCCGGGGGAGCCCCGATGTGTGCGCCGCGAGGTGCCGCAGGGTGATCAGGGAGTCGGGGAGCTCGGCACCCCGGAGGTGCCGATCGAGCCGATCGTCGAGCCCCAGGACGCCGCGAGTCGCCAGTCGGGCGGCGACGGTCGCGGTGAAGGACTTGGAGACCGAGCCGACCTGGAACAGGGTCCCGGGCGTGACCGGAACCTCCGACTCGAGGTCCGCGAGGCCGAACCCCCCCGCGTAGACCAGGCTGTCCCCCACGACGACGCCCACAGCCATCCCTGCCACCGGGACCGAATCGAGCGTCGCCTCCACGATCGCAGCCAGCTCGCGCCGCGCCTCATCCTCGAGGGACTGGGCGGCGGCGCTTCCGCCCGACGGCGGGAGCGTCGTGATCAGAGCCGCGACCATCGTCGCGAACCGGACGGCGAGTCGTTTTCGGCCCGCCCCGCGGGCTCCGGGCGGGCGCCGTGCCGGAAAGCGCCGGACGAAAGATATAGTGTTATAGATCATTGCCGGAACCTGGCGCATCGGAGGGGCGTCGTCAACCGGCACCGGGGGCCGGCCTCCGCAACTGGCC
>CAYMQZ010000043.1:1247-14710 GCA_964392705.1 uncultured Gemmatimonadota bacterium
AGGCCGGGAGGCCGCAATGAGGGCCGGGGCCCGGCATCCGAAGGGCCACACCTGGAAGGTCGCCCTGAAACTCGCTCCCGCCGCCGGGCGTAGTCGAGGGAGAAGCGGGTCCCGGGCGCGAGACCGGAACCGCGGCGGCCTTTGCGAGACACCGAAGCGGTACGACGGCGGAGATCCGCCGGGACCGGACACGAGGCAGGGAGGAGCCCGCGTGCGAAAAGTCCTGATCGTGGTGGCGCTCGAGCTGATCCGCCGCCTCCTCAAGCGCTTGTAAGCGGGGCCCTCTCGACCGGTGGCGGCGTCGGTCGGCCACTTTCGCCCCGCCCGCGCGACGCGCCCCGCCCGCGCGCTGCGGCCCGGCCTCCCGATTCGATCCAGGGTTACGGAGGAAAGAGGCCTATTCGCCCCAACCGGGCCGCCGTGACGAAGGGGAACGGGCGCAGCACGTCCTTGTCGTACGAATAGTAGACGAAGAACGGCTTTCCCTTCACCTTCTGCCGCTCCACGAGGCCCCAGAAGCGCGAGTCCAGGCTGTGCTCCCGGTTGTCACCGAGCATGAAGTAGCGCTCCGGCGGCACGACGACCGGCCCCCAGTCGTCACGTGTGGGACGATAGGGCTCCTCCGCGGCACCGTCCGCGAGGTACCGGCGCTGCCAGTTCATGTCGGGATGATGCGCGTCGGGGACGGAGGGGTCGTGCATCACGTACGGCTCCTCCTGGGGCGCGCCGTTCCGGTACAGGCGGCCGTCGCGCATCGACAGCGTGTCGCCCGGCACGCCGATCACCCGCTTCACGATGTCCAGGCCCGGGGCGTGGTCGGCTCGGAACACGATGATCTCGCCCCGCTCCGGCTCGCCGTAGCCCGGCACCCGCCACGGGGTGAAGGGGATGGGCGAGCCGAAGGCCGTCTTGTTCACGAGCAGGAAGTCGCCGACCAACAGGGTCCGCTCCATCGAGCCCGAGGAGATCACGAACGATTCGACGATGAAGGTGCGCAGGACCAGGAAGATGACGGCGGCGAAGAGGAGCGTCTTCCCCCATTCGATCAGCCAAGGCACGGTCCACGGCCGCGGCGGGGGACGCTCCTCCCGCTGCCCGTCGCCCTTTGGCTCCTCCCGCTCCGGATCGCCCTTGGACATCGCCCCGGAGGCCCGCGACGCCTCGCGGGCCCCGCCGCCCCCCTTCCCTCTCGGCCTCTTCCCCTCGGCCATCTACTCGGGTTCCTCGCTCCCGTCCGGGTTCTCCGGCTCGCCGATCGCCGCCCTCGCCGCGACTCGTCGGTCCGCCGCGGCGCGATACTCCGGCGCGCCCGGCCGCGGCGCAAGCGGCCTCACGACACGAACCTCTCCGCGATCGCCGCGGCGATCGCGTCCGGGGCATCCTCCTGGATGAAATGCTTCGCCTCCGGGAGCTCGACGAGGCGGACATCGTCGAGCAGCCGCCGCCAACGACCGATCGTCGCCGGAGGAAAGATGCGGTCCCTCATGCCCCACACGAGCAGGCTCGGCCGGTCCCCGAGCTCCTGGGAGAGGCCCCGCTCGAGGCCCGCGAGCCAGCCTCCCGCTGCGCGGATCTGTCGCGGGAACTCCGCCACTCCCGCGCGGAGCTCCGGCGCGGGCTGCACCCCGCGGTAGTGCTCCATCTCCTCCTCGGAGAACCCTGTCGCGGTTCCCATCGGCATCAGACGCTCGACGAAGAGGTTGCGCTCCAGGATGGCCCAGCGCAGCGGCACGCTCGACATCAGGGCGCTGAAGGCTCGGGCGCGCAGCGCGTCGGCGGGCCACGCCCAGGTGTTCCCGAAGACGAAGCCGGTGACCCGTTCCGGCTCCGCCAGAGCCGCCGCCACCCCGATCGGGCCGCCCCAGTCCTGGCCCATCACGACCGCGTCCTCCAAGTCCAATCGCCGCACGAGCCCCGCCACGACGTCGGCGTGCTCGGCCGGCGTGTATCCGTACTCCGAGGGACGATCCGAGAGGCCGAAGCCGGGATAGTCCACGGCGACGCAGCGGAATCGGCCGCGCAGTCCACGCACGATCTCCCGGTAGAGGAAGCTCCAGGTCGGGTTCCCGTGAAGGAAGAGGATGGGGCGCCCCTCGCCCTCGTCGATGTAGTGGAGCCGCGCCTCCGCCCCGAGGTCGAGCCACCGCGAGGCGAAGGGATACAGGTCCGGCGAGGGCTCGAAGTCCAGGCGACGCATGGCCCTTCATCTAAGGATCCCGGTCGCGCGCCGACAGGGTTTCAGCGCCGGCAGGGTGGCCGCGCGCCGACCGGGCGGCGCGGGCTCCGACGGGCGGACGGGGGCCACCGTCGACTCCGACCCCTCCTTCGGTGGCGACCGTCGGCTCCGACCCTCCGCCCCTGGAGCCCCGACGGCCGACCGCCTATCGTGACGCGTCCGCCGTCACGAATCCTGCCACAGGAGCGGATCATGAGCGCGAGAGCCTCCCTCGTCGCCGCCGCCACGACGCTGTCGCTGCTGTTCCTCCCGTCTTCGGGGGGCCTCGCCTCGGCCCGGGCCCAGGAGGCGACGCCGCCCAGCTATCCGGACGCCCCGAGTCCCGGGGAGACGCGGCTCGAGCTCGACCGCTACATGGACTTCGAGGGCGTGGGCGACCCGCGCATCTCGCCAAACGGCCGGCAGGTGGTCTACAGCCGCGAGTGGATCGATCCGATGACGGACGACCGGAAGTCTTCCCTCTGGATCATGGACGCCGACGGCTCCCGCGACCGCTACCTGACGGACGGCTCCTCGCCCCGCTGGTCGCCCTCGGGCGACCGGATCGCCTTCCTCGCCTGCGGGACGCCCGGCGGGGATCGCTCGGCGCTCCTCGAGTGCGACGAGGCCTCGAAGCGGCAGATCTGGGTACGTCGCATGGACGCCGAAGGGGCCGTCACCCAGATCACCCGTCTCACGGAGTCCACCTCTTCGATCGCCTGGGGCCCCGACGGCGAGCGGATCGCCTTCGAGATGCTCGTCCCGAAGAAGGAGAGCTGGGACGTCGATCTGCCGAAGAAGCCGGAAGGCGCGAAGTGGACCGACGACCCGATCGTGATCGAGCGGCTCGACTACCGGCAGGACCGGCGCGGCTACGAGCCGCAGGGGCACCGCCACCTCTTCGTCGTCGACGCGGATGGGGGGACCCCGCGCCAGCTCACGCACGGCGACTTCGACCACGGCGGGCCCGAGTGGTCCGCCGACGGCCGCACGATCTACTTCTCGGGCCACCGACATCCGGAGGCGGACTGGATCTGGCGCGAATCGGAAGTCTACGCGGTCGACGCCGAGAGCCGGGAGATCCGGCGGCTCACGTCGCGCCGGGGGCCCGACTTCGCCCCGCTTCCCTCGCCCGACGGCCGGCACATCGTCTACCTGGGCCACGACTCCGTCCGCAACACCTATATCACCGACCGGCTCTACGTGATGGGCGCCGACGGCTCGAACCCCCGGGTCCTGACGACGGAGCTGGACCGGGAGCCCCGTGGCCTCCGCTGGTCGCCCGGCGGCGACGGCGTCTACTTCGTCGCGGAGGACGAGGGGAAGATGAACCTGTGGTTCGCGCCGCTCGACGGCTCGCCGCGCCGCGTCACCGAGGAGGAGCACGAGTTCCGGCTGAGCGATGTGAGCCCGGCGGGCGTGGCCGTGGGAACCCTCTCTTCACCGGCTGTACCCGAGGACGTCTACTCGGTCGACCTGCGGAACGGGCGGTTGACTCGTCTCACGGAGGTGAACGCCGACGTGCTGGCCGACCTTCAACTGGGCGAGGTGGAGGAGTTCTGGTACTCCTCCGCCGACGACTTCCGCATCCAGGGCTGGATCGTGAAGCCGCCGGACTTCGACCCGTCCCGGAGCTATCCGCTCATCCTCCACATCCACGGCGGCCCCCACGCCATGTACGGCTTCGACTTCTCCTGGTCGTTCCAGAACCTCGCCGCGAACGACTACGTCGTCCTCTACACCAACCCCCGGGGCTCGAGCGGCTACGGCACCGAGTTCGGGAACGCGATCATGAACGCCTACCCGGGGAAGGACTACAACGACCTGATGGCGGGCGTGGACACGGTGCTCGCCCGCGGATACGTGGATCCGGAGAACCTCTTCGTCACCGGCTGCAGCGGGGGAGGCGTGCTGTCGAGCTGGGTGATCGGGATGACCGACCGCTTCGCGGGGGCGGGCGTCCGCTGCCCCGTCACCAACTGGCTCTCCTTCGTGGGCACCACGGACAGCCCCTACTGGTACCGCAACTTCGAGAAGCCGCCGTGGGAGGACCCGAGCGAGCACCTCCGCCGCTCCTCGCTCATGCTGGTGGGGAACGTGACGACGCCCACGCTGGTCATGACCGGCGAGAAAGACCTCCGGACGCCCATGGCCCAGACCGAGGAGTACTACCAGGCGCTCAAGTTCCGGAAGGTGCCGAGCGCCATGGTGCGCATGCAGGAGGAGTGGCACGGCACCGGCTCGAAGCCCTCCAACTTCCTCCGCACGCAGGCCTACCTGATGCACTGGTTCGAGAAGCACATGACGGAGGAGATGAAGGAGCGACGGGAGGCGTGGAGGGAGGAGCGGAGCGAGAAGTCCGCGGTAGTGGAGGAGGACGCCGGCGGGAGCCGGGAGTAGCCCAGGAGGAGGAATTCATAAGAGACGACCGGGCGGGGAAGCGGGTCACGACCGGAGCCACCGCGGATCGCGGTGGACCTCCGACGCGGCCCCGTCCCCGCCGGCGCCCGACGACCCGGGACCCCGGAGAGTGCCGCGTGGACCGCGGCCCTCAGTCCTCCTGCCTCTCGCGCCTCACCAGCTCGCCACCATGCTGCTCCAGCACCTCGACGATGTTCGTGCGCTCGGCATCCGTCTCCGCCACCACGCCGACCAGCACGTTGCCCTCCTTGACCAGCTCCTCGAATCGACGGGCCCTGTACTCCGTCATCCCGGCCCCGACCAGGGCGCCGACCAGCCCGCCCGTGGCGGCTCCTGCCCCCGCGCCCGCGAGCGCCGCGGCGAGCGGACCGGCCACGGCGATGCCCAGCGGCGGCAGCACCACGGTCGTGCCCAGAGCGGCGATGGCCGCTCCGGCCGCGCCGATCGCGCCGCCGATCGTTCCCCCGGCGCCGGCGCCCTCCAGCGTCTTTCGCTGCTTCTCCAGCTCCACCTCCTCGACCACGACGGCCTTCTCCTCGAGCTCGTCGTATCGGGGATGGGTGTCGATGTATCGCTCCCGCGTCTCGGCGGCCATGAAGACGCTGATCTGATGGCGGCCGTACCCGCGCTGCTCCAGCTCACGCGCCGCGTCGATCGCCTCGTCCAGGTCATCGAAGGCGGCGGACACGAAGCGGGACCGGCCGCTCGGAAGGGTCCCGAACCGTCTCTCGGTCATCTCTCGCTCATCCGTGGTGCGTGCCATGGTGTGCCTCCTCCCGCTTGCGCTCCCGGTCGACGTCGATCGTCCCCCGACCCGGGGGCGACTCGCCGTCTCGGGACGCCGTCCAGCGGCTCTGGAGCCCTTGCCGCGGCTCCCACCTCTCTCGCCTCACCAGGCTCGTGAAGCAGGATACATGCCTGTCACGCGGCGACCGGTGAGGCTGTACGACCTGTACGCGCGCCACCTCTTCCCGCGCCTCATGGAGTGGGCGATCGGGACCGAGGACCAGCTCGATCTGCGCCGCGAGACGCTCGGCGCTGCCCGCGGGCGAGTCCTGGAGGTGGGCTTCGGGACGGGGCTCAACCTCGCCTGCTATCCGAGGGAGGTCGAGAGCCTGACGGGGGGCGATGCGGAGCGTCCTCTGGAGGACCGGGTGCGGAGACGGATCGCGGCGGCTCCGTTTCCGGTCCGCCGCGTTCGTCTCGACGCGGCCCGACTTCCGTTCCGCGACCTGAGCTTCGACACGGCCGTGAGCACATGGACGCTCTGCACGATCGCCGATCCGGTCCGGGCGCTGCGGGAGATCCACCGGGTCCTGACCCCCGACGGCCGCCTCCTGTTCATGGAGCACGGCCGCAGCGACCGGCCGCGGGTGGCCCGCTGGCAGGACCGGCTGAACCCGATCGAGCGAATCGTGGCGTGCGGCTGCAACCTGAACCGCCGCATCGACCGCCTCATCTCCGAGGCCGGCTTCGAGATCCGGCGTCTGGAGCGGTTCCCGCTGCCGAAGGCGCCGCGCGTGGTGGGGGAGGTGTACCGGGGGCGCGCCGCGCCTAACGCCGCAGGCGCGCGCCGAGCCAGCCTCCGAAGAGCGCCAGCGCCAGAGGGCCCACGAGGAAGGTGAGGGCCAGGCGGAGGTCGGCCGAGGGCGGGTGCGTGAGGGAGATCCACAGCCCGTACCCACCGAGCAGCATCAGGCCCCAGGCGGCGATCCCGGAGAGCAGCCAGGCCCGGCCCTCGGGGTTCAGGAGCCCGAGCACGAGGCCGGCCACCAGAAAGAGCGCGACCCCCGTGAGCAGACGGCCCGCGTCCGTCTCGGTCGGACCCACGTCCATGAATACGTACAGGATTCCGATCGCCCCCACCGCGAGTCCCAGAACGATGGTGAGGGCGATCCTCACGGCTCTCGGCATACGACCTCCCGGACGGCGCTGCGCGCGACGAGTCGTCCCGACTCTGGCGGCTGGACGCCCCCGGAGCAAGTATCGGGACGCCCGCGTGCCCCCCCGCCGGCTCACGTACCGGAAGGACGGCCCCGGCACGCTGGTGGCGCACAGCGTGGGACTGGCGCGAGGCGGATCCGGGCTTCGAGCTGCCGCGGGTGCCGCGAGCGAGGCGCGATGCGGAACTTCGTGCCGTATCGCGCCGTAGCACCGTCCGGAGGCACGTCGCCGCCCGACGGCAGGGGCGCCCGAACCCGGCGCCCCGGATCCGCGGAGGCGGTCGGGTTCACGCGACCAGAATGCCCCGGGAGCCAGATGAAGCACGCCACGAGCGAGAGGAAGTCCGGCCGGAGCCGCGGGACGTCGGCATCGACGCGGGCCTACGGCCGGCTCCGGCGGATCGGCGCGGTCGCGCTCGGGGCCTCCCTGCTCGCTTTCGCCGCAACGCCGTCATCCGCGCAGTCCAGCCCGCAGGCGGCCGACACGAGCTTCGCCACGCTCGTGGGTCAGGTGGTCTCGGCGACGACCGGCAAGCCGCTCCAGGGCGCCGTCGTGATGCTCAGGAGCTCGGGCGGAGGCGCCCTGACCGACAGCACGGGCAACTTCCGCATCCCGAAGGTGCCGGCGGGCCAGGACACGATCGAGGTCCGCTACATCGGATACGAGACGAGCGACACCCCGATCGAGCTCCGAGCGGAGCGAACCACCCACATCGTGCTGCTCCTCGGCCGAACGGTCGTGAGAGTGGCGGACCTGCGCGTCGAGGTGCCGGCCGACCGCCGCGGCAAGATGGCCGAGTTCGAGCGCCGGCGCCGCGCGGGCCACGGGTATTACCTCGGGCCCGAGGAGATCGAGAACCGCAAGCCGCTCCGGCTCGTGAGCGACATCTTCCGTGGCGTGCCGGGGGTGTACGTGGGACTCCAGCAGCACGGTCGTCAACCCGTCTTCATCGAGCGGGGACGGCGCTGCAAGCCGCTCATCTACCTGGACGGCGTCCTGATGCGGGTGTTCGAGATCGACGACATCGCGCCCGAGGAGCTGGGCGCGATCGAGGTCTACCGGGGTCCGTCGGAGATGCCGGGCGAGTTCCTGCATCCGAGCAACGACTGCGGCGCGATCGCCATCTGGACGCCCGCGGGCGGGGTCACCTTCCAGTAAGCTCGACCTCCCAGGCGACGTCCAGATCGTCGGCCAGCGTGTGCAGCACGCTGCAGTATTTCTCGAACGACAGGCGCACGGCCCGCTCGGCCTTCGCTCGCTCCACCCCACCCTCGAGCGTGAAGGCCACCCGGATGCGCGTGTAGCGATGGGGAGCCTCCTGACGTCGCTCGCCGCGCGCCGCCACCCGCAGGCCTCGAAGATCCTGTCGCCCCTTGCGAAGGATGTCGGCCACGTCGGAGCCCGTGCACGAGGCCAGGGCCATCAGGAGCAGGGACATGGGAGACGGGGCCGTCCGGCCCTCGCCATCGATCGCCGCCTCGATGCCGTCGGCCTCGGCCCTGAATCGGAGGTCTCCTTTCCACTCCAACGATATGTCGATCGGTGGCTTGTCCATCTTCATATAACCTCGATTCAAGGCACATCTCGCGGCTGCGACTCCCCGCCCGGGGCGAGCGACTCGCGGCGCTCCAGGTGTGCCTCGATCGCCGCCCGCGTCCGCCACACGGGCCGCAGCTCGCCGCGGGCGAAATGCCGCATCTGGTCCGTACGGTGGGGGGAGCCGCGCCGGGAGGAGTTCCCGTAGCCGATCAGGGCGCGGGCGCGCACCGAGTCGCCGAACTCCACCGCCGCCACGAAGGAGTCGCCGCCCACCGCCACGTGGCGGCCGCCCTCCGCCTCGTCATAGTCCACGACGCGGAAGATTCCCAGGAGCCCCGAGCCGCCGCTCCCGAGCAGGTCAAGGCCATCCCTTCGCAGCCGGTGCAGCTCTCCCCAGACCGGGTCGAGCCGCCCGTGGGCCGTCTCCACCTCCCGCGCGGCGGCTTCGAGCGCCGCCACCGCCGCTTCCGGGTCGACCAGTCCGCCCGGCGTCTCGAAGGGACGTTCCGGATCCCACGGCTCCGCGTAGAATCCATCCGGCCAGCGGCGGGAGCGGATCTGCTCGTGGAAGGCTTCGAACAGCACCGCGCCGCGACTGTCGGCTTCGGCCCTCCGGTCCCACTCGCGCAGCACGGCCGCCGCCCGGCGGGCCGTCTCCCCGCCCCGGGTCTCCACCGCCGCGACCAGGTCGTCCACGATCCGGTCGGCCAGCTCCATGCGCGTCGAGTGCTTGTAGGCGACCAGCTCCTCGAACGTGATGGCGCCGTCCCCGGCCAGCATCCGCGCCGAGCGCTGCGAGCGCGGGGCGAGCGGCTGCCGGGGCGCCATGTAGTCGGGGAACGCCCCGGGATCCAGCGGACTCGGAAAGGTCGTGGTCCACGGCGGATCGTTCGCGTTCTGCAGCCAGCCGGTCTCCGGGTTCAGGACGCGCGGCAGCTCCTCGTAGCGGTGCGTCTCCTGCCACAGCGTCTCCGGCCCGACTCCCGGCACGACGCCGGACCAGCTCCAGTCCCCCTCGGGGCGGACCGGAACCCGTCCGCCGAACAGGTGCAGGATGTTCCCCTCCCGATCCGCGTACATCACCGTGAAGGTCGGCATCTGGAGCCGCGCCACCGCCGCCTCGAACTCCTCCAGGTTCCGAGCGCGCGCCATCTCCCAGTACTGGGCGAAGAGCTGGGGCTCGTCGAGCCCCACCATGCGGAGCGCGAGGGCCCGGTCGTCCCGCGTCGCCACCACGGGGCCGTGCACCGAGGCGCGAAGCTCGATCGGCTCCGCCGCCAGGCCTCCATCCCGTTGCCGGACCCGAATCGTGTCGGCCTCTACCTCGAACTCTCTCGTGCCCTCGCCCCAGCGGTAGCCCTCCTCCACGAGCCGAAGCTCGTAGAAGTCGGCCCCGTCGTGCGCGTTCACCGTGTGGGTCCAGCCGAGGTGGTCGTTGAACGCGATGCCCAGGAACGGCGAGCCGACCAGCGTCGCCCCGTAGGCGTCGATCTCGGGCGAGGCGAGCTGGACCTCGAACCAGGTGAACAGGTCCGCCCAGGGCAGGTGGGGGTTGGCCAGCAACAGCGCGTGGCCGTCCGCCGCCCGGGAGGGGCCGATCGCCCAGGCGTTGGAGGCTCCGAGGCCGGCCCGGGCGACCTCCAGCCGATCCTCGCGGCCGCCCGGCTCGGGCCCCAGCTGCGCGGTCGCCTCGGTCGCCTCGACTCCCGCACGGGCGGCCCCCGCGGACCCGCCCTCTGCCCAGCGGCGGCGGGCGGCATCGACCGTCCACGGGGAAGCGACGAAGGTGAAGTGGACGGTGCGTTGCACGTGAGCCATCACGTCCTCGCCGGTCAGCGGAAGGACCACCTTCCGCTCGTCGGCCAGCCGGTCCGGATGCGCGCGGGCGTACTCGTTCACGCCTCGCACGAAGGCGTCCAGATAGGCGCGGAACCGCGGAGCTTGGGCTTCGTACCAGCGCGTCGCCCGCGCGGGGATCCCCATGGTCCGGACCCACCGGTCCGAGTTCAGGTATTCGCCTCCCCAATATTCCGCCGCGCGACCGCGGGCCTGCCCGTACAGCCCGAGAAGCAGATCGCCGTGCGCCTCTGCCTGGGCCCAGCCGTAGGCGTAGAACAGCTCCTCGGCGTCACGGGCGAAGATGTGGGGAACCCCGTAGGTGTCCCACAGGATCTCGGTCCTCTCGACCGCCGGACCCCGGTGGTCCGCGACCGCCACGCCCGGGTGGTCGGCGACCGCCACGCCCCGGCCGCAGGCGGCCGCCCAGGTCGCGGCCAGGACGATCAGGAACACCGACAGGGTCCTCAGGCTCTCCCGGCCTCGTCCCACCCACACTCTCCCGCTGGAAGGTATACGGCCTCTCCGGGCCCGCGGCCCGCACGACGACGACTCCGGGGCGGAGAGGTAGGGCCGGGACGAAGTTACGGCGGTCCGACGGAGACCGCACGACGGGCGCGGCGGTCTCACCGGTCGTCGTTGCAGGGCCCCGCCGACGGCGGGATCTTCCGAAGATGCCGCCGCGACCGACGAATCCCGCCTCCCGTCCGGGCCCCTCACCCGCTCCGTCCACCGCGCGCCACCGGGTCTCGCCCGGATCCCGCTCCGCCTGGGCCGGGGCGCTGGACCGGGCGAGATGGCTCGGACCCGGCCTGGTCGTCGCGGCCACGGCGATCGGAGCCAGCCACCTGGTCCTCGCGCCCACGGCCGGCGCCGCCTACGGCTACGCGCTCCTCTGGGTCGTGACGTTCGCGCACCTCTTCAAGTATCCGGCGTTCGAGTTCGGGCCCCGGTACGCCGTGGCCACCGGAGGCTCCCTGCTCGACGGGTACGCCCGCGTGCCGGGGCCCGGGAACTGGGCGCTCTGGGTCTTCCTGGCGGGCACTGTCATCCAGGGCGTGACCGTGCTGGCGGGCGTGCTGGGAGTGGCGGCGGCGGTCGTAGCCGCCGTCGTCCCGGGCCTCCCGATCCCGCTCGGGAGCCTGCTGCTGGGCCTGCTGATAGCCGGGCTGCTTCGCTCGGGCGGCTTCGACGGCCTCTCGGCGCTCAGCAAGTGGATGCTCCTGGCCCTGGCGGCGATGACCGCGCTGGCCTTTCTGGCCCAACCGCCCGGCGCGGGGTTCTGGTCGGGCCTGGCCGTGCCGGCCGCGCCCGCCGGCGCGGCGCTGCTGATCGGCGCCCTGCTCGGCTGGATGCCCACGGGAATCGACGTGGCCGTCTGGCACTCGATGTGGGCGCTCGAGCGCCGGGACGAGTGGGAGGAGCGGGCCCGGGCGAAGGCCGGGGCGCGAGACAACGTCCCGGCACGCGGCGAGGTCCCGACCGCGGGCGTGCTGGGGGTGGGACTCCTGGACATGCGGATCGGCTACGGCCTCTCGCTCGCCCTGGGCGCCATGTTCGTGGCGCTGGGGGCCGAGGTGCTGCGCCCGCTGGGCCGCGTCCCGGAAGGCGCGGACGTCGCGATCACGATCGCCCGGCTCTACACCGACGTGCTGGGCGACTGGGTGCTGCCGCTGTTCCTGGCGGCCGCCTTCTTCGGGATGTTCTCGACGGCCTACGCCGTGCTGGACGGCTTCCCGCGCGCCTTCGCCGAGACGCTGGGCAGGCTGCGCCCCGCCGCCGCGGGTCGACGCGGGGCCCTGTACTGGGGGTTCCTCGCCTGCAGCCTGTCGCTCGCCGTGGTCGAGACCGCGATCCTGCGGGACCCGGTCGTTCTGGTGACCGTGGCGGCGGTGATCAGCTTCCTGCTCTCCTCGGTGCTCTACGCGCTGAACCACTACTGCGTCACCCGGCTCGTCCCGGATCCGGCGCTCCGGCCGGGCCGGGCGCTCCGGGCGTGGTCGCTCGCCGGGATGCTCTGCATGGCCGTGGCCACGGCCTTCTTCGTGCGCATCCGGCTCCTCTAACGCTCCCCCGAAGCTCCCAGCTCCACCCGCCAGCGTCGGCCGGAGCGCGTCAGCGTGGCTCCCGTCAGATCGGCCGTCAGGCCCTCCGCGCGGATCCGGAGCAGGCCGCTCGCCTCGTCGACCTCGGGCTCGCCGGACAGCCCGGTGACCAGCAGGCGGCGGACGCCCGTGAACAGCGGGTGCGGGCCCGCGGCATCGGTGAGCGCCTCGCGATCCAGCACCTCCACGCTCCCGCCCCGTCCCTCCAGCCGCAGCCATCGGCCGTGCAGGACCGTTCCCTCCCCCAGTCGATCGACGTTCTGCGGGTCGAAGGCGGCGGGGAACAGCGGCGCCCCCTCGGGCGCCACGATCTCGACTCGCCAGCCTGGCGCCTCCTCGAAGCCGCTCAGACGCTCGGCCCGACGGCGGGCCAGCCGCTCCAGGTCCGCGCGGGCCACCGCCAGAGCGCGTCCCGACTCGTCGGGCGTCAGCCGGCAGGTGCTTCCCCGGCTCGTCGCGAGCGCCTCTTCCAGCGCTTCCTCCAGCGTCCCCGCCCCCGTCGTCAGCCGTCCCTTCCAGTCGGGCCCCACCCGATCCAGCAGCCAGGCCAGGGCGTGACCCACGTCGTACGCCCGCGAGCGCACCGCCTCGGGGGCGTAGCCCTCCGGCGGCAGGGCGGGTGGCGCGCGGCGTCCGAGGGCGCTGGCTTCCACGTAGCGGGCCAGCCCCTCCGAAAGTTCGGCTCCCCGCTCGTAGGCCGCCGCGCCTTCCGGCAGCCGTGCCATGCGCGCCCGACGGATCCGCAGCCAGCCGCGTGCCCAGCACAACCGCCGCACCGAATCCGGCGCTTCCGAGCGGAGGGCGCGCCGGAGCGCCGCCGTCTCCATTCGTCGCCGCCGTAACCCCTCCGGATCTTCGATCGGATACGTGAACAGCTCGACCTCGTTCGGGGCCCACCCCGGATGGTGGAGGGCCTGATGGACGTGGAACGCCTCGTGAACCAGCATGCCGGCGAGCTCCCGGAGCCGGGCCCGGCCGCCGGCCGTCGAATCCGCCAGCAACACCGCCGTCCGGAACCCGCCCAGCTCGGCCGAGGTGTTGGCGGTGGCCACCGGATGACGTCCCGCCGCGATCCACACGTCGGCGCGTCCCTCGTGGCGGCGAAACTCGGACGGCGGGTCGGGATGACGGAAGAGCCACGTTCGCTCTCCGTCCCAGATCGCCAGCGGAACGGTCCGGCCGTCGAAGCCGGGCCAGCTCGCGCGGGCGGCCAGATCGCCGTACGTGTCGACCAGGTCGAGGACGTCCCACCGGTCGCCGCCGCCGCACGCGGTCAGCCAAGCCCCCAGGGCGCACACCCGGATCGCCGTTCGCATGCCGGACCTCCTGCCGAGCATGGTGTCCACGAAGTTGCACGTATGCCGGGCGGGCCGTCCGCGTCAACCGCGACCGGCGGACGGACG